>JAEEJI010000031.1 GCA_016281825.1 Muribaculaceae bacterium | reverse complement strand
GCTTGAGGCTGTGAAGAACCAGGAGCGCGAGGGCAAGAAGGCTGCAGCCAAGAAGGCCCTGGAGGAAGAGACCAAGAAGAACGAGGCTAAGGCCGAGGCCGTTGCCAAGAAGCGTGCTGAGATCGCAGCTGCTAAGGCTGCAGACCAGGCCGCAAAGGCAGCTGAGGCAGCCGCTGCACAGGCTCCCGCCGAGGAAGCTCCCGCAGCTGAGGCTGAGGCTCCCGCCGAGGCTTAATCCTCAGGCAAATAGCCAAGAAAAATCGCTGACGTCACATTTCGTGATGCCAGCGATTTTGTTTTAATCCGCAGCAATTTACATAATGCCACGCTCGCGCAGGCGCTTTTGCCACTTCCAGGCGCTGAGCATGGTTTCATCGACACTGGCTTCAGCTTTCCAACCCAGTACCTCATTTGCGCGCTTTGGGTCGGCCCAAATCTTTTCGATGTCACCCTCACGGCGACCCACAATCTTGTGGGGGACCTCGACGCCGGTGGCGCGTTCAAAGGCGTCAATCAGTTGAAGCACCGACAGTCCATTGCCTGTGCCGATGTTGAACACCTCGAGCGCATCCTCGCTCTCGTCATTGAGCATACGGTCCAGCGCACGGACATGTGCCTTCGCCAAGTCAACGACATTGATGAAATCGCGGATACATGAGCCGTCGGGTGTGTCATAATCGTCACCAAACACGCTCAGCAACGGACGGATTCCAATGGCAGTCTGGGTCAGGTAGGGCACAAGGTTCTGAGGCACACCATTGGGCAGTTCGCCGATCTCGGCACTGGGGTGTGCGCCGATGGGGTTAAAGTAGCGCAATAAGATAGCCTTGATGGGGCTTCCGCTCTTGATGACATCAGCGATGATGTCCTCGCACATCTGTTTGGTTGCTCCATAGGGCGACGTAGCCTTCTTGGTTGGAGCATCCTCGGTGATGGGGTTTTGGTCGGGCTCGCCATAGACGGTGCAAGATGATGAGAAGACAAAGCCCTTCACACCATATACAGGCATCAAGTCCAACAAGTTGAGCAAGATGTTCAGGTTGTTGCGATAGTACATGATGGGTTTCTGCACCGACTCGCCGACTGCCTTGTGGGCTGCAAAGTTGATGATACCCTCAATGCCTGGATTGTCTTTGAATAATTGATGCAGGGTGTTGATATCCTTACAGTCGCCCTCAACAAAAACGGGACGCTTGCCGGTGATATGCTCAATGCCGTCAAGCACATCGCGGTTACTGTTGCTCAAGTCATCGATGATAACCACCTCATAACCTGCATTCTGCAACTCAACTGTAGTGTGCGAACCAATAAAGCCGGTTCCACCTGTAACTAGTATTTTCCCTTTCATGATTAGTCTATAGATAGTGATTGAAATGCATTAATGATTGATTAGGTGATTGACGATTCGTCCACAAGCCTTGCCGTCACCATAGGGATTCACTGCATGGCTCATCGCATCGTAGGCCGAAGCGTCGGTCAGTAGCAGTGTCATGTTGTCCACAATGGCATCATAGTCTGTACCAACAAGCTTTACTGTCCCAGCCTCCAATGCTTCAGGACGTTCAGTTGTATCACGCATTACTAGCACAGGTTTGCCAAGGCCTGGAGCTTCCTCCTGGATGCCGCCACTGTCCGTCAGGACAATAGTGGACTTCTCCATCAGGTAGACAAACGACAGATACTCGAGCGGATTGATGAAGAACAAGTTGCCCTTGCCGCGTGCCAAGTCTTCGCCAAACAATGCATAGATGGGTCTGCGCACATTTGGGTTCAGGTGCATCGGATAGATGAAGTCTACATCAGGGAAACGCTCGGCAAGCGTTTTGATGGCGCGGCATATGTTCTCAAAACCACCACCGAAGTTTTCACGGCGGTGACCAGTGATGAGTACCATGCGGCGGCCATTCGCAAGACGCGACACATCATAGCCAAAGGCACGAATTCGGTCAGCCAACTCATCGCCAAGTTTTGCGTTGTTTCTGATTTTTTCCACAACCCAGTAGAGAGCATCAATCACCGTGTTGCCTGTGACGACAATACGCTCGTCTGGGGTGTGCTCATCGAGTAGGTTCTGACGGCTCAGCGGGGTGGGAGCGAAGTCATAGGTGGCAATTCGGCCAGTTATTTGGCGGTTCATCTCCTCGGGCCACGGGCTATAAATATTGTGAGTGCGAAGGCCGGCTTCGACATGACCCACAGGAATCTGCTGGTAGAAGGCGGCTAGTGCTGTGGCGGTGCTGGTGGTCGTGTCGCCATGCACGAGTACCACATCGGGTTGAACCTCCTTGAGCACATCGCGCATACCCAGCAACACGCGGGACGTGATGTCGTAAAGGTCCTGGCCTTGTTGCATGATGTTCAAGTCATACTCAGGCTTGATGTCGAAGATTTCTAGCACCTGGTCAAGCATCTCGCGATGTTGCGCAGTGACGCAAACGATGGTCTCAAAGGCATCTTTGCGAGACTGTAACGCCTTGACCAGCGGGGCCATTTTGATGGCTTCGGGACGCGTCCCGAAGACGAGCATTATTTTTTTCATATCGTTTTTAGAAATGAGTAAAAGAGTTAGTGGGCGAGGGAACACCTCGACCAAAGGGTTGTCATCAGATTCCATAGCAATATCCTGACTTTGTCAATCAGGATGGAGCCAAAGAAAACGCCGATGACAAGTAGACTGCTGTAAAGGATGAATTCACAACGAGGCTCATTGTTGAACCAGTTCAGGAGGATATCATCATAGAATCGTCCGCCGATGAAACTGCTTGACTGGGTCAGATAGGCACCGAAAGCCGAGAGGGCAAGCCAGTTGATGACACGGCTGTGGAATGAGAACTTCGAGAAGAACAGCAACAAGTGCATCGCGCCAAGAATGACCAACGGACAGATGTAAAAGTAAAGTGCACCGCCACGGCCTCCATGTTGTTTGATGACAAACATGGTGATGGTCAGAAACGCCACAATGGCAAGATAGATGGCCAAATCGCACCAACGGTTCAACTTCCACAACTTGATGGGATGCAGTCTCATATACCGAGCCAACAGATACAAGCCGATGAACGAGGGCAGCGAATAGCCAGCCACAAGCCAACGGGTAGACTCATAGACCCAGCCAAATAAAAACTGGAAAGCAAAGAATCCTATCAACAACCAGCCGAACTGGCGCGCTGAAGCTTTCTCAATATAGGCATTCAGAACGGGTGACAACAGGTAAAGCGCAATATAGGCTTTGACAAACCAGTAGTCATTTTGGCCCAAAATGAACAAACGACTCAACACGTCGGTCTGCAATTCCTCAGGCGCAAAGATGGCGCAGACGCCAATGGCAAACAAGCCGAAGAATAAAACCTGGAAAATCAGTTCGCCGAGACGTTTTGCCTTAAACCGAATGCCATACCAACCCGAAAGCAGCACGAACAAGTTGACGGCATAGATTGAGAATGCTTCGGTCATGAACATCAAGAATGCTGACGACGGGTTGTTGTGAACATGGGTCATGCCGGGAACGGGTAGCGCACGGAAATTGGCGTGTACCACCAGCACCAGAAACATCGCCACAAGCCGCAACAACTCCATGTTGCTGTCGCGTACTTTCTTGGGTTTTATTATTTCTTGGCCTTCAGTCATTTCTTGAGATACTTCAGTGCCAGTTGACAACATTCATCGAAGGCTGAAATGTGAAACAGGCGGCACAAACCGATATAAACCAATGGGCAGACTACCAGTGCTGAACCCAGAGCCAGCCAAGCGTTCTCAAACAACCAACTGCACAACCAACCCAATGCTGCGACCAACGCCGACAGAAGGATTAGCGGAGCCAACTCGCGCAACTGGGTAAAGAAGCCATAGTTGAGCAACTTGCGGGTATAGTACGTGTTCAGGTAGAACGAGATAAGCGCATATACCACGCGACCCAAGCAGATGCCTACCAAATCAAAGGGCAACGTGAGCAACAGAATAGTGAAAGCGATGGCCTTCTTGATGATCTCAAGGCGCAGGACATAATCAGAGTGCCCCTTGACATAAATAAGGTTCAAGTTCACAATCACCACGCAGTCCCACAGGTAGGCAAAGCTAAGGATTTGCAGCAAGGGCACGCAACCCATCCATTCTTGGCCGAGCAACAACTCAATCAGTGGCCGAGCAATTCCGCAAAGACCCATAATGAGCGGGAAGACTACCAACGCCGACATCTGCAGGTACTTACGGTATGCGCCCAGCAAGCGGGTGTCATCGTCTTGGATACGGCTTAACACCGGGAAAGACACGCGCTGAAGGATGCCGCTGATGTTGCTGCTGGCAAACTGGTTGAACTTGTCCGCTCTCGAGTAAAGACCCAAACGATTGGCCGAGAACTTCTTGCCGACGACCACATCGTAGATCTTGGCATAGACGCTGCTGATCAGGTTGGCGACAAGCAGTTTGGAGCCGTATGAGAACAGCCGGTGAAACGATGCGCTGCTGAAGCGCTCGCGCGGATACCAGCGAACATAATAAAAGCTCAGCACCACATTTAGGGCCGCACACGCCAAGGTCTGCCACACAATCGCCCATACGCCCCAGCCCAGATAGGCAAGCACGACGCCCAACACACCCGACAGGAAGGCCGAGAAGAACGAAATCTTGGATTGCGTCTTGAAATCAACCGCGATGGTCAGCTTGGTCTTGTTCACTGCAACCAGCGAGTTGATGACCAGGTTCAGCGAGTAAACTCGCGTGACCGGTGCAAGGATGGGCTGGTTGAAAAACGATGCAATCTGTGGAGCACTGGCAAATAGCAGCAGATACAACACCAGACTGATGCCGATGTTGATATAGAACACGGTCGAGAAGTCGGCCTCGTTGCGCTCCTGACGCTGAATCAGCGCACTGGAGAACCCGCCGTCGATGAACACTTGCGATACCGACATGAAGATGGCGAGCATCGCAATGAGTCCAAAGTTGTCAGGTCCAACCAGTCGCGCGATAATCAACTCGAGGATGAAGGTCACCCCCTGCACAGAGAAACGCTCGACGAAACTCCAGGCTACACCGTGGACTGTCTTTTCTCTTAGGTCTTCTTGTTCTGCCACTGTTACTTGGCCTCAGGGTCGGGAGCAATCAGCTTGTAACCCTTGCCGTGGATGTTGATAATCTGGATGTTCTCGTCG
>JAEEJI010000030.1 GCA_016281825.1 Muribaculaceae bacterium | reverse complement strand
GTCGCCGTGGCGGTGGCCGCACAGGCGCAGAGCCTGACAGGAGTGAACTGGTTCACTGATATGAGTGATGAAGAAGCCGATGGCGGCTTGATGATGTTGTTTGAACCTGAGGGTGCGTGTGCAGTGACTTTGCTCTTGGTTCAGGGCAATGAAGAAATAACCATGTCATTCACCTACATGGTGCCGGGTGTGTATTCTGTTGATGGCAATGAGTTGTCAGTAATCCTGCTTACCGACTGTGCCGAGATTACTGCCGAAATCGACACCGAGGGAATGACCGACGAACAAAAGGAGATGGTCAAGTTGCTGCAACCAGTTTTAGATGCACAAAAAGAGCAGCTGAAAGCGGGCTTGGCCGAGAACTTCGACTGGGACGACGAGCGGTTCACCATCACCGAACTCACCGACACCCGCTTGGTGCTCACTGACAGCGACGGCAAGGAGATGATTTTCACCCACGTTGAAGAGTAATTCATTGAAAAAAACTTTGCCCCCTCCATCTCGCTTCTTATGAGATGAAGGGGGCAACTATTAATTGTAAACTATTAACTATAAACTATAAACTATAAACTATTATTACTCCACCACCACCGTGCGGGCGGTGTAGTCCGAGTACACGACAATATGCACGCCCTTCTCGTTGGCATCAACGGGTAGGCCTTGCAGGTTGTAGTGTGCAATTTCTGTCGCGTTGGGGTCAGTGGCCGAGACAGTCTGTATGGCACCCTCAACGGGGGCCGAAGCCTTCGACATGATGATAATCTCGCGATAGTTCATGCCGTTCGAGGTCGAGGCACAATCACTACTCATCCGTTCGACCACAAAACCGTTCTGCGCCAACTCGTTGATGACATCACCCAGAGTGACAATGTTGCCATAGTAGCTGGTGTAGTAGTCTTGCATGCCGGCAGGGATGGCACCGCTCAGACTGATGCCCTCACGCGCTGACTGACCCGTAGCAATGATGTTGACATACTGCTTCTGTGCCACGCCGGCCAATCCGCATACAAGCAGACAAATCAAGAAGAAAAACCGTTTCATAGCAGAAATAATCATTCTTTGCCCAGCATGATGTTGATGACTATGTTGACATCGCTCACATCGACCTTGTTGTCGCCATTGAGGTCAGCATTGCCGGGGTAGCTGCTGGCCTGTGCCTTGCCGAGCATGATATTGATGACTGCATTGACATCGCTCACGTCGACCGTGTCATCGCCCGTGATATCGCCTGTGATACACCCGGAACCCTGGCCACCATAAACGAACTTCACCAGATAGTTGTCGCCATCGTTGTCTAGCGTGTAAACCTGTTCATCTACCACGCCTTCAGCCCAAAAATACAAGTTATAGGACTTGTTGTTCTGTAGCTTGGTGTCATCAAGCAGTTCGAGCGAATTGTCGGGGTCGGAGCACCAATTGCCAAACTCATCGGGCAGACAGGTAATCTTACTGTCATAGATTTTGACACCATTCTCGTCACAGACTTTGTAAGCCAGGTCTATGTTGCCGAAATTGCCTTGGGCAAAGATATACACCTCGTTGATCAACATCGATTCCAGCGGTTCCTCACTCGTCAAGTCAATAGTCTCAAATGGTTCGCCAACCTGTGCCCAGATATCCAGATACTCGTCCTGGCCAAGCATGATGGGCATGCTGATACCTAGAATCTCGGGATCCATGGGCTCGTTCATTGAGAAATAGAAGACAAAGTTGTCGTTGTCCTTGCCGAAGAAGTAATATTGTCCCTCGTCATCAATCAACTGAAACATGATGCGCAACACATAGTTGCCAGGAGCTAGGTCGCGTGAAATAATCTTCTGCTCGTTGAAGGAGCTGCGGTGGGTGTTTTTGCGCGGACTCACCAGGGTGTTCACCTCATTGCATTCGATGGTGTTCCACAGTCCCTCACTTTCGCCCTCAGGACAAATCATATACTGCAACGAGGCATGGGTGATGTCGACGCTATCGGCCAAGTTGTAGTAAATGCTGAAGAAATTCACGGCGAGCATATTGACAGCGCCTGGCATGGTGCTGTTGTCGCGGGTGCCGTCTCCATTGTAGCGGTACTGCAGATAATTCTCGCCCGTGACGAGATAAATCTCGGCTGTGCTCGTGGAGAGCCATTGCACGTTTTCGTTGTCGCCGTCGCTAGTTACCTCGGCTGCGCTTATCTGGCTAGCTGCGAGCAAAGCCATAAACAGTAAAATCGTTTTGAATGCTTTCATAAAAAAACTTTGTTTTATGGTTTAATAAATCAAGTGTCATTGATATCGGTTGACCAATAGCCAATTTTAAACTACAAAGATAGCATCTATATCATAAAATACCAATAATATTTGCAGTTTTAACATTTTTAATTACCACCGTAACTATTCACCGATTCTAAAAAATCTCCTCAACTTCCCCTCCCCGGGGAGGGGAAGTTTTGGTGAATCGCTGAATAGTTACTTACCACCAGCATTTGGGCTTGCTGCCCATGGTGATTTGGAGAGTGCCACCGCAGGCGAGGTCGGCGTGGTTGATGTAGGGCTTGCGATAGTGCTTGCCGTTGAGCCGGATGGACTGGATGTAGCGGTTGCGGTCGCTGTTGTTCTTTACCGTGATTTTGAATGTGCCGCCAGCCACACGCAGCGTGGCACCGTCGATGATGGGGCTGCCGAAGTAGTATCGTCCTCCAGCCGGCTCAACCTGATAGAAGCCCAGTGCCGAGAGGATGTACCATGCCGACATCTGACCCACATCCTCGTTGCCGCTAAGTCCCTCGGGGGTGTCATCATAGAGAGTGTTAAGCACCTGCCTGACGCGGTCGGCGGTCTTCCAAGGCTGGCCCAGCATGGTGTAGAAGTAGATGATGTGATGGCTCGGTTCGTTGCCATGGACATACTGCCCAATCAACCCCGTCATGTCGCTGGCCGCCTCGGGACCCATGTCGCCCGAGGCGACGAAGAGCGAGTCAAGGCGAGCCAATAGGTGCTCACGTGAGCCATACAGTGCCACCAGACCCTCGATGTCGTGAGGCACGAGCCAGCTATACTGCCAGGCGTTGCCCTCGCAATATTCGTCGTGCTGATGCCGCTGGATGAAGGGGTCGAAGGGTTCGAGGAAGCGTCCAGCGCCGTCACGGGCACGGATAAATCCGGTACCCGAGTCAAACAGGTTGCGATACTGGCGACTCAATGCCAAGTGGCGGTCATAGAGGTCGCGACGGCCCAACTTGAGGGCTGCCTGCGCCAATGCCCAATCAGCCAACTCATACTCCAATTCGAACGCTACACTCTCGGTCTTCATCGAGTCGCAGGGAATATAACCCAAGGTGTTGTGCCAGCGCAGGCCACGCTCGTCAAGCAACATAGACTGTTCCATCGCCTCGAGGGCCAACTGCCGGTCGAAGCCAGGGATGTCCTTGGTGATGGCATCGGCAACGACAGGAACGGCAGGATTACCCACCATGCAGTTGGTTTCGCAGCCCATCAGGTGCCACACGGGCAGTTTGCACTGCTCCTGATAGATGCGTAGCATGGTGTTGATGATGTCGGGCAGACGGTCGTTGTGGAT
>JAEEJI010000281.1 GCA_016281825.1 Muribaculaceae bacterium | reverse complement strand
TCGACCGAGTTGAGGGTGTTCTCAAGTGGTCGAGTCAAGTTTTGCTCAATATCTTGCGCACTGGCTCCCTGATAACTGGTCATCACCATGATGGTGTTTGTGTCGATATCGGGATACAGGTCAATGGGCAATTTTTGTAGTGAGAACAGACCGATGATAACGACGGCCACAAAAATGAGGATTGTGGTCACCGGTCGGTTCACTGCACTACTGTATAGACTCATAATGGTTTTCCTTACGCCCCCCTCATTCCCCCCCTAAAGAGGGGGAGGCTCAATGTTGCTGCAACTAAGTAAGTCCCCCTCTTTAGGGGGGATTTAAGGGGGGTATCCTTTTTTATTTTACCAGTTCGACTTTGGCGCCGTTGGTGAGGCGGCTTTGGCCTTCGGTGACGACTTACGTTCCCGGAGTGAGGCCACTGACAATCTCAAAGCGGTTCTCCAGGCGACGTCCCAGGGTCACCTCGCGGAACTCGACTGTGCCATTATGATAGACATAGACGTAGCGGAGTCCCGAACCAGTCTGCTTCTGGATGGCACGGTCACTGACCACCACATTGTGAGTGGTACCAAAGTTGAAGCTCACGCGGGCAAACATACCCGTGTGGACACGATTGCCGCCATTGGCGATGGTAATCTCGACCTGGAAGGTACGGTTATTGGGGTCGATGGTGGGATGGATGATGTGGACGCGGCCAGGGAAAATCTCGTCTCCATAGGTGTCCAGTCGCACATCAACCGCCATGCCAGTCTTCACCTTGGGGAAGTCGCCCTCGTTGACGTTGACCACCACCTTGAGCGGCTGTTGCTGCTCGATGACCAGGATGGGGCCTGCCGGGAGGTCGCCCGCGTCATAGTTCTTGGCAGTGACTACGCCACTGACGGGCGAGGTGAGCACGGTGTTCTCCTGCATGGTACGCAATTGCCGCTGAGCGGACTCGAGGGCGCGCACTTGCGCATCGTAGGCAGCCTGCATCTGGTCAACGCTCTGTTGCGTGCCGCCGCCAATCTTCACCAGTTCCTTCATGCGTTCCAAGTCGCGCTTCTGGTTGGCGATTTGGATGCGCTGCTGATCCATCGCAGCCTGCTGTGTGGCGATGTTCACATCATCGAGCACCACAACGCTCTGTCCAGCTCGGACATGGCTTCCCACATCCACGAGCAGGCGTTTGATGCGCGCTCCACTGTTCGACGAGATATTGTTGGTCTTGAATGCCTCGACGGTAGCGGTGTACTCGCTTTCCTGCGTCACATCCTCGTCATACACGGTTTCCACTTTCACCATGGGCAACTCCTCTTGTTGCCCCTTGGCCTTGTCGTCCTTGCTGCTGCACGCGGTCAGCACCAGGAATCCCATAGCCATGATTAACAGTCCTTTTGTCTTCATATCTAGGTTTTATTTAGTTCACATAATGGGTGTTGCCGAGGACGTTTTCGAGGTTGCTCTCGGCGACGAGATAGTTGTAGATGGCCTGGTAGTAGCTCAGGCGCGCGCTCATGAGGGCATCGTCGGTGTCACGGAGCTGGATGAACGATGCGGCACCGATTTGGAAGCTCTTCTGCATGATGTCGCTGGCTTTCTCGGCCTGTCGGACACCGCCCTCGTTGCTCTCAATCTGCCTGATGCTCTTGTTGATATTGTCCATCTGGCTCTGCACCTGGACATGTAGCGATCGTTCCAAGTTCTCGCGCTGCCATCGCATCTCGTTGGCCTGGATTTCAGCTTGTTTAATGCGATTGATTCGCTGGAAACCGGTGAAGATGGGGAACGATAGGGTCAGTCCCACTGCCGACGACTTGGTCCATTGGAAGTTCTTCAGCGGATTGCCCATCGACATCGAGTTCCACATCAGGTTGCCAGTGCCGCTTAGTGTCGGAATCCACGCCGCACGCTGTACATCTACCACCTTCTTGAGGTAGTCGGTCTGCAAGTCGAGTGTCTTTAGCGAGGTATTCTTGACCAGCGAGGTGTCGGTAGCCAGATACCGGCCGTACATGGTGCTCTTGTATTGCTCCAAAGTCTCGGTAGGCTCAATCTCCTGGCGCACGTCCATGCCCATGAGCAGTTTCAGCTGCAGTTCCAGCTGCTTAATGGTGTTCTCGGCCTCTAAAATCGATGGTTCAAGGTTGGTTACCGCCACATTGGCACGCAAGACGTCATATTCGCTGGCCGTACCCAGTTCGTACTGCTTCTGGTAGATGGCGGCATGGTTCTGCGCCGTGGCATGGTTGGCCTCAATGACTCGTTTGCTATCGTTGGCGAGCAACAGGGCATAGTAAGCGTTCTTCACCTGGTTGACCAAGTCAAGTTTCGTAGCGCGAGCCTTCTCCAGATTCTGAAGAATCTGGTTGTCGTTGAGTTTGATGCTTCGCCACAGGGTTGGCATGACGATGGGCACAGAGGCCGAGAATCCGGCGGCATAAGTGTTGTCTCGTCCCATCTTGATGGCGCGTGTCTCCCCGTCGCCGGCATCCATATAGATGGTCTGTATGGCGAGGTTTCGGGTGTACTGCCCCGAGGCAGTGATTTGGGGGAATAACTGTCCTAGTGTCTCCTTACGTGCATAGTCGACGCGTTCGATTTCCATCGAGTCGACCTTGACTGTGGGGTTGTCGTTGAGTGCGATGCGTATACACTGGTCGAGCGACAAGGGTATCACATTTTGTGCCCCTGCTGTCGCTGCTGCAGTCACCAGCACCGCCGAGATGAATAATTTCTTCAGTTTCATATTGTTATTAATTTTATTTGCGTTGTTTGACCAGTGTGTCAATATAGTCGATACCCTCTAGGGTGGCAATGCCTCGCAAGAAGTTGAGGAACGCTCCGTCAAAGACCTCGATGTCCTTGAATTCGTAGTCCTTGATACGGTCACTGCGGTGCAGGTTGCGCATCGTCGAGAGGAACAAAAAGGCTGCGATATCGGTGTTGATGCTCTTGATGACATGTCCCTCGTCCTGTGCCTTGCGCAAGACATTGCTCAGACCTTGCACAAACTGCTTCTCCTGCTCTTGCTGGTGTGCGAAAATCTCGGGATATAGCCGCTTGATTTCATCAACAAAGTTCATCGATGACTCCTGTAGATAGGTGCGCACGCGTACATATACTTGAAACAATCCGTCATAGCAGTTGGGTGCTGAGGCAAAGATGGCTTTGACCTCCTGGCTCTGCTTGCGGTGATCGGCATCTATGCACTCCTTGATGAGGGTGCGCTTGTCGGGGAAGTTCTCGTACAGCGTGCGCTTGCTAATGCCGCAATTACGCGCTACCATGTCCATGGTCATGGACTGTGGCCCCACGCGTGACAGCAGCTTACCGGCTTCTGAGATGATATGATCTTGTGTACTCATAAAATCCGTCACGAATTATCGAATTAAAGATTTTTATCGGCTAAATCTACTTGAGAATGGTTTGCGGGCGCAAAATTAGCAGAAAACTTTGGAAACGCAAAAAGTTTTCATGGTTTTTTGGGACTATTAACAAATTAGGGGGCGATGCCGCCTTTGGCATCGCCCCCCATTTCATGTCGTGTGTTCGATTATTCGAGCGTTCGAGATGGTTTCTGCTAGAATAGAATCTTGGTACTCTTCATCGCACCGTTCTTGTAACGGACAACCTTGATGTTGATGCCCTCGAACGGCTCGCTGCTCTGAGCTCCTGCCATGTTGACGTAGGTCACCGAGTCGATTTCCGAATCATTCATGATTGCGTCGATGGCAGTCGTGTTGCCATTGTTGACACCCATGCTTGCCAGAACCACTTCCTGGGTGTTGCTGGTAGCCTTGGAGCCGTCCACGTAGTTCGCAACTACATAGTAGGAGTAGGTGGCTCCTGCGATGAGGTTGCTCAACGCGTAGCTGGTCTCGCCGGCTGCAATACCTGTCACAGTCATGGCCGTGTTGTCGCCTGACACAGTGGCGTTGAGGTTGAGCGTACCGGCATAGATGTTGATCAGGGTCATGTCGGGCGAGTAGTTGCTGCTGGTCGAGTAGATGGTGATCTTATCGCCTGCACTAGCTGTAACTGTCCAGCTATAGGTCTCAGCCTTGGCGAACGAATGTCCCACAGCCGAAGTCTTAGCCGACTTGACGGTGATATTGCCCGAGCCATACGAGTTGTTAGCGGTAGTAATCTGTACCGTAAAGGTAGCATTGCTGTAACCCGAAGGAACAGTGTAAGTGATGTTTCCGTAAGTTGTTGACGAGCCCCACCATGATGACGAGTTCTTGGTGTAAACGGCACCGTTACCTCCCTTAACATTCGAGCCTCCCCATGGCGATTTCAGCGTGATGCTCTTATAGCTGCCAGTGTATTGGCTTCCGTCGAGGGTGGCCAAGAGTGTTGACTGAGGTTCAGGATCGTCGCCACCAGGTTGCGATACCAGATTAGCATAGAGCGTGTAGCTCGACACACCTGCGGTAGCCACATTGTGAGTCCAGTTGGCAGTGAAGCCAGTGCTGGTGATGCCCGTAGCAGCATTTGCGACAGGTGTTGCCTTCTGGATGGTTGCGGTACCTGCGAGTGATACGGTCTTGCTCGTTGCGCCCGTGCTGGCCACGGTGATGGTGGCATTGTGGGTACCTGCTGCGGCAGGATTGTAAGTCACCGTCACATTCACACCATTGGCTGCATTGGCTGCAGTGATGCTGGTGGGCGTGATGCTATAGACTCCATTAGCGTCACTCAAGCTGAGCGTCACATTGTTGGTCAAGTCGGCACCTGTCACCTTGAAGGTTGCCGTTGCCTTGTTGCCCAAGGTTGCGGACATGCTCAATGAGGTCTGCGAGACGGTCAGCGTCGGCGTTGCAACAACATCCTCGCTGAGGGTCACGCTCTGGATGTTACTCCATGCGCTGCTGGTTCCGTCGGTATAGATGGCTTTCACCTTGTAATTGAAGGTGCCTGACTTCTCCAGGTTGCTCACGGTGTAGTACTTGTTGGTGATGCCCGTGATGGTGCGCGTGGTCGTACCACCCGTCTCGCTGGCGTTCAACGATGTGAGGTCACCGGCATAAATCTCAATGTTGCTCACAGCGATATAGTTGCTAGTCGAACCAATGGTCACCTTGTCGCTCGTTGAGCAATTGAGGACGAAGGTGTACTCAGTCTGGGTGTCGGACAGTGCCTGCGTCTTGGAAGCACTGCCGGTGGCTACGCTCAAGGTAGCATTGCCATAATAGCTCGAGTAGTAAGAAGCGGCTTTCACTTTGACAGTCACCTTGCTATAACCGCTCAGGCTATAGGTCGGCGAGACGAAGTTGCCCTTTGTGATGAGCATACCCGTGTTGGCATATACATAGGTCGAAGCGCTCCAACCGGTTCCCAGATAACTGGTGATATTGCTTGCGACATTGCTCAGGTAGCCGTTAGAGTTGGTCACCTGCGACACATTGCTCAAGTCGATGCTGGCGAGTTGTGATGTGGTAGGTGTGCTGCTGCCCTGCTTATCGACCTGGAGGGTGTAGCTTGCCACATTGGCACTCGGTGTCTGGTCAGTCCAGTTTGCACGGAAGCTCGTCGAGGTAATGTAGCTGCTGTTTGCTGCGCTCATGACCGGTGTGTAGGTCTCGAGGGTTGCAGCCTGTGCCGTACCGCTCAGCGAAACGGACTTGCTCGTTGCACCCGAGCTAGCCACCGTGATGGTGCCGGTATGAGTTCCGGCTGCCGTAGGCTTGTAGGTCACGGTTACCGTAGCTCCGCTGGCAGCTGCGCTAGCACTGATAGTCGAAGGCGAAATAGTATAAACACCGTTGGCATCGGTCTTCGACAGGCTCACACTGCCGGTAAGGTTGGTGCCGGTGACGGTGAAGGTCTTGCTCACGGTCTGTCCGGCTGTTGTGCTGAAACTCAACGAGGCAGGCGAAACAGACAGTGTGGGAGTTGCAGTAGTCGTCGGAGGCTTGATGCCAATGACCATCTGTTGATAGACATTGAAGTTGTAGCTGCTGTATCCGAAGGCGTTGAGTGAGCACCAAGCGTTACCGCTACCGCTCCAACCGAAGTTGATGTGATACTTGTTGGTGCTGCTGTTGTAACCATCGACGTTGAAGGCGTGTCCTCCAGCATTGGAGCTAACCGCGCAGAAGACGATAGGCCGTCCTGCCGCCATCTCTTCCTGAATCATCGAAGCCCACTCGCTATCGCTATAGAGTGTGGTTCCGCCGCTGTACTTGCTAGTCTTCTTGACAAAGCGCGTCGTGCTAGAGTCGTATCCGAAGAAGATGAAAGCATCGCGAATGTTGCAGACACTGTCGACGCTCACACCGCTACCGCCAGCCGAGCTGGTACCATAGCCCATGCGCTCGGCCTGTCCGACATAGTGCATCAGCGTAGCCACGGCATTGCCTTGTGCGGTAGTGTAACTGCCTGAATAGCTGTCGAGCATATTCGCCCAGTCGAACGTCACCGATGCCAATTTTGAGTGAGTATAGCTTGTTGAGCCATAGCTCGAATAGCTGATGGTTGACTTGTATCCTGGAACTGCTGGAGTAGCCGCAGTGGGGTATTTCCAGAAGTAGAACACCATTGATGCGGAGGTTGCCGGACAACCGGTCAAGCATTGATAGCTACCGAACTTACATTGGTTGTAGTAGGGAGCCTCTTGGTCCCAGTTGCAAGTCAGCAGCGGGCCATAGGTTCCGGTCACCGATGCCTTGTTGGCATGACGTGATGGGTCAGCCAACAGATTTGCCTCCATCGAAGGGTTCTCTTGAAGGTACATGATTTGGTCCTTGTACTGTCCAAGCATGTCTTGCATACCGAGGGGCAGGTTGTTCACATCGCTCAGGGGGGCATCACCCACCATGAGGATTTCGTCTGCGCGGTCATCACCTGCAATCACGACGAAGGTTGTGGCAGTGTTGAAGATGTAATAGACTGGCTGGTTGGTAACCACATTGCCAATCTCGGCCTTCAGCAGTACCGGTTTGACTGCTGCCGGCGCCATTGATTTGCCCGCGTAGAACTCTTTTGTTAGGAAACTTTGTGCTTTGCTCGTTGCGGTCGCCAGATTCACCGGTGCGGCCGATACTGACACCGCCACTATCGCAGCGGCCAGCAGAAGTAGCAATTTCTTCATAAGCCTAAAAGTTTTAAGGAACATTAGAAAATGTGTTATTTATTGCATTGTGTTTTCTTTTACGCGACAAAAGTAGCAAATTGAAATGAATCCCGCAAGAAAAAAGCGGAAAAATTAGAATTTTGCGATTATTTGCGCAAAATGATGAAGGTCATTTGGACTAATATTTATTTTAATAAGGTGTATTTTGGTTTTTTAGTTTTTGGGAATAAATTTGGCAGAGTAGACAAAAGTGACTAACTTTGCGCCCAATATTGATCAAGAAATGAACTCGTCGAGCAACATTAAGGTAATACTTGCCTTTCTGCGTCAATTGCAGGCACACAACGACCGAGTGTGGTTCAAGGCTCACAAGGAGGAGTATGACGCTTTGCGCCAGCCCTGGGAAGCCGACATGGGGCGGCTTATCGGGCTGGTGGCCGACTATGACGACAATGTGCGTGGCCTGGGCGTGAAGGACTGCGTTTATCGCATCTACCGCGACATCCGTTTCAGCCACGACAAGTCACCCTATAAGAACTATTTCTCGGGTGTGTTAGGCAAGGGCGGTCGCCACACGGTCATGTCGAGCTACTATGTCCACTTTGAGCCTGGCAACCTGATGATATGCGGCGGCGTGTGGTGGCCCGAGAAGGAAATCCTCTCGCGCTTGCGGAGCCTCATCGATGCTGAGCCTGAGGAGTTTCTCAAGATTATTGAGCACCCCGACATCACCTCTCGCTATCAATGGGAGAGCGACACACTGAAGACGATGCCCAAGGACTGGCCGAAGGATCACCCACTGGCCCAGTACCTGAAAATGAAGGAATATATCCTGATGATGCATCCCGACGAGGACTACTTTGACTGTGAGGACTGGGTGGAGCGTGTGGCTGAGGACCTGCGCCCCCTCAAGCCGCTGCATGACTTTTTGAATTATGTGTTTGACTAGTTTAAATGGAGAATTGAGAATTGAGAATTGAGAATCATAGCTTCCATTCTTCGGCAACAGAAACCAAAGCCATAACTATTCTCCTTTTTCATTTTTCAATTCTCAATTTTCAATTCTCAATTCTCAATTACAATAAAGATGAACATCAAGAAGATTCTCGCTACGGGCGAAAACATTATTTACCGCCCGAAATTGCACTGGTTTGCCTATTTTAATTTGGCCAAACTGATTCGGAACATGACGACCACCATCTTTCTGAGCGACCGCCGCTTCTTCCACAGCCACGGTTTACTGCGTCGCCACACACATGAGATGGTGGTGGGGAAAATCGAGACCATCAACGTGACCGAGTCGCTGATGGGCCGCATCTTTGGCTACGGCACGGTTTTTGTCAGTGGCACTGGTGCCGGCTCCATCACGATGCGTTTCATCAAGAAGCCCTTCGAGCTTCAGCGCCAAATCCGCTCTATCCAGAACTAAAAGCAATCAAAAAGGCTTGTTTTTCCAAAAACAAACAAAAACATTTGTTTTTCCAAAAAACAAACAAAAACATTTGTTTTATTCGATTTATAGCCCTACCTTTGCGGCACCAATGAATGAACAATGGATTTGAAAGCAGTAATAACTGGTGACATCGTGTCATCATCGCAAATTATACCAGCCCAAAGAGGACAATTGCTCGACAGCCTTAACATGATGCGTGACGAGTTACAGGCAATCTCACCATTCAGGATGGAGTTGTTCAGAGGTGACAGTTTCCAACTGCTGATTGACCAACCTGCTTCAGCCGTTGAGATTGCCATTCTGCTCCGTGCAGGACTCAAATTTCATACTCCTGACCATAGTGGTTTAATCTGGGATGCAAGGACCTCGATTGGCATCGGCAAGACAGAGTTTGTATCGGACAACGTTGTCACCTCTGACGGTCAAGCATTCCAAATTTCAGGAAGACTGCTCGACGGCATGTCTCGCAATCGTCTCGCTTGTCGCACGCCTTGGCAAGACGTGGATGACGAGCTTAAACTGACCATGGCCTTAGCTGATGACATCATCACAGGTTGGACAACTAAACAAGCGGGTATGATTTACTTTAGCTTTGGTAAAAAACTCACAAAGAAGGACATTGCATCTGCCATCGGCACATCAGTGCAAAATGTGCGAGTCGTTCTTGCCTCGGCCAAAGAGAATCTGATAAAGTTGTTTATCGAGCGCAACAAGGCCATCATCAGCGCCCATTTACATTCCGACAAATGACAGGTTTCATCATTCTTCTACGCTTATTGGCCGCACATGTTATGGCCGACTTCTTTTTGCAGTTTGACTGGATAGCGAAAGGGAAGTTTGAGCAAGGCACAAGAGGGAAATTCATTTTGGCAATTCATTCACTCATCCATGCGTTCGCAGCATATATCCTGGTGGCTGAGTGGAATCAATGGGTAATTCCTGCGGTGATTTTTGTCACGCACTTCATTATAGATACAACCAAAGTGCGTCTTAACGGCAAAGGATTATCGGGATTTCTATGTGACCAAGCGTCTCATGTGTCAGTCATCGTGTTGCTATGGTGGTCGATGTACGCTAACAAGGCAGACTTGGCATCGCATCTCGCAGTCATCAGTTCATCGCCTGGACTATGGTCAGTCATTGTTGCATATATGCTGGTGCTGAAACCAACCTCCATCCTCATCAGCATATTTATCAACAAGTGGACTCCATCAAATAATTTGCAGTCTCATGGCATGCCACTAGCTGGTGCATGGATTGGCTACCTTGAACGCATACTGATAGTTACCTTTGTCCTTACCGATAATTTTGAAGCAGTGGGTTTCCTGCTTGCCGCCAAGTCAATATTCCGCTTTGGCGACTTAAGCCGAGCTAAAGAAGTCAAAATCACCGAGTATGTATTGTTGGGCACATTGGCTAGTTTTACTGTGGCATTGCTCGTCGCATTCATGGCAAAAATGCTCATATTGCGAAGTTAACACAAATTATTAACATAAACCAGATGAAATTACAACGATTATTGATTCTTCTGCCGGCCGTCATGGTCGGTGGACTGTTGGCGCAGGCCGGTGAATATTCACCCAAGTTCCTGTGCGGTGTCGTCAAGGCCGATTCCTGGACAATGGACAACAACAAGGAGGGCATCTACGAGTATGACCTTGCTGCCGGCACACTGACCAAGCTCACCGCAGAGCGCGATGTGTACCAAGCACCGCTTGGCGGGGCTGTCTACGAGGACGGCTTGATGAAGGGCATTCATTTCAGAACCGTGTGGGATGACTTCGATCAGACCAACACCTACATGCTTTATCATGTGGAGTATAACATGGAGACTTGGGAGCGCACCAAGGCGGTGACATTGGGCGATATGGACCGTAACTACATCAGCAGTTGCGGCTTAGCCCATGACCCGATTACCGGCACCAATTATGGCATCTTTTATAACTTCAATATGAGTTGGCAGGTGGTGAACCGCAAACTCGCCACCATCGACTTCTCAAGCAACACACCCGGCCGCACCATCCTGGGTACCGCTTCGACCCCGATGGCCGCCATCGCCTGCAACGACCAGGGCACGCTCTATGGCGTGGGCATGGATGGTTACCTGTACATCATCAGTACCGACAATGTGGGCAGCAGTAACGAGATTACCGTGACCCCACTGGGCGACCTGGGCATCGACAACATCTCGACTAACCCCAGTTCGATGACCTACGACACGCGCATGGGCCGGTTCTACTGGAGCGTCGTATTGAACGACCAGAAATGCTACCTCTATGAGGTCAACCCCACCCTCGGCGAGATTGCCGCCACACAGCTGACGCAAACCCCTGACAACTCCTGGCTTGTCAATGTGTGTGTCATTGAGCCCAAGGCCGCAGACGAAGCCCCAGCCGCCGTGACAGGTCTCACCGCCACCTTTGAGGGCGCATCCACTATGGGTACGGTTTCGTTCACCGCTCCCACCACCAGTTATGAGGGCAATCCCTTGACAGGGTCGCTCAACTACAAGATCACCGCCAATGGCGTTGAGGTTGCCACCGGAAGTGTTGAGGCAGGTGCTGAAGCCAGCGCCGAAGTCACCGTCCCTGCCGGCGATGTCGAATTCATCGTCATTGTCTCGAATGAGGCAGGCGACAGTCCCGAGACCAAGCTCAGAATCTATGTTGGCCCCGAGACTCCACTTGCTCCCACCGATGTCGCATTTGACTATGACTATAATAGCCAGCAATCAACCGTTACCTGGATCGCCCCGACCCAAGGTGTCCACGAGCAGGAATTGGACGGCGAAGCACTAAGCTACAACGTCTACCGCATGCCCGCCAATGAGCTGGTTGGCGAAGGGGTTACTGCCACCACCTTCACCGAGGAATTTGCCCCCGAGACCCTCGCCCCTTATTACTATAAGGTTGAGGCAGTACACCAGACAATGGTCGGTGCCAGCGCCGAGTCGAACAAGGCAGTCGTTGGCCCCGCCCTTGACGTGCCCTACACCAACAACTTCACCACTGCCGCCAGCTTCGACCTGCTTACCGTGTTGGACAACAACCACGACGGTGTTACTTGGAAATGGGAACGCAGCTATTCGGGTGGTGGTCGTGCCAGTTACTACGGCTCGAGCGAGGTGGATGGCGACGAGTGGCTATTGTCGCCACCATTGAACCTGACCAAGGGCGCGACCTACAGCATCACGTTCG
Source organism: Muribaculaceae bacterium (assembly GCA_016281825.1). Classification (GTDB taxonomy): domain Bacteria; phylum Bacteroidota; class Bacteroidia; order Bacteroidales; family Muribaculaceae; genus Sodaliphilus. The sequence continues at coordinate 986 of JAEEJI010000281.1, read as the reverse complement.
ACGCCAATACTGCCGTGTCCAATGCAGTGGACTATATGGATGTCGCCTACGGCCAGGGACTGAATACCGATGGTTATGCAAGTCTGTTCGACCACATCATCATGAACGAGCCTTTCACGCAGACCTACAGCAATGACACGATTGTGCCAAGTACCACAGGTGTCTATTACTTCGGTTTCCATGCCACCAGCGTGCTGAACTATGGCTGGCTGTTGTTGCACAACTTTTCAATCAAGAAGGTTGCCGACGCTCCTTCGCTTCATGGTGACGTCAATAATGACGGCGCAGTGGACATTGCCGACGTGAACATTCTCATCAACATCATGCTGGAAAAGGACAGTGCCGACAACTATGCCGGCCGCGCCTACATCACCGAGGGTGACACCGACATTGACATCGCCGATGTGAACGCGGTGATCAACATCATGCTGGGGAAAGAGTAGATAATAGATTATAGATAATAGATTATAGATAATAGATAATAGATCATTGCTGTCCACTAAAAATCTAGATCTAGCAAAATGTTGATTAATTGATTTTATAAAAGGCTCAAAATCAATGACATTTTTTGCCAAGTATCTAATAATCAGATCAATTGCGATTTCAAATCCGTTCGGTCTAAAAAAATGGCACAAATCATTGATTATCAGTGAATTTCAGCAAAGAACCGCAAATATTTAGTGGACACTAATGATAATAGATAGTAGATTATAGATAATAGATAATAGAATATAGAATATAGATAATAGATTATAGATATTCGGCTGATAATCGGTCAGATAAACGATTATTGAATGATGGCTGATTGGCTCAAATGTAAAGTCCAAATAGAAACGCAACGTTATTTCCTCTCGGCGAAGCCCAAAACATGAAAAACACCGAGGGGAGCGCCTAGCGGCAAGGGGGCGAGCAGCCACCGCCGAGCGGCAAAAACAGATGCGACACAAAAAAATCAAAAAAGGGAGACCGAAGTCTCCCGACAATTA
>JAEEJI010000280.1 GCA_016281825.1 Muribaculaceae bacterium | reverse complement strand
CACAGTAGAGGCAGTCAAATGAACAAATTTTGCCATCGTTGGGCATCAAGTTCACGCCTAACGAAATCCCTAGCCTACGGCTGTGGATGGGACCAAAAATGGTGCTATGAAATAATACTGTTTGCACTTGTATTAATTTTTACTGAAAAAACTACACGAAGAGATTAAGATATTGCTGAGCGATAAACTGGGCGTCGAAGTGGTCAGCTACCCATTGGTGCTGGTCAGCACGATTGAGGTTTGCCTGGGATGCCCAGACAATGCCACGGGCTACATCGGCAGGGTCATTGCTGCCAGTGAGGTAGCCATTGTGCAGATGCTTGACGATGTCGGTCTGCCCACCAGCCCCAGTGGTGACAGGGATGCAACCGCTCGCCAATCCCTCGAGCAGGGTGTATCCAAACGACTCGTAGCGTGAGGTGCTGAGCACAATGTGCGCCTGGCGAAACACGGCGTTAATGTCAGTGATATAGCCCAAATAGGTGTAGCCCACTTTCAACTGCTGCAACAGCGATGGGTCACGCAAATCGCCATAAAGCAAAAGGTGCAGCCGATTGGCCAATGCAGAATCGTGTTCACGCAGATGACGCATGGTGTCAATGAGTAGGTCAAAGCCTTTGACGGGGTCGTCGAGGCGAGCAGCACCCATTGCAATGACGATGGCATCATCGGGCAAACTTGGCTGTGGCACGAACTCATAACCGTACTCACTGGTGGGGAAAGGATTGCCAATCACGGTGATGTCGGCCTCGTGAAGCAAGGTGCTGCGCCGGCAACATTGCTCCAACCAATGGCTCACGGCGACAAAACGGATAGGCACTTTATCAAAGAGTGCCGCCTTGCGTTTTAGGGTTTCTCGGGCCAGTTCGCTGCCAGCGGGCAACAACGGGCAATCGGCACACTGCGCCAAATAACCCTGACACTCGTAGGCATGATGGCACACACCTGTGCAAGGCCACATGTCGTGCATCGTCCAAATGATGGGTTTGCCTAGCTTTCCCAACTGCTCGATGCCCTTGAGCGAGAGCATGCCCTGGTTGGTCCACCCTAGCAGCAATGCATCAGCCTCCTTTACCCAAGGATGACGGCTCACATCAACACCGTGCGTGGCGGTGTCAATTTTGAACAGAGTGTCGCGACTGCGACCATTGCGCACATAGATACCCAACCGCTCAGCTAAGAATGCCCAACGGCGCGACCAGGCGTTGCCAGCAAGTGTCACATGAGAATCGTCGCCATGTTGATCAACCACCAGCATTCGGGCGTCTACACCCAGCGAGCGTAGACCATGCATCAGCCGCAGGGTGGCGATTGCCGCCCCGCCCAACTGGTCACTGCGATTGATCAAAACAATCTTCATAGAGTTCTATTTGCTAATAGCTTATTGCTAAAGGCTATAAATTCAGCTCTTGCAGGAGTTCGGCAACTTCTGAGCGGGTGAGTGCTCGGTGCTGCCGCAACTGTTCTGCGAAGTCGTTGATAACGCGCTGGATGTCACGGTTGCCGAAGACCCGCATCAGGTAGCTGTAGGACTTATCGAACATCGGCTCTACCTCGTCACGGTCGAGTTGGCACAAAGCGAGGCCATCGGCAACGGCGGCATCAAGCAACTCGTCGCGTCGCTTGCGGTCGAGTACGCCGTGATCCAACACCATCTTGCGACAAAGCACATTGGCTATAGCCAGACCCATCGACACCTGGTAGTGGGCATAGATGTGATGCCACGACTTGCTTGCCGGGACGCGTGGGCTACCCGTGTAATAGAAATCAGGGACAAACTGCACACAATCCACCCCGTCAGCATCTATGTTGACCTCGCTGAGCAGGTCCTCGGCATCAAAGACGCTCAACCCGATGGCCATGCCCGCCACACCGTAGCATTTATCTTTCTCGCTGCGATATTTCATTTCTAGTTATCTTTGAGCCACTGGGTGACATTGCGCTCGATGCGTGCAGCGAGGTCGACATCGGTGGCACGTTCGAAGGTCGTACCGGTGATTTCCTCGTACAGCTCGATATAGCGGTCAGCGACGCTCTGGCAATACTCATCTGTCATTTCGGGTACCTGTTGGCCTTCCTTGCCCATGAAGTCGTGCTCGATGAGCCACTGGCGCACGAACTCCTTGCTGAGCTGGCGCTGGGGCTCGCCCTTGGCAAAGCGCTCCTCGTATCCCTCGGCATAGAAGTAACGGCTGGAGTCAGGCGTGTGGATTTCGTCCATGAGGATGACCTTGCCGTCGCGCTTGCCGAACTCGTATTTGGTATCAACCAGGATGAGACCCTTGCTGGCGGCGATTTCGGTCCCGCGGGCAAATAATGCGCGGGTGTACTGCTCCATCACGGCATAGTCCTCAGCACTGACGATACCCTGCGCGATGATTTCCTCCCGCGAAATGTTCTCGTCGTGGCCTGCCTCGGCCTTGGTTGTGGGAGTAATGATGGGCTCGGGGAACCGTTCGTTCTCCCGCATGCCGTCGGGCAGAGGCACGCCGCACAGCAGCCGGCAACCATTCTTGTACTCGCGCCAGGCACTGCCAGTGAGGTAGCCTCGGATAATCATCTCAACAGCAAAGCCCTCACATCGCTTGCCCACGGTGACCATCGGGTCGGGCGTGTCGAGCTTCCAGTTAGGCACGATGTCGGCTGTGGCATCGAGGAACTTGGCAGCAATCTGGTTGAGCACCTGTCCTTTGCTTGGGATACCCTTGGGCAAGATGACATCAAAGGCGCTGATCCGGTCGGTGGCGACCATCACCAGCAGGTCATCGTTGATGTTATACACATCGCGCACCTTACCATGGTACACGCTTTTCTGTCCCGGGAAATTGAAGTCTGTTTTAGTTAGAGGCATATTTAGTTTTAGTTTATAGTTAAAAGTTTATAGTTAGTTGACGATTGAGGGGCTTATAGAGCTTCTCCCTCTTTATCTTTAGGCGGAAGTGAGGGGGATGTTTCCTGGAAGCGTTCGTAGGCTTCAACGATGCGTTGGACAAGTTGATGGCGGACAATGTCCTTCTTGCCAAATTCGACCCGTCCTATGCCCTTGACATCCTTGAGCACGCGCAGGGCGTGAATCAGTCCCGACATTGTTGTGCGCGGCAAGTCAATCTGTGTGATGTCGCCCGTGACGATCATCTTCGAACCCATGCCCAGACGAGTGAGGAACATTTTGATTTGATGCATAGTGGTGTTCTGCGCTTCGTCGAGCACGATAATGGCATCGTTTAGTGTGCGTCCTCGCATGAATGCCAAGGGCGCAATCTGGATGACATCCGTTTCCATATACTCCTTTAGCTTGGCGATGGGAATCATGTCTTCAAGGGCATCGTAGAGCGGTTGCAGGTAGGGGTCTATCTTGTCTTTCATGTCGCCTGGCAGGAAGCCCAGCTTTTCACCAGCCTCGACGGCGGGTCGTGACAGAATAATCTTGCGCACCTCCTTGTTCTTCAACGCACGCACTGCTAGCGCCACCGCCAGATAGGTTTTGCCGGTACCTGCCGGTCCCAGCGCGAATGTCAGGTCGTTCTCACCGAATGTCTTGACCAGTAACTGTTGGTTAGGTGTTCTACCCTGGATGGGCTTGCCGTTCACGCCATAAATGATGACATCATCCATCTTCAGTTCTTGTGGCGGCGTGCCCTTGATGGTATCGATGATGACCTCCTCGGGCAGTTGGTTGTAACGCGCACAATAGTCGGCAAGTTCATGGATTTTGTGTTCAAACTCTGCAGTCTCCTCATCGTCGCCCAGCACGGTAATCACACTTCCGCGGGCGGCCATGCGCAGTTTAGGAAACAGGTTGCGTATCAGCGAAATATTACTATTGTTGACCCCATAGAAGGTCACAGGGTCAACTTGGTCAATGATGATATGTCTTTCAATCATATAGTGGCTCGTACAATAATGCTGCAAAGGTAGATAATTTAATTGAGAATAGAGAATTGAGAATAGAGAATTTTACTGCTGGACGATTATTTTTGCCAAAGCAGGACACATTGGGTTAAAAAAACTCATTTTTGGCACTTCCCGAAATGGTAATCCAGAAAAAATAGCTAACTTTGCAGTTCAACTGAAATCGGTAAGACTCTCGACTATGAAACCCGCGTTATATCTCATCCCGGTCACATTGAGCGATGTGCCACTGAGCCAAGTGCTCCCTGCCGCCAACATCGAGGTGGTGAGGGGCATTAGCCACTTCATTGTCGAGAATGTGCGCACGGCACGGCGCTTTCTCAAGCGCTGCGACCGCGAGATTGACATCGACCGTCTCACGTTTTATGAGCTGAATCGACATACAGACCCCAAGGCCATCGCCTCCTACCTTGCCCCGCTCGAGGCTGGCCAGCCGATGGGCGTCATCAGCGAGGCTGGATGTCCTGCCATCGCCGACCCAGGTGCTGATGTGGTCGCCATTGCGCAACACCGTGGTCTGACGGTAGTGCCTCTGGTGGGCCCGTCAAGCATCCTGATGGGTCTGATGGCATCGGGTTTCAACGGCCAGTCGTTCGCCTTCGTTGGCTACTTGCCTATCGAGGCTTCAGCGCGCGTCCGACGGCTGAAGGAATTGGAACAGCGCGTCATGCGCGATGACCAGACGCAAATATTCATTGAGACACCCTACCGCAACAACACACTGTTTGCCGACCTGGTGAAGCATCTGCCGGGTCATCTGCGGCTGTGCGTCGCCAGCGATATCACTGGCGAGAACGAGAACATCGTCACACGCACTATCGCCCAGTGGGCAGCACAAAAACCCGATTTCGGCAAAATACCAACCATTTTCCTTTTGTACAAATGAGATGAACAAGAACACCACCAAATATCACCGATTTAATGAAGGCACACCGACCACCATTAACTTTGAATGGGACGAAACTGCTGAGCAACCAGCGAAGCATGCAGCCGACGATGCGCTAAGCCACGATGACGAGCTGGGTTCCGGGTTGGCATTCATCAGTTTTGGCAGCGGCAGCAGTGGCAACTGCGCCTACATCGGCACGCCGCAGAGCGGTGTGCTTATTGACGCTGGTGTCGACCCGCAGAACGTGTTCGACGAACTGCGTCGCAACGGCATCGGTCGCGATGCGGTCAAGGGGGTTGTTCTCACCCACGATCACCAGGATCATGTGCGCTATGTCTACAAGATTGTGCGTGACTTCAACAAGCAGGCGCGCGTTTACTGCACCTTGCGTCTGATGAACGGCATGCTGCGCCGGCACAACATCTCAAATCGAGTGAAGGACTTCCAAGTACCCATTTGGGTGGAGACACCGTTCAAACTGTGTGGCATGGAGTTTACTGCATTTGAGGTCTCGCACGATGGCACCGACAACATGGGATTCAACATCCAAATGGGGCAGCAGACCTTTGTTGTAGCGACCGACATGGGTGTCATCACACCTCGAGCCGAACACTACATGCAACAGGCTCATTACCTGATGATTGAGAGCAACTATGACCGCACGATGCTAGACACGGGGCGCTATCCCGAGTTTCTCAAAGCGCGTGTTCGCAGCGACACGGGACACTTGGACAACGTACTGGCGGCAGAGTTTGTTCGCGAGCACTATCACCCAGGCCTGAAGTGGGTCTTCCTGTGCCATCTGAGCAACGACAACAACACACCCGAATTAGCACTGGCGGCCATGCGCGATGCCATTGAGTCGCAGGGACTGACAGTGGGTGACGCCAGCAACGCGCCCGACCAACGCGGCCGCGACATCCAGCTCTACGCCCTACCCCGCTACGAGTCCTCCCCGTTCTTTATCTTATAGTTTTAGCACAAGTAAAACACAACCATCCCGATGGTGTTGACTGTCGGGATGGTTGTGTTTGTAAGAAGTACTTGCTTAGTCGCGCAGGATGGGCATGGTCATGCAGCGGGCACCACCACCGGCGCGGGGCAGCTCACTGCCCGGGAAGGCTGCGACAAACTTGTCGTACGTGGTCATATCTACCTTGCCACTGACAATGTCCTCAGCGTTGAGAACGGCGAAACCAGCCTTATCCAATGCATCGATGGTGTGGGTGTTGCGACGGTAGCCCATGACCTTGCCGTCGCCCAAGGCGAAGAAATTGGCTCCGCTGTGCCACTGCTCACGCAACTGCACCCATGGGTCACTTCCTCCACCCAACACCGGTTCGATATCCCAACCTAAACCACGCAGACCGTCAACGATGTTAGACACACTGCGATAACTTACCTTGCCGTGGTCGATGGTGATGAGCGTGGTATCCTTGCCGGCAAACAGACCCGTCTTCTTCAGCATCGGCTCGAACGCCATGCACTGGTGTTGACCCAAGAAGGTGAACACCATGTCCAAGTGGATGAACGAGTCGGGTTTGTGCGGGAGTTCCTGCACAAGGATGTTGAAGTGCTCGCGCTCACGGGCGAAGGTCTGCGCCAAATACTCGATACCCTTGGCGTTGGTACGGATGCCCTGGCCGATACACAATAGGTCTGGGCCAGCAATCTGCACGTCTCCGCCCTCGGTGCGTGCCCAACGATCCCACGCCATGGCGTTGAGCATCTCCACGCCGAAGAAATGGCGGAAGATGGCCTCATAGATCATTGTCTCGCGTTCGCGTGCCTCGAAGCTCATTGAGTTGATGAGCACACGGCCATAGACCGTCGATGAGGCGTCGCGGGTGAAGAACAGGTTG
>JAEEJI010000279.1 GCA_016281825.1 Muribaculaceae bacterium | reverse complement strand
GGTTTTCCCTGGACCAAGGCTATGTTGAAGCCACGCAAGCGTGAGGGTATCAAAACCTTCTACTTTACGACCAATACGTTCTCAATACGTGTGGCTCAATACAAGGTTAACCCTAAGGCTAGCATCTATTTTTGCGATGCCAAAGGATTTAAAGGCATGATGCTCAGAGGTACGATGGAGGTGCTGACTGATGCCGCTTCGAAAGAAATGATCTGGCACGAGGGCGATGAGCAATACTACCCCGGCGGTGTGACCGACCCCAACTACTGCGTGCTGAAGTTCACCGCCACCGATGGCCGTTTTTACAGCGACTTTTATCCAAGAAGTTTCATCATTGAATAATATCGAGATGTAAGAGACCTCGGCCGTGCCAAAGTGCGCCAGCGGCGCAAATGGTTCAGCCGAAAGTATTACGCCTCAGTTATGAACCTCAAAGAGTTCTACGAAGACATACCGAATAAAGTATAGTAAAGAAAACCGTGTAAATCGGCAGCACCCCAACAAATGTGTACATTCAATCTGCCGAGGATGGAGATTGCATAGCAGAATAAATGACAATCAAGACACTATTGTAATAGACCTCTTATAGCAGAAGAGGAGAATAATATTAATAGTCAAAGTGGTTGAGTATCCTATACACTGCGCAACGCAGGGCACACAAAAAACAAAATCAAGGGCGACACTGATATGCTGGAGATTCCGTTTTACGAGGATGTAGCATTTTGCCACACCAAGCAACGGGTAAATGCGGTTTTTGAACTTAATGTGTTGCCCAAAGAACCAAACATCATAGTCTATAATGACTTTGTGACAACGGGGCAGACATTGGCTGCAAAGCGCAGACTGCTGCAGCCACTTGGAAAAAACCTAGTCTGGTTTACCAATGTGAATAATAAACTTTGAAATTATTGCCCACGATAATCAATTTCACCTTTCCATGCAATACCATGATTCTTACTAAAGGGTGATAAGGATTGAGGATATACATTGAATAATCTCAGTTGATGTTCAATATATCTGAGATTTTCATCAACCTCACTTCTAAAATGCTCGGTAATCTCAAATTTATAGCTTAAATGCAATTTCCAAAGTAGATACTTTTGCACTAAAAATGTCATAAGTTCTTGCATTTTTTGATCATCTTTGCCATATTTCAAATTATACTGTTGAAGATGCTTTTCATTTTTAGGCTCGCTTAAATCATGTTTAGCCTTTAATACAAATTCTTGGATTGAATGTAGTGATTGTGTGATACGAAGTTGAGAATACCTTGTTTCATTATAAGAAATACAGGTATTACACCATAGAAAATTATCATCTAAATGCTCACTATCGTAATCTCCTAAAAACAAGGCATTCGCTGTTCCATGATAATAACTAAAAGGGTGTGTAGGTGTTGGGAGTACGATGTGGTAAGCAGCCTCTTGATTTTTTACAATATGCTTATAAAAAACGTCTTGTATAGTTACATCCCTCTGTAATACTCTCTGAGCATATCGTTCTAGGGAATGTGATTGATAAACCACAACATTACCTTCTGGAAAGAAATTCCCGTAGCATACTTTATTTTTCCATCTAAATTCGCACACAAATAAAGAAGAGACACCTTCTATGGCCCCGCGCACCTGGATTCTAAAAAGACTATAACTCTTAGATTTTTTGTCTATCCATGGAAGGGTAATCGTTTTTTTCTCTCTTTTACATCTAGGTGCTAGTGTTTTTACTAATTGATGTAAAACAGCCTTATTGTAATATGGCAGAATTTCCTCATCAAATTCTTTACGAAGTGAAGCCATTACTTCGTATTTACTCATTGTGTCAATTATCATGCTGGAAAAATCTTTATAATTTCAGAAATAGTGAGAGGGTCAGAGTGTTCAGTATCTTCAGCGAGATAGAATTTTTGTTTTATAGGCATAAGGTTCTTATCACAATTGATTGATACTTTTTTTATTCCTGCTGGTAAAGTTATCTCAGACAAAAACTTACACTCATAGAAAACGTTTACTCCAATTTCCTCTAAGGATTCAGGCAAATCAATTTCCTCAATTCTGCATGATTTGAAAGCACAATTACCTAATTTCTTCGTTCCATCTGGAACAACATATTTTCCCATTCTCCCATGAGGGAATGCTATCAGCTCTTTATCTTTAAATAAAACACCATCAATATCGTGATATACTTTATTTTGAGCATCAACACTGATTTTTAAGAGTGAGATACATTCATACATATTCCATGTGATTTTACACACATTTGCTCCGATAACAATCTCTTTTACATTTCTACAATGAGAAACTGAGCAAGGTTTTATTTCGGTAATCGTATATTTCTTTTCCTCATATTCGCCCACATCAATTCTTAACACTTCATCTGTCTCATAATTGTTGTATCCCTCATATTTACCCAAATGGGTAAAAACGGTATCCTCATGTATACCTTTTACTCCTACAAGACTTGCTGTGTCGTCGGAATTAGGGGAGATTGTGAGTAAATAGTTTGTATTCATATTTTTCATTTTAGACTGCAAAGTTAAGTCATTTTGTCCTTTTCACCATAAATTTGGCTTTTAAATTATGTGGAAATTATAAGCAAATTAATATGGATGCTAAATTTACTCAGCAGGTACAAGATTGGCATGGTGACTTCACACAACAAAAAAACGGATGAGCAAAATTGCTCATCCAGTTTTTTCGCTTTTGCGGAGAGAGAGGGATTCGAACCCCCGGTGCCTCTCAGCACGCCGGTTTTCAAGACCGGTGTAATCGACCACTCTACCATCTCTCCAAAAGTCGTTCTGCGACTTTGCGGCTGCAAAGATAATACAAAATTGAGAATTGAGAATTGAGAATTGAGAATTATTTCTTTGGAGCAGCGACTTTTAACATTTATTCAAGCTCGACGACGGTAATACCAGCCCCGCCAAAACGCACATCCTCGTCATGGGCACTTTTTACGCCAGGCACTGTGCGCAAGTATTGCCGCAACAGTTCGCGCAACGCGCCTGTACCCGTGCCATGCAAAATACGCACACGCGCGGCCTCAAACTGAATGGCATCGTCCATAAAGTAGGTGATGGCTTGCAATGCCTCGTCACCACGCATGCCACGCACATCAATCTCGGGCTTGAAATGTAGTTGACGATCGCGAATCTCATTGGTAGTCTCCCGACTCATCGACGAAGTCTGAGCTCGTTCCATCTTGCGGTTGCTGCGTTGCAGACGATCGGTCTCGACACGCGTCTTGAGTGCACCAAATGCTACCACTGCATACTTCTCATCTATACTGATGATGGTGCCAACGGTGGTCTGTCCCTTGAGCACAACATGGTCGCCTACTTGCAACGGGCGGTTGGGGTCGTTTTGTGGTTTGGCGGCAGCGACAGGTTTGCGGCGCATCTGGTGCTTGGGTTTGAGTTGCTGCACCTGTTGACTCTCCTCGCCCTCAGTGCCTTCAAGTCGCTGCTTGAACTCGTCAAGTTGACGGCGCACCTCCTTGGTCTTCTCTCGCTCGGCCTGCATCTCCCGAATCTCGCGGATGGTACGCTCGACTTGGGCATTGCTTTGTTGGACAATCTCTCGCGCCTCGGCTTTGGCATCCTTGATAATCTGGCGATGCTCGTCGCCGATGCGTTTCAACCGTTCATTGTACTGCTCAAGTAAGGCATCCAGCTCCTTCTCCTTTTGACGCACCTCATGCCGCTTGCTCTCCCAATACTTGCGGTCGCGCACCAAGTCTAGCAGGTATTTGTCCATGTTGATGTAGTCGCTGCCCACAATCTCGCTCGCCGTGGAAATTACGGAGGGGTCCAAACCAATCTTGCGGGCAATCTCGATGGCAAACGAACTGCCTGGATAGCCGATGCTCAGCTGGAACAGTGGTTGCATGCGGCCACGGTCATAAAGCATGGCGCCGTTGACAATGCCGTCAGTCTCCTCGGCAAAGTGTTTCAAGTTCTGGTAGTGTGTGGTCACCACGCCGAACACCCGCTTCAGGTTCAGTTGCTCGAGGATAGCCTGTGCGATTGCACCGCCAATCTGCGGCTCTGTGCCACTGCCCATCTCGTCGATGAGTACAAGGGTCTCCTTGCCACCACGGTTCAAGAAGGTTTTCATGTTCTGCAGGTGCGAGCTGTAGGTGCTGAGGTCATCCTCAATCGACTGCTGGTCGCCGATGTCGATAAAGATGCTGCGGAACAGTCCCATGTGCGAGTTGCTGTACAGGGGCGGCAAGACACCGCACTGCATCATATATTGTACCACACCCATTGTCTTGAGACACACGCTCTTGCCGCCGGCATTGGGTCCCGAGATAACCAAGATGCGCTGGCGTGAGTTCAGTTCAATATTCAGCGGCACGACTTCTTTGCCCTGTTCCCGCAACGACAAGAACAAGGCGGGGTGAACGGCATGATACCACTCGATGTGTGGCTGCCGCTCAATGGTGGGCAACTGCGCGTCAAGTTCGCTGGCAAGCAATGCTTTGGCTCGGATAAAATCTATCTGACCCAGCACCTCATAGGTCGCCTCCAGCTCATCGGCATGCGGACGGATAAGGTCGGTCACGGCGGTGAGGATGCGGATAATCTCGCGAGCAATCTCGGCCTCGGTCTCGCGTATGCGGTTGTTTGCCTCAACAATTTCTTCGGGTTCGATAAAAACCGTCTTGCCGCTGGCACTCTCGTCGTGTACGATGCCGCGAACCTTGCGTTTGTGCATCGGCGACACGGGAATTACCAGACGGCCGTCACGCACACTGGGTTGCACGTCATTATCGAGCACACCGTCCTGCTTGCCCTGGGTGATGACACGACGCAGGATACCGTTGATACTCGCAGTCACGCGCTGAATGGTCGAGCGCAGTTCTGCCAACAAGGGCGATGCATTGTCCTTCACATTGCCGAACTTGTCCAATACACGACCAATCTCGGATACAATCTCAGGGAATGGCTCCATCGTGGCGGTCAGGCGAGCAAGGCGAGGGCAGGGCACTTGTTCGCCGTCACGATTGGCAAAGAAACGGCGAATCTCACCAATGGTAGTGAGCGAACGCTGCAGCTGAAACAGATTCTCGGCAGAGATGAAACTGCCAGGCGTAGCGATCGCCTTGAGCGTGCCACGCATGTCAAAGAAATGGTTCAGGGGGAACTCGCGCTTTGACTGCAAGATTGAGAGGAACTCATTGGTCTCCTCGAGCCAACGGGTCACCTCGTCATAATCGCACGAAAAGTGCATCGCCGCGCACCAGCTAGTGCCCAGCGGACTTATGCACCGCCGCTCCACTTCATGCCGCACGGTGTCAAAACCTATCTTTGCTTCTAGAGTCATTCTTTCAGCTGATTGAGCGACTCATGGGTGAGGGTGTGCAAGAGTCGTTGCTTGACCAGGAGCGACACCAAGTCGCCCTGATTTATGCGGTCAACAGTGATGCGCTGTAGCGAGTCTTGCAGCAGGCTGTCAGAACGCACGACCTCACGCTCTTTGTCCCATGTCAGCGTCGAGTCGGCCGCCATCTTACGATAGCGTTCCCACAATGCCTGGCGCTGACGCTCAACACGTTGGTATTTGTCCAGGAACGAAAGGAAGGCCAAGTTCTTGGGACTTGTAGTTTTAATCAGCCAGTGGCCTGGTTCGAGATTTATTTCAAATTTTCCCGGTTCGAGGATAAAATAGAACTGGTAGGGCAATGAGTCGGTGACAAAGTCAACAAAGGCAATGCGCGGCACCGGAGTATGACCCTTAAAGGAAAAAGACGAGTCCTGCAGCCGCGATCCACCCAGCACACGCAGCAGTTGATAGTCGTCGTCAATCATGACCAGCGTCGCGCTGTCGGTCAACACGCGACCGTTGTGCAGCGTGACGGTCACCTCAAAGGCTCCGTCTCTCTCGGCGCGGTGTTGGCAGCAAGTAAGCAGCAACCCGCCAATGATGAAAAATAAACTATAAAAAAAGCGTCGCATCACTAGAAAAACGTGCAAAGTTAATGCTTTCTTTGCGATTCTCGTCACCAACAAGCAAATTTACAGAAAAATATTTTGCTCACTTCAACACTTTTGACAAGCGAAGCTGGCTTTTATAAACAGGGAAGTTGAGCGTCATCAATACGTCGTTCTCAAAGGCGGCGTATGCATCTTGCACGATGGGCTGGAAGGTGGCGTCAATCCACTCAAGGTCATAGTGCCCGTCAAAGATCGTCTTGCTGATATGCCCCTTGAGCAAGCCTTCGCGCCATTGCGGGGCATTGACCTGGGCACCACTCACATAAATAATGTCATAGCCCTTGTCCGACGAGACAACAGCTACGGTATAACGGCCGCCGAGCCTCAGCCATCGGTCCTCCATGTCGCGGTCCTGGTATTGCCAGTAACCTTCGATGGGGTCGTCGCTTAATGCAAAATGCTGGTCAAGCGACTCGCGCGTCCATGTGGTGGCGATGCGGCGGGAGGCGTTGCTGTCGGTGGTCAATACAGTTCGTTCAATGGCAATTTCAGCGCCGGGGCTCAGATAGACACCCGCCAAGGTCGTGCAAGGCTCGTCAGTGTCGAGCATGAGAGTACCCACTTGCACCAATTCGTTCTTCCCTACCGACACATGAACCTGACCATCGTTCACCGCGACCGATAGCGTGTTCAACCCGTCATCCAAGTCAACGCCATGGTTCAAAGTCCAGCTATCCAACAGAGACTCTTTGCCAACCAGACAACGATAGGCCTTCACATGCATCTGGCGCTTGTCGGTCAAGTCATCGTAGAGATTGCTGTTGTCGCAAGACAGCTCAACACGACGATAGTTCAGCGAGTCACGCCAGTCAAACACGATGCCCCAGGCAGTTGTCGACACGCGGCTCTTCTTGCCTTTCAAGTCGGTGATGCTATAAGTGCGTCCGGCATGGTTGGTCATTGATGCAGCTCGGACCAAGTATTGGTAGCCCTGGTCGGGCACGAGGGTAGTATCGCAAACAATCAGAGGAGAGGCATTACCATTAGAGAAGACCAGCTGCTCACCGTCGATGCGACTGTGCGCATGACGAAGCAACGTCTGGTCAAGACGAGCGGTCAAGGATGCAAAATGGTTGTGGATGGTGTTATAGTGTGACCGGGCCGACAGGATGAAAACACTTGACAGGACGAGCACGAAAGTCAGCAGGTTCTTCATGGCGACAGAGCGGCTAAAGGATTCCCTTGTGGGAAACATACTCTATCAGTCCAGTCCCCAGACCATAGAGCGAGACGATGAGCAACAATGAGCCCATAATACGGTTGATGGTCCACATACTGCCCTTGGTGAAACGCGACCGCACCTTGTGTACAATATAGGTGATGCCGCTCCACCACAACATCGCACCGCCAGCTATGAACAGATATCCTAAAATGATGTGGTACCAATGATGAACCTCGGGATTGGGAAAACCAAACCGGGCAAACAACGGGATAACCAAGAACAAAATTAATGGATTGGAAAGGGTAAACAAGAAACCCGTGATGGCGTCACGTGTATTGTCGTCCTTGTCGTTGGTGTCCTTCACCTGGTCGTTGGCGGGGTTGTGCAGAATCATATATGAGGCATAGACAATCAGGATGACACTACCCAAGATTTGCAGCATCGTGATGTTGCCTTCAATAAAGTCGGTGATGAAACTGATGCCCAGTCCAGTCAACAGACAATAGAAAAGGTCGCTAGCCGCCGCACCCAGACCCGTGAAGAGCCCGGACTTCTGCCCCTTGTTCAACGTGCGTTGCACAGTAAGGATTCCGATGGGTCCCATCGGAGCCGACAGAATGATGCCAATCGACACGCAACCTATGATCAGTGATATGAGTGTTCCCAAAACAAAAAGCTTTTCAAGCTGCAAAAGTACAAAAAATTCGCAATTAGGGACAATTTTTAACACTTTTTTCTTGCATTTTCAGCTTTTTTCCCCACTTCCTTTGAGATTTCCATTTATTTGTTGTAAATTTGCATTTTGTGAAGTTGGCTTATTTTTCTTGTGTACAAATAGTAATTTCTAGTGTATGGATTTTCCCACGCCGACATCGACACAGAGGAGTGTCACGCTACAAATAGAGTTGTTGCCATGCGTCAACCTGGCCATGGTCGACAACCAAGTCTTAATGTGTAATCGTTGTGCGCTTGTCAACGCGACAGACTATGAGCTGGAAGCGGTCACTGTGGTTGTCTCAGGAGAGCATGTCAAGCAGAAGGCTATAACTATCAATAAGCTACAACCCAACTGGACGGTGCAACTTAGCGGACTGACGGTCGAATTTGACCGACAGTACCTTGCGCAACTCAGCACCCCAGCATATACATGCGTCTCGCTCCTGGCTCATTCACAAGGAGAATTGGTTTGTGAATTGGAACGCGAGGTATGCCTCTTGCCAGATGACCACTGGTCAGGGCTGAAGGTGGTGCCCGCATCCGTCGCCACACATGTCATACCGCAATCTGCAGCAGTGATTGAGTTGGTGAAACTGGCCGCGCCACAACTGGAGCAACTCACAGGAGAAGCCATTTTCGACAATTACCAAACACAAGACCCCAACCGCGCACGTGCTCAACTCGCCGCCCTCTACCGTACCATGCAACAGATGTCGCTCACACTGGAACCCTTGAAATCAGACCTTGACGATTACAGAAGCGCAGTACGCACGCCAGGACAGATTGTGGAATCCCATGTAGCGACAAGCCTGGAACTGGCACTGCTCATGGCATCGTGCATCGAGGCATGCGGCATGAACGCCTTGCTGATTTTCCTGAAAGAACGGGTCATGGTGGGCATGTGGCTCGTCGACTCATTTAACACACAGACCGTGAACGATGACAGGACTTTCCTGCTCAAAGCCTCTAACGACAGCTTGGCAGAGATGGAACTGGTCGATGTCGAGGCTTGCACACAACAGGACAACCCATTAAGCTTTGATGAGGCAACACAACGCGCAGACGCATTACTGCGAAACGAGAGCAGGGAATTTAACTGCTTTATCGACATCAAAGCTTGTCGCCTGCAGAACATCAAGCCCTCACGCCAACTCATGATGACGGATGCGACCACCGACGACATCGGCATTTCTGGAGGGACGACCGACGGCGGACAAGCGATTAAGCAGGTTGCGCCAGTCGCGGTCGACACCACACTCCTGGCCGAGGTAACCAAACAACAAATCTGGGAAAGGAAACTCTTGGATTTCTCGATGCGCAACAATTTGCTGAACATGCGCATTGGCAAACGCGTCTTACCCTTCATCTCCTTTGCCATCAGCGAGCTGGAAGACCACATCAACAACGGAGAGGATTATGACATCTTGCCCTCGCCGGCCGAACAGCGCCTGCTGCCTGACGAGTATGGCATCTACGACTCAGCGCGCTATCGAGATGACTGGCAAGAACTGGTGGTCAACGAACTCAAACAACACCGTGTCCGTACTTACCTCAACGAGAAAGAGATGGTCAATGTACTGAAATTCATACACCGTACATCGCGCACCGCCATCGAAGAGAATGGTGCCAATTCACTCTTTCTGGCACTGGGTGTGCTCAAATGGTATGAGACCGACCGAAGCATCAAACCGCGATACGCGCCAATCCTGATGATTCCTGTCGACTTGATTCGGCATGGTGGAAACAAATATGTCATCCGGTCACGAGACGAGGACACCATTATCAATGTCACCCTTGTCGAAATGATCAAGCAGCAGTTCCAGTTGCACATATCCGGGCTGGAACCGTTGCCTACCGACAACAACGGCATAGATGTGCTGCAAGTTCTCGCATCCTTTCGGGCGGCCATCATGAATCGGCCTCGATGGGATGTGTTGGACGAGGCAATGCTGGGACTGTTCTCGTTCAGCAAGTTTGTCATGTGGAACGATATACACCAACATGCAGACATACTTGCCAAGCATCCCGTGATTCAGGCACTCGCAAGCAACCAGGTGGTGCATCTGGCCCAGGAGAATGAAGAAGACATTGATGCCAGGACGCTCGACGAACAGACCTCCCCGGCTGACTTTGCTATTCCCGTAGATGTTGACTCCTCCCAGTTTGAGGCCATTGTTGACTCAGGCAAAGGAAACAGCTTTGTACTGCATGGCCCCCCAGGAACCGGCAAGTCGCAGACAATCACCAATATGATTGCCAACGCCCTGTTCCAAGGTAAACGCGTCCTGTTCGTTGCCGAGAAGATGGCAGCACTTGAGGTCGTGCAGAAACGACTCAAGGCCATCGGCATAGACCCATTCTGTCTGGAACTGCACAGCAACAAGGCCACCAAATCACACGTTCTACAGCAATTGAGCAGCGCACTGAACACGGCAGACGGATTCACCCAAAAAGAATTCAATGATTTGGCCGAAAAGTTGGGCAAAGAACGCGAAGTGCTGGCAAAATATGTGCGCGCACTACACATCAAACAGTCCTCTGGGCTGTCGCTATACGAGTGCCTGAACCAGTTCCTAACCATTGACGCCAACGAACTGCCATCGGCCAAGATGAACTACAAGCGGCTCACGACTGATGACTTGGAGCATATCGAGCAGATTATACGATCGATTGTCACAATAGTCCGACTGATTGGCAAACCTGCCGAGCATCCGCTCAATAGGATCATCATCGAAAAAAACGACCCCAACAGCCTCACACAAGTCACCCTGCTACTCAAGCAATTGGCTGCAGACATGAAGAGTCTGAACGCTGATGCCGCGCAGATTAAGGAACTGATCGGAGTGGACTTCGGATGTAAACCCGCCTCTTTTCAGGTCTTGTCACATCTGTGCCAGTGGCTCTCCAGTATTGAATTACTCACACCGACACTGATAGATCATGCCGTAGCGCAACAACAAGAATATCAAGGCATGCTCGACAAGGGCAAAGACCGCATGCAGAAGAAGCAGTTGATGCAGAGCCTCTTCTTGCCGTCATCTGTCACACTCAATGCCAAACTACTCAATGCGCAGTGGCAAGACATCTGCCAGCAATGGTGGCTCGTCAAATTGTACAAACGCTGGCAGTTCAAAAAACGGCTCACGCCTCATTTGCACAATCCGGTCCATCCCGATATCGACCGCTTGCTGAATGTCTTGCATGACTACCAGCAGGCTGATGCCTTGTGCGACAAGAATTGGCAAGACACCCTCAACGACTGTTTTGGCTTTTTGATTGACAAAGACTCGGCCGACTGGTCATTCCTTGAGAGGCAACTGAACAATGCGGCAATCCTGATGCGGAACATTGATGAAGGCCTCAATAAACAGCAGAAAAAACAAGTCATCAACCAGTTGCGTGACGCAATCGTCAACGAGCCATTCTTGATTTCAAAACTCAAACGCATATGGAAGAAAGCCAGCGATGACTACTGCCAGTTACAACATTCACAACTGGCGATGAGCGGCTATTGCTCATTTGATGACCCGCAAAGCGAACACATCGGAGAATGGGCCGAGGCTGCGTTACCATATGTCATGAGTCATGCGAGAGACTGGAAGCAGTGGACAGAACGCATGGTCGAACTGCGCAGATACAAAATGGACGAAGTTGTCGAAGCGCTCCGAAATGGCCAAGACCCCGACCAGGTTGCCAATGCTTGGAAAAAATGGGTGTATCATCAACTGGTGGCCGATGCCATGGAAGCAGATGATTTGTTGGCTACCTTCTCCGGTCCTGTATTTGAGGACACCATCAAACGGTTCAGGCAACTGGATCAGCAGTTCCAGCAAGTGACCAAGAAACAGCTCTATAACCAGTTGGCACGCAGGCTGCGAGAATATTCGGCCAACCCATCGGTATACTCACTCATTGGCTATCTGCGGCGCAATATCGCCAACCGCGGACGAGGACAGAGCGTTCGCAACATCATGGATCACCTGGCTCCCATACTCCCCAATCTGTGTCCTTGCATGCTCATGAGCCCCATCTCGGTGGCACAGTACCTTGACCTGCACCAGCCACCATTCGACATGGTTATCTTCGACGAGGCATCACAGATGCCCACTAGCGAAGCGGTAGGTGCTATAGCACGCGGCAAGTCGCTCATTGTCGTGGGAGACCCGAAACAGATGCCGCCGACAAACTTTTTCAACGTCAACCAGGTCGACGAGTCCGAGGCGGTCATCGACGACTTGGATAGCGTGCTGGACGACACCATCGCACTCGACTTCCCATCACGACACCTCAGGTGGCACTACCGCAGCCGCCATGAGAGCCTGATTGCTTTCAGCAACTCACAATATTACGACGGACGACTCATCACATTCCCCAGCGTGGATGACCGTGACACAAAGGTATCGTTCATTCCTGTGAATGGCGTGTATGACTATGGGCGTTCACGAAGCAACGCTGCAGAGGCCGAAGCGATTGTGGCAGAGGTGGTGAGACGCCTGAGCGATAAGGAACTGCGCAAATTCAGCATGGGAGTTGTTGCGTTCAGCATCTCCCAACAAAACGTGATTGAAGACCTCCTCTTGGATGTCTTCTCGGCAAATCCTGCGCTTGAGACCTTGGCCTTCAACTGTGAGGAACCCTTGTTCATCAAGAACTTGGAGAATGTGCAGGGCGACGAGCGGGATGTGATTCTCTTCTCAATCGGATATGGACCTGACGCTAACGGAAAAGTGTCGATGAACTTCGGACCACTGAACAACAGTGGCGGTGAACGCCGTCTCAACGTGGCCGTCTCACGTGCACGGTACGAGATGATGGTGTTCTCGACACTCCAGCCCGAACAAATCGACCTGAACCGCTCAAAGTCACTGGGTGTACAAGGGCTGAAGCAGTTCCTGGAGTTTGCACGAGATGGACGCACCAGTTATCAAATTAGCACACAGCAGTCCGAGACGAACGTGATGGCACAACAATTGGCACAGGTGTTGACCGAGAAGGGATATCAGGTGACAACTACCGTTGGACGTTCGAAGTTCAAGATTGACCTGGCAATCATCGACCCCGATGACCCTGATAAATACTTGATGGGAATCTTATGTGACGGAAAGGGATACAGCGACACCAAGACTGTACGCGACCGCGAGGTGTGCCAGCCTGCCGTCCTGTCGGCGCTGGGATGGAACTTGGTGCGCATTTGGATGGTTGACTGGTACTTCAACCGCGACCGAGTCATCCAACAGGTCATGGACGCTGTACATCAAGCCGAACAAGAAAAGATTTCTTCATCCAAACCTGTTCCAGAACAAGATCCAGCTCCGTCGGGCGAGTCTGAGCAGGACGATGACGACACAAACAGCCCCGCAGCCGGCGACAATCCTGAGCAGCCCGACGAGCCATTCGGTGATAGCGGACACGATGATGAACCCAATGACAACGCCCAAGCCTCGACTGACGAGAACGAAGAGGACGAGGAAGACGAGGAAGAACCCGCAGAACCCCTATCAACGACACCCGGAAAGGTGCCATACGTCATGGCAGATATCGCTTCGATTGAAAAGGGCGGCATCGTTGTGATGACCACAAGTCCGACGTTGACCCTGTCGCAGATGTCCAAAATCTTGAAGGCCGAGCAGCCCATTACATTCCATTATGCATGCATGCGTTTGTGCCGCATTTGGAATGTACGCAAAGTCAATGACCGCGTGAAGAGGTATGTCACCTGGCTGCTCAAGCAGACCGCAGCGCTAGACCTCAAAGCCACCCGAGAAGTGCCCTATTATTGGAGCAAGCCAGATGACAGCAAAGGATACTGCAACTACCGCATCAAAAACGGCAGAGGTTGGGAAGACATTCCCCTGGTCGAAATCAAGAATGCGGCCATCGAGTTGCTTGAGCAGCGAGGCGAGATGAGCGAAGACGCTTTGATACAATTCGTCACACAACTCTTTGGCATCGACAAGTGTATCTTCTCATTCCGGGAGCAGGTGGCACAGGCCATCCAGAGCCTGGCACAATCCAAAGTGATCTTTGTCAACGAAGGAAACTGCCGCCTAAACAAGAAGAAGCGCAATCGATACAACTGTTAAGGTAATGAAAAATAACACCCAAAATTTGGGCAGGCGGCGAAATTAGTGTAATTTTGCAGCTCGATTTTTTGAAAACAATTATTTTAACATAGATTGCACTACAGAAATGAACGTAAATTTTGAGAAAACTGACCAAGTGAATGGTGTGTTGACCGTCGCTTTAGTCGAGGATGATTACAAGAACGAGGTCAAAAAGCAACTTAACAAGTTAGGACAACGACCCATTAAAGGTTTCCGCCCGGGACATGTCCCCACTGCGTTGCTCCAGAGAATGTACGGCCCACAGGTGAAAGCCGAAGTGGTAGACCACATGCTCAACCGCGCTGTTTCCGATTATATTATCAACAACCACATCGCCATCTTGGGCGAGCCCATGGTTGCCGAAGATTCAAACATCGACATCGACAAGGACAAGGACTTTGAGTTCAAGTTCAACATTGGTATGGCTCCAGAGTTTGACCTGACCATCGACAGCAACATCACAATACCTTATTATAATATAGAGGTTACCGATGAGATGGCACAGAAGCACAACGAGGGTTATCGCAAGCGCTTCGGCAAGCAGGTGCCGGGCGAGGAGGCCGCTGCCGACTCGCTGCTGCGCGGATCACTCGTTGAATTGGATGAGAACGGCGAGGAAAAGACTGAAGGCATCAAGACCGAACGCACCATTGTCATGCCTCAGTATCTCCACGACGAGGAGCAGAAGCAGAAGTTCATCGGTGCCAAAGTTGGCCAGGAGATTGTGTTCAATCCCAATGTAGCCAACGGTGGCAACGCCAGCGAGATTGCTTCGATGCTCAACGTTGACAAGGAAGGCGCCGAGGCCATCACCGCCGACTTCAAGATGACCATCAACGAAATCATGGTCAACCAGGAGGCCGACATGGATCAGGAGTTCTTCGACAACGTCCTGGGCAAGGGCGAGGCAACGACCGAGCAGGAGTACTTCGTCAAGCTCAAGGAGAGCATCCAGCACCAAATGACTGCCGACAGCAACTATCGCTTCACCATCGATGCCGAGGACGTACTCCGTGGCATGGTCGGCGAGCTTCAGTTGCCCGACGAGTTCCTCAAGAGATTCCTGCTCACGCGCAGCGAGGAAAACACCCCCGAAAAGGTTGACAAAGAATTCCCCGCTGCGAAGAAGCAACTCGAGTGGCAACTCATCAAAGACAAGGCAGCGCAGTCGCTGCAAGTCAAGGTTGATGACAGTGACCGCAAGCGTCTTGCCAAACTCATGGCAGCACAGCAGTTTGCACAGTATGGCATGACCAATCTGCCTGATGATGTCATCGACAACTATGCACAGAAGATTTTGGATGACGAGCGTTATCAGGAAGAAATCAACAATCGTGCTTTTGACGACAAGTTCTTCGCCGCGCTCAAACAAACTGTCACCCTCGACGAGAAGACGCTCTCGCTTGACGAGTTCAACAAACTCTTTGAGACAAAATAATCCTTGAGAGCGTAAAAAACTCCCAAAAGTGGGCCGAATTTGCTGTTCGGCCCACTTTTTTTTGAAAAAAAGCACTTTTTTTTGCCGTGGTCAAAAAAAAAGCAGTAACTTTGAAGAATGAATTTTTGAAACCATTATTTTTATCACTTATCTGAAAATGAAAAACGACTTTCGTAACTTCGCCGTCCATCATCTAGGCATGAATGGACTTGCTCTAGACCAGTACAGTGGTGACATCACCAGTAACTATATCTCACCCACGATCATGGAGGAGCGACAGCTAAACGTGACACAGATGGATGTGTTCTCGCGACTGATGATGGATCGCATCATCTTCTTGGGCACCCAGGTTGACGACTACACCGCCAACGTGATTCAAGCTCAATTGCTATACCTTGACTCGGCCGACCCGGGAAAGGAAATCTCGCTCTACATCAATTCACCGGGCGGCTCGGTCTATGCCGGACTAGGCATCTACGACACCATGCAGTTCATCCAGAGTGACGTGTCGACCATCTGCACGGGCATGGCAGCATCGATGGCTGCCGTACTGCTAGTAGCTGGAGAAAAGGACAAACGATTCGCCCTCAAGCACTCTCGCGTGATGATTCACCAGCCCATGGGCGGCATACAGGGACAAGCCAGTGACATCGAAATCACCTCGCGCGAGATTATCAAACTCAAGCAAGAGCTTTATAACATCATCAGTGAACACAGTGGGCAACCATACGATAAGGTCTACGCCGACAGCGACCGCGACTACTGGATGACCTCCCAGGAAGCACTCGAATATGGCATGATTGACAAGGTGCTTGTCCGCAGTAAATAATCTTATGGCAAAGAAGAAAGAGACAAACCTGAGATGTGACTTCTGCGGACGAGACAACGATGAGGTGCGGCTTTTGTTGCCCGGCCTTAATGGTTGTATCTGTGACGAATGCGCAGAACGGGCCAATGAGATAGCAAAGGAATACCTCCAAAAACTCCAGCATGCTGACTCCGAGGAAATTGACATGGACTCCCTGCCCAAGCCCAGCGAAATCCATGCCTTCCTCGACCAGTATGTCATCGGACAGGAGAAGGCTAAAAAATATCTCTCGGTAGCCGTCTATAACCACTACAAACGATTGGCGCAAAAACGTGATGACGACGGCATCGATATCGAGAAGTCAAACATCATCATCGTAGGACCCACAGGTACCGGGAAGACGCTGCTTGCCAAGACGATCGCGAAGATGCTCAAGGTGCCCTTCGCCATCGTCGACGCCACTGTGCTTACCGAAGCCGGATATGTGGGTGAGGATATCGAAAGCCTGCTCACTCGACTGCTTGCAGCATGCGACTACAATGTCGAGGAAGCGCAACGAGGCATCGTCTTTATTGATGAGATTGACAAGATTGCGCGCAAGGGCGACAACCCCTCCATCACCCGCGACGTAAGTGGCGAAGGCGTGCAACAGGGACTGCTCAAACTGCTCGAAGGATCGGTGGTCAACGTGCCGCCACAAGGCGGACGCAAGCACCCCGAACAGCGGATGATTGCCATCGACACCAAGAACATCCTCTTCATCTGCGGAGGTGCATTTGAGGGCATCGAGCGGAAAATCGCGCAACGCCTCAACACGCATGTGGTGGGATATGGAGCCGGCAACCGGGTGAGCAAACTTGACCGAGAGAAACTGCTGCACTTCGTCGCGCCACAGGACTTGAGAAGCTATGGACTGATTCCCGAAATCATCGGACGATTGCCCATCCTCACCAACCTTGAGCCGCTAGACCGCGATGCGTTGCGCCGCATCCTCACCGAGCCAAAGAACTCTATTGTCAAGCAGTACCGCAAATTGCTCGAGATGGACGGTGTCGCACTGACCATCGATGACGAGGTGCTTGACTTTGTCGTCGACAAGGCCATCGAGTTCAAGTTGGGGGCACGGGGACTGCGCTCCATCTTTGAGACCATCATGATTGACGTCATGTATCAAGTGCCGGCAAGCGGTGAGACCAGTTACCGGCTCACACGCGACTATGCCGCACAACAACTCGAAAAGTCTAACTTCGAGTTGCTCAGCCAAATGCAGTAATTCATACGACAGTAAATAATGTAATGCCTCAACAATATGACTGACAAAAGAAGACTGATTGACGAACTGAAATCCTACTTCGGGTTCGACAAGTTCAAGGGAGACCAGGAAGCCATCATCAAGAACCTGCTCCAAGAGCATGACACCTTTGTACTCATGCCCACTGGTGGAGGTAAATCGTTGTGCTACCAGCTGCCCGCCATTATGATGGAGGGCACAGCCATCGTCATCTCGCCATTGATTGCCCTGATGAAGAATCAGGTCGACGCCATGCGACACTACAGCGAAGAAGACGGAATCGCCCACTTTCTTAACTCGTCGCTCAACAAGCAACAAATCGAGCAGGTTCGGGAAGATGTCATCCATGGCCGAACGCGACTGCTCTATGTCGCACCCGAGTCATTGACCAAAGAAGAGAACGTGGACTTTCTCAAGTCGGTCAAAATCTCATTCTATGCAGTGGACGAGGCACACTGCATCTCGGAGTGGGGACATGACTTCCGTCCTGAATACCGCCGCATAAGACCCATCATCAACGCCATTGGCAGTCGGCCCATTATCGCTCTGACGGCAACGGCTACCCCCAAGGTGCAACACGACATCCAGAAGAACCTGGGTATGATTGACGCCAAGGTGTTTAAGTCGTCGTTCAACAGGCCGAATCTCTATTATGAGGTGCGACCCAAGACCAAGGACATCGACAAGGACATCATCAAGTTTATCAAGGCCAATGAGGGCAAGTCGGGCATCATCTACTGCCTGAGCCGCAAACGCGTCGAAGACCTAGCCGAATTGTTGAGAGTCAATGGCATCAAAGCATTGGCATATCATGCCGGCATGGACAGTGCCACACGCAGCGAGAACCAGGACAAGTTCTTGCTCGAGGAAGTGGATGTGATTGTTGCAACCATCGCTTTCGGCATGGGTATCGACAAGCCTGACGTGCGCTTTGTCATACACTATGACATCCCCAAGAGCCTGGAAGGCTACTATCAGGAGACCGGACGTGCCGGACGTGACGGAGGCGAGGGTAAGTGCATCACATTCTATGCCAAGAAAGACCTTCAGAAACTGGAAAAATTCATGCAGGGCAAGCCCATCGCCGAGCAGGAGATTGGCAAGCAACTGCTCAACGAGACCGCATACTATGCCGAGTCGTCGGTGTGCCGACGCAAGACACTGCTTCACTATTTCGGCGAGCCCTATTACGAGGAGAATTGCGGCAACTGCGACAACTGCGTGCATCCCCGCAAGCGTGTCGAGGCCAGCGATGAGCTGTGTGCAGCCATCGAGGCGATCATTACCCTCAAGGAACGCTTCAAGACCGAGTATATCGTCGATGTCATCGGCGGTAACGCGACCAACGAGGTGAAGGGCTACAAGCACAACGAACTCGAGTTATTTGGGTCGGCCGAGAACCGCGACGAGAACTTCCTGACATCGGTGGTGCGTCAAGGTGTGCTTGCCGGGTACATCCGCAAGGACATCGAGAATTATGGCGTGCTCAAGGCTACTGAAAAGGGAAAAGAATTCCTTGACCATCCCACACCTTTCATGGTGGTGGAGGACAAACAGTTTGACGACAACGATGGCGAGGAACACAGTGGCTCGGCGGCGGTCCTCGACCCCGTGCTCTTCAGCATGCTAAAAGACCTGCGCAAAGAGATTGCACAACAGAACAAACTGCCGCCCTACGTCATCTTCCAAGACCCATCGCTCGAGGCCATGGCAACAACCTATCCCATCACCATCGATGAGCTGAAACTGATTCCTGGGGTAGGAGAGGGCAAGGCAAAACGCTATGGAGACAAGTTTGTTGAACTCATCAAACGCCATGTCGAAGAGAACGAGATTGAGCGTCCCGAAGATTTCCGCATGCGCGCCGTCGCCAGCAAGAGCAACGTCAAGATTTATCTTATCACGGGAACCGACCGAAAGATAGGACTTGACGAACTGGCAAAGGACAAGGGCATGGACATGGACGAACTGCTTGACGAACTCGAAGGCATCGTCTACAGCGGCTACAAAATCAATATTGGATACTATGTGGATATGGTCATGGACGATGACATTCATGATGACATCTACGAGTATTTCCGTGAGAGCGAGAGCGATGACCTGCAGACGGCTATAGACGAACTGGGCGAGGACTACACCGAGGAGGAAATCCGACTCGTCCGCATCCAGTTCCTCAGCGATATGGGAAACTGATAAATAGTTGATAGTTTATAGTTGATAGTTGATAGCTGACTTTCGCAAGAACACAAATGTGCTTACAAATACTTAATTCTTAATTCTTAATTAAAAAAAGAATGTCTTTCCTCGAAGATCGCGTCAAGATGGATGGCATCACGTTCGATGACGTGCTGCTCATTCCGGGTTATTCCGAGGTCCTGCCAAAGGACGTGTCGTTAACCACCCAGTTCTCACGTAACATCACACTCAACGTGCCGCTGATTTCGGCGGCAATGGATACAGTCACCGAGGCGCGACTCGCCATCGCAATCGCACGCGAGGGCGGTATCGGCGTGATACACAAGAACATGTCGATTGAAGAGCAAGCACGACAAGTGCATGCCGTCAAGCGTGCCGAGAATGGCATGATTTACGACCCAGTGAGCATCAAGCGAGGCTCAAAGGTCATCGACGCACTCAACCTCATGCGCGAATATCACATCGGAGGCATACCCGTCGTCGACGACAATCGGCGACTGGTGGGTATCGTCACCAACCGAGACCTGCGATTCGAGACAAACCTTGACCGAAAGATTGACGAGGTAATGACCAGCGAGCACCTGGTCACCACATCGCAGTCAACCAACCTCGAAGAGGCGGCGAAGATTTTGCAGACCTACAAAATCGAGAAACTGCCCGTTGTAGACCGTGACGGCAAACTCATCGGACTAGTAACCTATAAAGACATCACCAAAGCAAAGGACAAGCCCAATGCCTGCAAGGACGCTCTAGGACGACTACGCGTGGCGGCGGGCATCGGCGTGACCGCCGACAGTATGCAGCGCGCCGAAGCCCTGGTCAACGCGGGTGTCGACGCCATCGTCATCGACACGGCACACGGCCACAGTAAGGGCGTGGTCAATGTGCTTCAGCAAGTCAAGCAGTCATTCCCGCAGATTGATGTCGTGGTGGGCAACATCGCCACCGGCGAGGCGGCACGCTACCTAGTCGACAATGGTGCCGATGCCGTCAAGGTGGGCATCGGGCCAGGCTCCATCTGCACCACACGCATCATCGCAGGTATTGGCGTGCCCCAGCTGTCGGCCGTCTATGACGTTGCCAAGGCGCTACGCGACACTGACGTTCCGCTGATTGCCGACGGTGGCATCCGTTACTCGGGCGACATCGTCAAGGCACTCGCCGCCGGAGCGCACTCAGTGATGCTGGGAGGCATGTTTGCCGGCGTCGAGGAGTCACCGGGCGATACCATCATCTTCAATGGACGCAAATTCAAGGCATACCGCGGCATGGGCTCGCTCGAGGCCATGGAGAAAGGCTCTAAAGACCGCTACTTCCAAAACAATGTCACCGATGCCAAGAAATTGGTGCCCGAGGGAATTGCCGCACGCGTGCCCTACAAGGGCAGTCTCTATGAGGTTGTCTACCAGATGCTGGGCGGACTGCGTGCCGGCATGGGTTATTGCGGAGCGGCAACCATCCATGACCTGCACCACGCACAATTCGTGCGTATCACTGGTGCCGGTGTCGCCGAAAGCCACCCTCACGACGTGACCATCACCAGCGAAGCGCCCAACTACAGCCGCGGAGATTAGGGTTAAGGGTTAGGGGTTTTTCCCAATCATCCCAGTCCTCCCAGTCCTCCCAGTCTTCCCAGTCCTCCCAGTTTTCTTATAACCAAATACAATTTATTGCTCGTTGTTGCGTTATAATTAAGTTTACATGACTATAATTATATGAAAAAATAGTTCAAAAAATGAAACACAAACTATTCATCGCCTCATTAGTCCTAGGTTCGGCACTGCTCGCGACGGCAGCCAAAGACCCGGTGCTGATGAAAATCAATGGCAAAGAAATCAAGCTCTCGGAGTTTGAGTATCTCTATCACAAAAACAGCCAGCAACAACTGGAGAAGGAAACACTGGAGCAGTATGTCGACCGCTTTGTCACCTACAAGCTCAAGGTGGCGGATGCTGAAGCCCAAGGAATCGGTGACGAGCCCGCATTCCAGAGCGAACTGAATGGCTATCGTAACGACATCATCAAACCCTTCCTGGAGGACACCACTGTACACGAGAAATTGGTGCGTGAAGCCTACGAGCACAAACTCACCAATGTCGACATCGACCACTTTATGCTTCAATTAGGCAAAGATTCAAGCGTCACCAAACGCAATATGGCCTTGGCCGACAGCATTCGCCAGTGTGTCCTCAATGGTGAGAACTGGGAAGATCTGGCACTGAAGTATTCGGTCGACCCTTCTGTGAAAAACAACAAGGGTCACTATGGTTTCATCATGGCAGGCATGTTCCCCTACGAATTTGAAAAGGTGGTCTATGAGACCCCGGTAGGCGAGGTGAGCAAGCCTTTCACCACACATTTTGGTATACACATGGTCCGCGTCAACGCCGTCCGTCCCGATGAAGGCGAGGTGCGCGTACAACATATCCTAAAACTATTCCCCCGCGTGCGTTTACTCACCGACTCGATGAAGTTGGCCACTAAGGTTAAGATTGACTCGGTCTATCTGGCCCTGCAGAATGGCGCCGACTTCAGCGAACTGGCAAAGACAGAAAGCCAAGACCCCGGTTCGGCAAAGAACGGCGGTGAACTGCCTTGGTTTGGCCACGGACGCATGGTGCCGCAGTTTGACAAGATTGCCTTCGAACTTGGAGTAGGGGAGATGAGCGAACCCTTTGAGACCAACTATGGCTATCACATCATCAAGAAGCTGGAAGCTCGCCCCACACTCTCACTCGAAGAACAGCGCAAGGACATTGAGGCACGCATCGAGCAGGACTTCCGCAAGGCCGCTCCTCGTGACGAACGTGTCAAGCAGCTCAAGCAGCAGTATAACTACAAGGTCAACCCCAATATTCACCAGTACCTCACCGATGCCATCGCACGTCACGGAAAGTACGACTCTGCTTTTGTTGCTGGTGTAATTGCCAATAGCAAAGAACCTTTGTTCACCTTTGCAAACAAGACCGTGCCTGTATCTGCTTTGACCAAAAGGCTGGATTCCAAGTTGTCGTTCGACAATGCTACGGCAGTGGATTATATCGAAGACTTCATCGAACCCACCAGCAAATCGGAGGTCATGAACTATTATGCCGAAAACATCATCAACGACACCCCCGACTTTGCCAACCTCTACAACGAGTATCGTGACGGCATGTTACTATTCGAAGTCAGCAACCGCCGCGTGTGGGAGGCTGCCGGAAAGGATACTCTGGGGCTAAAGGCTTACTACGAAGCCAACCGCGCGAAGTACAACTGGGACTCACCGCGATTCAAAGGCATCATCCTCAACGCTATCAACGACAGTACTCTCGAAGCAGTCAAAGGCGACATCTACTCTATGACAGGCGAGCCGATGGACTCCATTACAACCAAGTTGCACAAGAAGTATGGCGCAAACATCAAGATGGAGCGCATGATGATGGCAAAGGGCGAGAACGCCGCAGTCGACCATCTGTTCTTCAACGGTCCCGTGCCTAACGGCAAGTACCCTTGCTCCATGGTACTCAAGGGCGGACTCATCTCTCAGCCCGAAGAGCTAGCCGATGTCAAGGGACAGGTGACCAGCGACTATCAGGATGTCCTTGAGAAACGCTGGGTCGAAGAACTCAAGGCTCGTTATCCGGTTACCATCAATAAGAAGATACTGAAAAAAGTGAAACAATAACTTAAGTCCTCTTGGTTTTCTAGAGACCTTCTAGAACCTCTAGTCAAGAACAAAACTGCCGCGACCCCACCCAGGCCGCGGCAGTTAGCATTCAACATAAATGCAACGTACCACTTACCGTCAAAGCCCTGCTCATTGTCCTGCGTCTGGCACAAGAACTCAATCCGTAATCTTAACTTAAACGTGAGTTCGATGAAAAATGCGATTAAGTGAGAGCAAACAAGAATTTGTTCTTGCTTTGCCGAACGTGAGCATTTTATCCAAAATAAGTTGCTGATACACAAGTCCTCCCCTAAGTTAGGGGAGGTGGCGCGCAGCGACGGAGGAGTGTGTGATACCGCTAGGCTCCTTGACACACGCCCCCGCCTTTCTGGCACCCGCTCTTTCAGCGTCAATGGGCTTCGCCTCAGCATAACAAGAGCAAGCTCTAGTTCTGCGTTCGGCTCGCACCATTGGTCTAACTTAGAGGGGGAGTTGCTAACGCAGTGATTACCAAAAAACAATTTCGTCGAACTCACGTTAAAAAAGGTGTTGTATGTGTTGTTTTTGTTGTCTGATTATAATTGAGAATGGCCGCGACATACTTGACCGAGGGGATTGTGGGTGCGATGGAAATCGCAGCATAGGAGGACCGAGGGGGGATAGCCTAGGCTTGAACGGAAGCCGTCCCTCCAACGCAATGGAGGGGCGGCTGATTATGGGGGAATTATACTCACTCCTTGCCGAGGATAATGTTGACGAGGACGTTCACATCCGAGACGTCGACGGTGTTGTCGCTGTTCACATCGGCGCGGCCACGGCAAGTTAATAATCTGCCACTTTGTTAGTCCCCCTCTCTAGGGGGGATATAAGGGGGCTTATTCATCCAAAAGGATGTTCATGACCTCGATGGCGCTCTTCATGACGTTGGTGCCGGGGCCGAAGATGGCGGCGACACCAGCCTTGTAGAGGAAGTCGTAGTCCTGCACGGGGATGACACCGCCGGCGGTGACGATGATGTCCTCACGGCCGAGCTTCTTGAGTTCCTCGATGACGGCGGGCACAAGGGTCTTGTGACCGGCAGCCAGTGACGACACGCCCAGTACGTTCACGTCGTTCTCAACGGCCTCACGGGCGCTCTCCTCGGGAGTCTGGAACAACGGTCCCATGTCGACGTCGAAGCCGCAGTCGGCATAGCCGGTAGCGACCACCTTCGCGCCACGGTCGTGACCGTCTTGACCCATCTTGGCAATCATGATGCGCGGTTGACGACCATTCTTGGCAGCGAACTTCGCGGTGAGTTCGCGAGCCTTCTCCAGGTCGGGATCTGATTTGGTTTCTGCTGAATACACGCCTGAAATGGTTTTAACAACTGCTTTGTAACGTCCCACGATTTTCTCGCAGGCATCTGAAATCTCACCCAACGAAGCGCGGTCCTTGGCAGCCTCGACGGCCAGTGCCAGCAGGTTGCCCTCGCCAGTCTCCACGCAGTGGGTGATGGCTTCGAGGTCGGCCTGCACCTTTGCCTCGTCGCGGTTGGCGCGTAGCTTCTCCAGTCCTTCGACCTGCTCCTTGCGCACCTCGGTGTTGTCGATCTCGAGGATATCGATGGGATCTTCTTTCTCCAGGGCATACTTGTTGATGCCCACGATGGTCTGACGGCCACTGTCGATGCGCGCCTGGGTGCGTGCAGC
Organism: Muribaculaceae bacterium; assembly: GCA_016281825.1. Taxonomy (GTDB): domain Bacteria; phylum Bacteroidota; class Bacteroidia; order Bacteroidales; family Muribaculaceae; genus Sodaliphilus. The sequence goes on along the minus strand of JAEEJI010000279.1, from coordinate 37,779 downwards.
CGCCTCCTCGATACGCATCTTAGGCACGCCGGTCTCGATGGCCTTTGCCATACCGCCCAGCTTCTCAATCTCCTCGATGTGCGACCATGCTTTCTGCACCAGCTCGTCGGTCAGTTTCTCCACATAGTAGCTGCCGGCCCAGGGGTCGATCGCCTTGGTGACAAAGGTCTCCTGCTGGATATAGATCTGTGTGTTACGCGCGATACGAGCCGAGAAGTCGGTAGGCAGAGCGATGGCCTCGTCGAGGGCGTTGGTGTGCAGCGACTGGGTGTGACCCTGCGCTGCAGCCATTGCCTCGATACAGGTGCGGCCCACGTTGTTGAACGGGTCTTGTGCCGTCAGCGACCAACCCGACGTCTGGCTGTGCGTACGCAGCGACATCGACTTGGGGTTCTTGGCGCCGAAGCTCTTGACGATCTTCGCCCAAAGCAGACGGCCAGCGCGCATCTTGGCGATCTCGGTAAAGAAGTTCATCGAGATGCCCCAGAAGAACGACAGTCGGGGAGCGAAAGCGTCCACATCCAGACCGGCGTTGACACCCGTGCGGATGTAATCCATACCGTCGGCGAGCGTGTAAGCCAACTCGATGTCGGCCGTTGCGCCTGCCTCCTGCATGTGGTAGCCCGAGATTGAAATCGAGTTGAACTTGGGCATGTTCTGCGAGGTGTACTCAAAGATGCTGGCGATAATCTGCATCGAGAACTTCGGGGGATAGATATAGGTGTTACGCACCATGAACTCCTTGAGGATGTCGTTCTGGATAGTTCCAGCCATCTCCTCTAGTTTAGCGCCTTGCTCCAGACCCGAAACGATGTAAAATGCCATGATGGGCAGCACAGCGCCGTTCATGGTCATCGACACTGACATCTTGTTCAGGGGAATGCCGTCGAACAGCACCTTCATGTCCTCGACCGAGCAGATCGACACACCAGCCTTACCCACATCACCGACCACGCGCTGGTTGTCGGCGTTGTAGCCACGGTGCGTCGGCAGGTCGAATGCCACCGACAGACCCTTCTGTCCCGAAGCCAGGTTGCGGCGATAGAATGCGTTACTCTCGGCAGCGGTCGAGAAACCGGCATACTGGCGGACAGTCCACGGGCGGAACGGATACATCAGGCTGTAGGGGCCTCCCAAGAAGGGAGGAATACCAGCGACGAAGTCGAGGTGCTCAAGACCCTCAAGGTCTTCTTTCGTGTACACGGGCTTGATGTCGAGCAACTCGGCGTTCTTCCAAGGCTCGCCCATCACCAGAGGCTTATGCTCAACATTGAAAGCCTCATTTGCGATATCTATGTTCTTAAAATTTGGTCTCATTGTTCAGCTCCTCCTTATTTTAACAATTTAGCGTTAAAGGCCTTCAGCGAGCCCAGCACATTGGTGCGGACGTTGATGAAGTTGGTGATGCCCAGTGCCTTGAATTCGTCAGTCTCAGGTCCGGCGAGCACGAGCTCGGCACGGCCGTCCAGCAGTTTCACTGCCTCGGGGATGAGTGCGGCATACTCGTCGTCGCTCGAGCAGAGCACGACCACGTCGGCCTGCTTCTCGATGGCGGCATTGACACCGTCCTCAACAGTCTTGAAGCCATTGTTGTCAATCAGCTCATAACCTGCACAAGCGAAGAAGTTGTCGGCAAATTGTGCACGAGCCAGACGCATGGCCAGGTTGCCGATGGTGAGCATGAACACCTTGGGCGTGTTGGCGGCGTGCTCAGTCGCGAGGCGGATTTCCTCGAACTGGCTGGCCAGGCGCTTGTAGTTCAGGCTTACCTCGCCCTCCTCGTGTTGGCATCCGCAATGGCACTTGTGAGCGGCCTCGCAAGCATCGGCCTTGTCAGCTGCCTTCTCGGTGAAGTTGGGGAACTGGTTCGTACCCAGCAGCTGCTCGCGGCGCTTGGCGACCTTGTCGAGACGTGCAGTAGCACTGGCGTTGACCGCATTGATGATGTTGCAGTTGTCCAGCTCGGCATTGAAGCCGCCCTTGTCCTCGACATCGAGGAAGAGTTTCCAGGCTTCCTGTGCGAGCGATGCGGTAAGCATCTCTACATAGTAAGAACCGCCGGCAGGGTCAGTGACCTTGTCGAGGTGGCTCTCCTCCTGCAGCATGATCTGCTGGTTGCGTGCGATGCGCTCGCTGAAGTCATCGCTGGGCTTGTAGCAAGCGTCAAACGGGGTGACGACAATCGAGTCGACACCGGCTAGTGCTGCGCTCATCGCCTCGGTCTGGGTGCGCAACAGGTTGACATAGCTGTCATAGACCGTGTGGTTGAACAACGTCGTCTCGGCGTTGACCACCATCTTGCATGCGCAGTCGCACTCGGGCTTGTACTGCTTGACAATCTGCGCCCACAGCTGACGGCCAGCACGGAACTTGGCAATCTCCATGAAGTAGACAGTCGAGATACCCATGTTGAACTTGATACGCTTGGCAACTTCCTGTGCGGTGAAGCCAGCCTCGGTCATCATCGCCATCCACTCGTTGCCCCATGCCAGGGCGTAACCGAGCTCCTGGTAGATATAGGCACCGGCGTTGTTCAGGATAATCGAGTCGACGCTGAGCACGCGCAGCCCCTTGACGGGAGCGGCAGCCTTGAGCAGGTCACTTGCCATCGCCACCATGTCGCCGGGGAAGGCGGTGCCGTGCTTAAAGTTGCGCTTGAACGGGTTGAATGTCACCGAACCGCGGAAAGTCTCCTCAGCTCCAGCAGCCTGCACCATGGCGACCAATTTCTGGGCCAGGGGCAGGGCGCACTTAGGACAATTCATCAAGTTGATTTCCACCTTGTTAAGGTCGATACCCTTGAGTAATACTTCAAGGTCGGTGTCGGCGTTAGCCTTCAGTCCGAGCGAGGTCACGCCCTTGCCCAGGATTTCCAGTGCCTTGGCGTTGGCCTGAGCTGCGTCCTCGATACAGATGTTCTGGCGCACAGCCCAACTGTTGTTGGTGCGTGTGCCGCGCACAAAGGGATACTCACCGGGCAGTGACTCGGTGGCTTTCAGGTCCTTGATGTCAACACCGCGATAGAGCGGTTGTACGCTGAAACCTTCGTTTGTTCGCCATACCATTTTCTTGTCGAAGTCGGCCCCTTTCAGGTCTACCTCGGCCTTCGCACGCCACTCCTCAGGAGTCACGGGCGGGAACATGTCGAACAGTCTTTTTCTGTTTTCTGCCATAATCGTTTTTAAGAATTATATAGTAACTTGTAATGAATACAAAAAGCAGTCGTTGCGAGCGCTTTTTATGTACACGCGACAACAATTTGCAAAATTACATACTTTTCTGTTAACACAAACTATTTTCTTTAGAAAATAATGAGTCCTCACAACACTTTTTACCCTATTTAACCCTTATGGGGTGGGAAAAGTGAAATAATTCTTAAATAATTTGTCGGGGTGCGGAATTTTGTGTAATTTCGTTGCGCTTAAACTAAACGACGATAATTAGAAACATAAACCAAATACAATGAAAAAAAATCTTCTCTTGGGAGATGAGGCTCTGGCGTTGGGTGCATTGCATGCTGGACTTTCGGGTGTATATGCCTATCCTGGAACCCCATCGACCGAAATCACTGAGTTTATCCAAATGAACGCGCTGGCCCGCGAACGCGGTGTTCACAGCGACTGGAGTGCCAACGAGAAGACCGCTATGGAGGCCGCATTAGGTGCCTCGTACAGCGGCAAGCGCGCGTTGGTGTGTATGAAACATGTGGGTATGAATGTGTGTGCCGACGCCTTCGTCAACTCGGCCATGACAGGCGCCAATGGTGGCCTCGTGGTGACGGCTTGCGATGACCCGTCGATGCACTCGTCACAAAACGAGCAGGACTCGCGCTTCTATGCCGAGTTCGCCATGATGCCTTGTTTCGAGCCCGCCTCACAGCAAGAGACCTACACGATTATCCAAGCCGCTTACGACTTCAGCGAGAAACACCGCATCCCCGTACTCATGCGCTTGACCACCCGCATGGCGCATAGCCGCGCCGTCGTCGAGGTGGGGGAGGCCCGCGAGCAGAACGAGATTCACTTCCCCGAGAATCCTCGCCAGTGGGTGCTACTGCCCGCTAACGCCCGCGTACGCAACGAACAGCTCATCAAGGACTACGCCACCTTTGAACAGGAGGCCGAGACGATGGGCTTCAACCAGTATGTTGACGGCAAGGACCACTCGGTGGGCATCATCGCCTGTGGCATCGCTTATAACTATCTGATGGAGCAGTATCCCGACGGATGCCCCTTCCCCGTTCTGAAGATTCAGCAATACCCGCTTCCTACCGCGATGATTCAGCGCCTGGCACGCGATTGCGAGCGTATCATCGTCATGGAGGAGGGCCAGCCGTTGGTCGAGAAGCGCCTTGTCGGCCTATTGCCAACGCCTGTTAAAGTCAGTGGCCGTCTAGATGGCACGCTGCCGCGCACCGGCGAACTCTCGCCCGACTGCGTGCGTGCCGCCATGGGGCTGCCCGAGTTGCCCGTCAAAGCTGCCTCACAGGTCACTGTTCCGCGTCCACCGGCACTGTGTCAGGGCTGCGGCCACCGCGACTTCTACACTGCTTTGAATAATGTCATCCACACTTATCCCACGGCCCGCGTGTTCAGTGACATCGGTTGCTACACGTTGGGTTGGTTGGCTCCGTTCCACGCTTTCCACACCTGTGTCGAGATGGGTTCGTCGTTCACCATGGCACTGGGTGCCGCTATCTCGGGTGTACATCCTTCAGTTGCCGTCATCGGTGACTCGACCTTCACCCACAGTGGCATGACGGGTCTGCTTGATGCCGTGAATGCCAAGGCCCAAGTGACGTTGTGCATCAGCGACAACCTTACTACGGGCATGACCGGCGGACAGGACAGCGCCGGTACCGGCCGTCTGGAGAGCATCTGCATGGGCATCGGAGTTGAGCCTGAGCATGTGCGTGTGATTGTGCCGCTGCCCAAGAACTATGAGGAGATGGAGCGCGTCATCCGCGAGGAGATTGAGTACAAGGGCGTGTCGGTCATTATCGCTCGCCGCGAGTGCATCCAGACGCTGAAACGCCACGCAGCAGCAAAAAAAGTAGTATAGCCCCCCCTCAATCCCCCCTAAAGAGGGGGAAGTTCTGTGTTTCTTCAAAAAACATTCTGACTTTTAATAAAGCATATTCATGAAACAAGATATTATTCTGTGCGGTGTGGGCGGACAAGGTATCCTCTCCATCGCCACCATCATCGGTTGGGCCGCCCTGGACCAGAACCTGCAGCTGAAGCAGGCCGAGGTTCATGGCATGAGCCAGCGCGGCGGTGACGTGCAGTCAAACCTTCGCGTGAGCGACACGACCATCAACAGTGACTTGATTCCCAAGGGCGCCTGTGACCTGATTATCTCGCTCGAACCCATGGAGGCACTGCGCTATGTGCCTTATCTGGCACCCAATGGCTGGATCATCACCAACACCCAGCCCTTTGTCAACATCCCCAACTATCCCGAGATGGATGCCGTGAATGCCGACCTAGATCGCGTGGGCAATGTCATCCGGCTAGATGTGGATGCGCTCGCCAAGGAGGTGAACTCGCCTCGCAGCGCCAATATGGTGTTGCTGGGTGCTGCTGCCTCGGTGCTGCAGATGCTCACCCCTGAACTGCTCGAGGATGGCATCAGTCATGTGTTTGCCCGCAAGGGTCAAGCGATTGTTGACACCAACATCGCTGCCTTCCGTGCCGGCCTGGCCGCCGCCCGCAAGTAACCAGAAATTAGTCTCGGAGGACTGCGGTCCTCCGAGATACCAAATAACAATAAACCATAAAAACATGAATTTACCAGTAAACCAAGACGTTTTAGACGACATCTTGCGTGAGATGGACATCGCTGATGTTTCGCGCTCGACTATCCGTCAGGGTGTCGCCGTGGCCGGTGCCCTCGAGAAGGTATCGGGAGAGAAGTTTGTACACCTGGAGATTGGTGTTCCAGGCCTGGATCCCTGCAAGATAGGTATCGAGGCCCAGAAGGCTGCTCTCGACCGTGGTGTCGCCTCAATCTATCCCACAATCGGTGGCATCCCCGAACTCAAGCAGAATGCTTCGCGATTTATCAAGGCCTACATCAACCAGGACATCCCTGGCGAGTGCATCGTTCCGACAGTGGGGTCGATGCAGGGCTGCAATACACTTATCCTCGAATGTTCGCAGATGCAACCTGGCAAGGACACGATTCTTTACATCAACCCGGGCTTCGCTCCTCACATGTTGCAGGCCAAGATTGCAGGGGCCGGCATCGAGGCGTTCGACATCTACAACTACCGCGAAGATAAACTGCGCGAGAAGTTGGAAAGCTACATGAGTAATGGCAACATCGCCGCCCTTGTCTATAGCAATCCCAATAATCCTGCCTGGATTTGCTTGACCGAGAACGAGTTGCAGACTATCGGGGAATTGGCTACGAAGTATGACGTGGTTGTGCTTGAGGACATGGCCTATATGTGCATGGACTTCCGCAGCGACAAGTCTCATCCCTTTGAGCCCCCGTATCAACCCACCGTGTCGCACTACACCGACAATTATGTGATGATGATGTCCGGCTCGAAGATTTTCAGTTATGCTGGTGAGCGCATCGCCATCGTGGCATTCTCGCCCAAACTCTATCATCGCGACTATCCACACCTGCGCGAGCTGTATGGCCTGGGACGTATGGGTGACAACTTTGTGTTGACCTACCTGTATGCCGCCTCGTCGGGTACATCGCACTCTGCTCAATGCGGTCTGGCAGCCATGTTGGGTGCCGCCGCCGATGGCTATGACTTCGTGCATGACCTGCACGAGTATGAGAAACGTGCCCACGAGTCAAAGCAAATCTTCCTGCGTCATGGATTCAACATTGTCTATGACAAGGACAATAATCAGGATGTGGCCGATGGCTTCTTCTACACCGTGGGCTACAAGGGCATGGGTTGCAAGGAATTGCTGTCCTTGATGTTGCGTTGCGGCATAGCCGCCATTACACTCAACACCACGGGCAGCGACCAGCCTGGTGCCCGAGTCAGCGTGTCTGCACTGCGTACCCCGGAGCTGATGCAACAGCTTGACGAGCGCCTTGCCATCTTCGAGCAAATCGCAACTGAAAACTGATCACTGAAAACTGAAAACTGACAACTGAAATGAATTACATGACCGCCGATGAGGCGATGCAACTGGTCAAGTCGGGTGACTCGATTTACATCCAGGGCAGTACGTCCATCCCATTGGTACTCGAGGAAGCACTGGCACGTCGTGGCAACGAGCTGAAAGGCGTGACTATCTATTCGGCATTCAATGTGGGTAGGGGAGAAGCTCCCTTCTGCAAACCCGAGTACAAGGATGCTTTCTGGACCAATAGTCTGTTTCTGTGTGCCGACCAGCGCAAGTGGGTGGCTCAGGGCTATGGCACCATGACCCCAGCTTTCCTGGGCGAAATCCCCTTCTTGTTCCGCAGCCGACAACTACCCGTGGACATTGCCTTTATCAATTGCTCGCCCCCCGATGAGAACGGTTATTGCAGCTACGGCATGAGTGCCGACCTGGCTGTCTCGGCCGTTGAGTCGAGCAAGATTGTTATTGCCGAGATTAACAAGAGTATGCCTTATCTGTGTGGTGGCGCGCTCATCCACGAGTCGCAAATCACTGCAGCCGTCGAGTGCGACGACCCGCCATTGGCACTGGAGTTCGGTCCACCGACACCCATTGAGGCCGCTATTGGTGCGAACATCGCTGCCGAGATTCCTGATGGGGCAACCTTGCAGATTGGTGTGGGTGGCATCCCCAATGCCGTGCTCAACGGCATCAAGAACCACCAGCATCTGGGCTTGCATACCGAGGCGATGACCGACGGTGTGGTACGTTTGATTGAAGAAGGTGTAATTGACAACTCTCAGAAGGTCATCAAGCCGGGCGTGAGCGTGGCTTCGTTGGCATTGGGTAGCCAGCACATGTATGATTTCCTACATTATAACAAAGGTGTGGAGTTCTATGATGTGGCATGGACCAATGACCCGCAGGTTATCCGCCAGAACCCCAAGGTGATTGCCATCAATAGTGCCATCGAGGTCGACATCACAGGTCAAGTGTGCGCTGACAGTATTGGCACTACTATCTTCTCTAGTGTGGGTGGCCAACATGATTTCATGTATGGCGGCGCATTGAGTGAGGGCGGCAAGACGTTCATCGCTCTGCCGTCGCGTACTGGCAAGGGCAAGGCAAAGATTGTGCCGACCTTGACACCCGGTGCCGGCGTGGTGACTACACGTTTTCAGACGCAATATGTCGTCACTGAGCATGGAATCGTCTACCTGCGCAACAAGAGTCTGGCGGAACGTGCCAAGGCGATGATCACCATCGCGCACCCCGATGACCGTGAGGCACTGGAACGTGCCGCTTGCGAACGCTTCGGCTACAGTTTCTTGCGCCTGAAATAACAAGCCCCAGCCGACTTTCAACAAGCGGGCTGGGTACTAGCGTATCTTAATGATTCTCTAATTGAGTGTCCTGGTTCAGGACACTTTTTTGTTATTCGACGTTGCCATTGGTATGTGTCTGGCGTTCGGTGCTACGTTGATGATGACGCGCCCTACGCTCGGCAGCGCGTGCCTTCCGGCTAGCAGCATCTCCTTTGCGTCCATCTTTGCGCCATTGTCCATGCCCCTTGTCATGGCCTCGCATGCCTTGCCGTTTTGACTTGACTCTGGCCTGGATCTTACGCTCAGTGTCAAAGAACTTGCGCAATTGCTCGGCGTTGAGGACTGTGGCTAACTTGTCAACATAAGAAAGCTGAACGTCCAATGCCTTTTTCTGGTTGTTGAGGCGTTGCTTCAGTCGGTTCGCTTCCTGCTTGACATCATCACTTTTCTGTTGCATGTTTCCTCTATTCCATTCGCTGCGCATCTTCTCGTTATAGGCGCGGTAGATTTCTGTGAATTTGGCCTCCTGTTCGGGCGTGATGTTGAGCGATTGAATCATTTGTCGTGTTTTAGCCTCGAGGAGTTTCTCTTGTTTTTCGGCCGTTTTCTCTTGTTGAGCTCCGGCCGACAGGATAGTAGCAGCCAGAAGCAATAGCATCATTGTCTTTTTCATTTTCTCTATTCTTTAATGGGTTAATATTCAGGGATTTCGTCAACAAAGTAGTCGATGGCATCCAGTTCGTCATCGGTCATGGTCTCGAGCAGTTCATCGACTTCTTTCATCTCTTCGGCAGGTCCGTCGTACTCATCCGCCTTGGCGTCAGTCAGAGTCGGTTCGATGTCCACTTGGTCAACTGCCAACCATGCCTCTGATGTATCCAAATCGTTGATTGCTAACATTTTACTCTGTGATGTCATGGGTTCGGTATCTTGATGAAGCATGCGCACTGTCATGAACACAGCCCCAAGAATGGCAGCTGCAGTGGCAGTCCACAAAGCCAGTCGGCGTAGGGTGGGGCGCTGGTCATGATGTTGCTCGATGGCCCGCTCGGTACTATTGTTAACCAGATGGTCGATTTCATCATTGGTGATGCCAAATGGATTTTTGTCTTTGTATTTGTCCAATTCGATCATAACGAATGCTCTTTTAAGTAGTTCTCAATTTTCTTCACTGCATAATGATAATTGCTCTTGAGTGTCGCCACCGATTTGCCTGTGACTTGGGCAATCTGCTCATAACTCAGCTCGTCGTAGTAGCGCAGATTGAAAGCGACACGTTGCTGTGTGGGGAGTTGCAAGATGGCTCGTTGGAAAAGCATCGCTGCCTCATCGCCTACCAGGTCAGGCTGTGACACCAGTCGCTCAGCCAACTCTGGTCCTAGAGTGTCTATGCTTTGGAACAGTCTTGTTTGACGCCGCAAGTGCATCAAGGCCTCATTGGTGGCAATGCGATAGAGCCAAGTGCCTAACTGGCTATCGCCCTTGAATTTGCTAACACTTTCAAGAACCTTAATGGCTGTCTCCTGCAAGACATCTTCAGCATCATCATGATCTATGACTATGCGTCTGACATGCCAATAAAGACATCGTCCATACTGTCGCATGAGCAGCCTGAAGCCTTGGTCACGCTGAGCATGGTTGTTCAGCATGTCGATGAGTTGTTGGTCAGTGATGCTTGTGTTCGTCATACATGGATTAGATGCACCCGAACCGAAAAAGTTGGATGAGTTTCTGAAAAAATCACTCAAACCGCATGGTTGCGGTGGGGCGGATGGTGCTGATGATGTAGCTTGGGCCAATCAGGGTAAGGTATGACACAATGATGATGCCCACATTAAGCAGTAGCCAGGCAGTAGGGGAGAGGTCGATGGGCACAAAGGGCATGTAGTAGGAACTGGGGTCGAGCTTGACAATGTGGAACCACTTCTGAATCATAGCAAGTCCCAGCCCGATGATGTTGCCCCAAAGCAATGCTTTGAAAATGAGTTTGCCTGTGAGAAAGATGAAGATGTTGCGGATGCCATTATTGCTGGCACCTAATGCTTTGAGCATGCCAATCATGCGAATGCGCTCAAGGACAATCATCAACATGGCGGCAATCAGGGTGAAACCAGAAACTATCGCCATCAATACCAGGATGATTACTACATTCATGTCAAGCATCTGCAGCCACGCAAAGAACGAGATGTTGTTCTGACGTGTGTTGGTCACACCATGCAGCGTGTTATTATTAGTTTGGTAGGTGTGTTGTGCGAGTAGGGTATATAAGCGATAAGCATCCTCCTTGACATGGCTCACATCCTTGAGGTTCACACCGACATAGTGCCCGACATCGGCGGTCCAGTCGTTGATGCCTTGGATTTGTCGGATGTTACCCACAATGATGGCCTTGTCAAAGTTGTCAAAGTCGGTGTTGACGATGCCCACGATGTGTGCGTTGCGCACCTTGACCTTCTGCTGTATAAAATAGGTGTATACATGGTCGCCGCACTTCAACCGCAGTTTGTCGGCTAGCGACCGCGAGATAACCACCTCGTTGACATCAGCGGTGTCGGTGATGAGTGGCACGCGCCCCTCGACAAGGTTATCCTGCAGATAGTGCCAATCGTAGCCATCATCCACGCCACGGTAAACGATGCCCTCAAAATCGGTGTCGGTTTTGAGGATGGCGGGTTGGTCGGCAATCAGGCACATGCTTGAGACCAAAGATTTGAATTCTTCGTCGGCCATGATGGCCTGATAGATGGGCTGCGCATTGATGGTGGCATAGTTGTCGTCCAGACCGATGGCGGCATTCGACACCTTGAGGTGTGCGTCAAGCTGGTACACTTTGGTCGAGATTTCTTTTTTGAACCCCATTACCACCGCCACCGAGAGAATCATCACGACGATGGCTAGCACAATGCCCACCAGTGCCACGTTGAGGCTAGGAGCGGCCTGCTTGACATCCTTGCCAAGCTTCAATCTCTGCGCTATGAAAAAGGGGTAGTTCATAAAAACAGTCGCAAAATTACAAAATTTGTGCAAGTTGAGAGCAATTCAAAATATAAATTTGCCGAGACTAAGCCAAATATATCTAAAATATAGCCAGAATGATCTACAATCTCACGAAAATTCAAAAGAAAATAGTAATTTTGCAGGCTCAAATGGACATCTGGAAAAATATATTGTTGCTAATTGTCTCGCCGAAGGTTGGTTGGGAGGAAGTCAATGTTGGCGGCATTGCCACCAACCGCATCATGCGTGTAGCGTTTTTGCCGCTGCTTGCAGTTCTTGCGGTGACGGCATTTGTTCCGATGTTTTATGACAAGACTATAACCCTGTCCTTGTCCCTGATGACTGCTATCATACAGTTCTCAAGCTACTTTTTCAGCTACCACATCGTGTGCTATCTGCTAGGTGGTTTCTATCCTGAATTAATGAAGACAAAGGGTTCTACAGCAAGACTTCATGAGTTAATACTTTATTGTCTGATTTACTTGGTGTTACTAGAGATAATACACAATGTGTTACCTATTGATTTCACACCCATATTCTTCTTGATGACTTATCTGGTATGGATCATCTATCGTGGTGCGCAATACATGGGTCTGGACAAGCGCAAGGAAACATGGTTCATTGTCTTTGCCTCGGCATTAATCATATTGACACCTGTACTCATTACAAAACTACTTAGTATGCTCATTGTCAAATAATTAAATCAATATACTATGGCACAAAACAACATCAACATCAAGAACCGCAAGGCAACGTTTGATTACGAGATTCTGGAGACATTTACAGCCGGAATCGTATTGACAGGTACCGAGATAAAGTCGCTACGTCAGGGAAAGGCGGGGCTAACCGATACTTACTGCATGGTGGAGAACCATGAGCTGTGGGTTAAGAACATGTACATCGCCGAGTACTCCTATGGTTCCTACAACAATCACACGACGCACCGCGACCGCAAATTGTTGGTCACACGCAAGGAACTGAACCGCATCGCCAAGCAGGCCGAGCAGCCGGGTTATTCGGTGGTGCCTTTGCGCATCTTCATCAACGAGCGAGGTCTCGCGAAGATGGTGATTGCCGTGGCACGAGGCAAGAAACTCTACGACAAACGCCAGAGCATCAAAGAGCGCGAAGACAAGCGCAACCTTGACCGCATCATGAAACGGTAGACTTGTTTTAGAATTAAGATCCTTTAGCTTGCCAAGAGGTGAGGGTTAATATAATCGCAAATTTTCGATTCTGGGAGAGTTGAGAATATCGCAGCGGGCGGATTTGTAATTCGTCCGTTTAAAACCACCCTATTTGAATCATAATTGATATTATGTTAAATAGAAACGCGAAATTCTATGTGTATTTGCCGAAATACCCCCCCACAGTTGCGTATATGGCAAGAAATATGTACTTTTGTAACCAAAATCATACTACAACACAATGAAAAAGTTTTTAGCCCTTTTCGCTGTAGCCCTGTTTACTCTCACAGCCGCCACAGCTAATGCTCAAGAGAAGTTTAATTTGTCTGATGACAAATCCGATTTTGTTCGCATCACCGATGTCGTTCCTGATGTCATTCTGGAAATTCGTTATTTCAGTACCTATAATTTTGTGGGTACGCGTGTCGATGGTTATGAAGCCCCCCAAGCATGGCTGACTCGTGAGGCTGCCGACAGTCTGAAGGCAGTCAGCGACGATGTCAAGGCCAAGGGCTATCGCCTGAAGATTTATGACGCCTATCGTCCCCAGTGCGCGGTCGACCACTTTGTGCGTTGGGCAGCCGACTTTGCTGATACCACGATGAAGAGCTACTTCTACCCTCGCCTGACCAAAGATGTGCTTTTCCCACAAGGATATATCGCGGCTCACTCGGGTCACACCCGTGGTTCTACGGTCGACCTCACCCTTTTTGACATGAACACCGAAAAAGAGGTCGATATGGGCGGCACGTTCGACTTCTTTGGCATCGAGTCACATCCATCCTATGTCGATGGCCTGACTGCACGCCAGTATCTTAACCGTATGCTCTTGCGTGATGCCATGATACGTCATGGCTTTGCGCCTATTGAAGAGGAATGGTGGCACTTCCGCCTCGCTAAAGAGCCCTACCCCAACACTTATTTTACCTTTCCTGTTCAATAATTGACTGAAAATAAGATTGTTAGCATTATTATGAACAAGAAAAATATCTTATTGATTCTCGTTGTCTTGTGTTGCCAAGTGGCACTAGGACAGCAGCGCCTTCAGGTTATTGACACAGATGGTCTGCCCATTCCCTACGTCTGCGTGACCGATGCACGTGGCGCACTGGTCGGAACAACCGATGAGGAGGGTTGGGTTGAAAACAAGAAAGGGGCGAAAGACCTCTACTTTTCGCACATCGCATTTCAAGCCACGAACATCCAGACCGACAATCTGGCTAGCGGGCGTGTCGTGATGCGAGATGTGGACTTCGGATTGGATGAGGTGACAGTCAAGCCCAAAGAGTTGGCCTATATTCAGACTTACTATCGCTTGATTTACCTTGACGATGAGGGCCCACTTTACTTCCGTGGTGGCGTGATTGACAACACCTACGAGTTTGCCAACAAAAAGAGTAAGTCCAAGAAACGCAACCTGTCTCGTGGTGAGAACGGTCTACTACGTTTCCTCATCAGTACGCTGGTGGGAAGATATATCGACCAGTTGGGTCAAGTCAGCGACAACACTACTTACAAGCAAGTCCTCAATGGCGCAAAAGCTGGTGAACTCACTTTGGTGGGTGACTCGCTGGGACGCCAAATCATTAGCGACAGTATCTGTACGCTAGGTTATATTGACACTGACTTGGCCGCTGGATTGCGCACCACATCGTTCAATAAGTGGGCCTATAGTGCTCACAAAAAAGAAGCGGAACAGCGTGCCAAGGGAAAAGAGAAGAAAAAGAATCAAGTTGACCGTCATCGCGAAGAATCGTTCTATGAAGTCTATCGCATTGATGAGGAAGGACGCTCGCGCGTTGATGACTTTGTGATGCGACAAATGCATGTGAGCGCCGACCAAACAGGCTCTGATGGTAGATATGTGATTCTGTTGCAAGCCTATACCACCGCCCGCAACTACATCGACAAGAAGGAATTGAAGCAGACGCGCAAGGAGAACGAGGTGGAGATGGACATCCGGGAGCTGCGTCAGTTCGAAGAGGCGCACAACATTCCGGAACTGCCGCCTAACGTCAAGGCAGCAGTAGACAAATTGTTCGAGAAAGAACTTGGCAAGGAAAAGAACTAAACGTTGGCTCTATATCCCCGAGAATGAAACGGATTGTATCGATATTAGCTAGTTTGGCTTGGTTGCCGATGATGATGGCGATTGAGCCGGTTGACACTGTGTCGCAACAAGTGTCAGCTGTTGACTCCTCCCAAATAGCGATTCCTGAGTTGACGGTGGGTGTTACAGCTCCCCTACCCTATGAGCCGCACCATGGGTTTGACATCAATTTTTTCAAGAGTCGCACCAACCCCAACACCCAACCATACACTTTCCTTCAGGACCAGACTTGGGTGGGTTTGCCGGTGTTTGCAGCAGGCTTGCTTGCCAAAGCCGAAAAACAAGGGTTCCGCCAAAATTACAAGAACCCAAACGCTAACATTCGACTTATCAAATACAATTTCCACACCGAAATTGACAACTACACTCAGTATGTGCCTTTGGCATTGAGTATTGGCCTGCACATGGGTGGCGTTGAGGGTCGCAGTGATTGGCCACGCTATTGGGCCTCGGCGGCAGCTTCGGCAGCTATCATGGCAGGCTTTGTCAATGGTATCAAATACACGACCAGCGAGATGCGCCCCGATGGGTCCACGCGCAATTCCTGGCCTTCGGGTCACACCGCAACAGCCTTTATGGCGGCTACCATCCTCCACAAGGAATATGGCCTGACGCGCTCGCCATGGTATTCTGTGGGAGCCTATACCTTGGCGACCGCTACGGGTGTGATGCGTGTGCTCAACAACCGCCATTGGGTGAGCGATGTGCTTTCGGGGGCGGGAATCGGCATACTCTCAACGGAGTTGGGCTATGGACTCATGGATCTGTTGTTCAAGAACCGTGGCCTGTTGCGCAACGACATGATTTCTTATCCCGACTTACGCGCTACTCCCTCGTTCTTTGCTATCGAGATGGGTATGGGTCTTGGCAATCGCAACCTGGTCTTGCCCCCATTCCAATACAATATTCCCGATTTAGTAACCGAAGGCGAGGACTTTAGTACCGACGAGCCTTTGCACCTCAAATTCAGGGCTGCCACGGTCGTTGGTGCCGAAGGGGCTTGGTTTTTTAATCCCTATATCGGTATCGGCGGACGGCTGCGCGTTAAAGCAACCCCTATTGACGGTTGGAGCTTGTTGGCAAACCAAGAGCAGAACGATATTGAGCAGTTCTTCCAAGATCCGTTGATTTCAGGTGCTGCTCAGAATATCGTACTCACTGTCGAGAGCCACCACCTCACCGAGTTTGCAGCTGATGCCGGTATTTATTTCAACCTCCCCTTGTCATCGCGTTTTGCGCTGGGCTCAAAACTCCTGGTCGGGCATAGCGCAATGGATGATATCAACATTCAAGCCACTTATACTGGCAAGCAATTGGCTATCAATGTGAGTGATGACGATTTAAAGCTTTTACCGACAGACAAAACTATTGAGTATGAGTGGGATTATATTGACATAGGCGCTACCAACTCAATGAAATTTGGCACGGGCATTTCGTTGACCTATGCCTACAAGAACGCTTTCACATGGCGTATCTTCTGCGACTATGACTACTCTCGCAAGACGTTTACTGCCACTTATCATCCGCTGGGACTTTTCGAAGGGCTTTCACCAGATTTGGTTGATTTCATGGCCATCTTTGACTGGGACATGAAGCAGCCTTTTGTTTCAAGTGCCCAGAAGTCGCTACATCAGTGGGTTTTGGGAGGTGCGTTATGCGTCTCATTTTGAGTGAATTAATAAATATTTGAAATATGACCAAAAAGTTTTTTTTATTTTTGTTTATAGCCTCGTCCTTGGTGTCGATAGGATATGGTCAAAACAGTTATATCCCTTACAAGACATACGATGGTGAGCACAAGAACGAAATCTCCGGCTATGTCACGGTCGGGAACAATGTCATTACCGACGTTTTTGGAGGACTCTCCATGTCCTATCAGCACCACTTAACCCCACGATGGCATGTGGGCGGCGACGTGCAGGCGCAGTTCGTGAAACAACTCTTTTCGGTCGACATCCAAGGAGGATACCGCTTGCCAGTGAAATATGGTAACGTCTATTTTGATGGGAAACTGCTATATAACCGCTATCAAAAGTGGGGATTCAATGAGTATATTGCCAACTTGTCGGCGACATGGGAGAGTGCCTACGTTGACCTCTGCATTGGTGAGTCACTTATTCATTATAGAACCAATAGGAACAGCACTAGCCGAAGCTATGGCGTCACCGAACCGCTGACACTGACCTTTGGTTTCGGGGTGAACGCCCGGCATCGCAGCAATCCGTGGAACGTTGGGTTGTTTTTCCGTAATTACGATGACTTTTACTACGAGAATTGGAACATCAACTGGGGCATTCGATGGTATGCCCGGGTCAGGGAGCGGTGGAACCTCTTCGGAGAATTCAATATCCGGCCGGCTGGTTCGATGAGCCAACTGGCGACAAAATATGAGGGCTCAGTGAAATTAGGTTTGAAATATAAAATGTAAGCAATGATGAAGACAAAATATATCTTGATGGTAGCATGGGTGGCACTGGCATTGACACAAGTCTCATGCGAGAAGGTTAGCCCGCAGGGCGTTCTCATGGCTGGCACCGCGGTCGAGGACCGTGTGAAGATGTCGAACCAGTATTACAAAGACTACTTAGACGAGTTTAATATTAATATGGTGCTAGATGATTACACCTTTCTCGTGGGTAGCGACAGCCATCTCACCACCGACCCAGGACGAATGGACGAAATGTTTGCCATTGGTCTGGAAGGCGGCGACCTGCTCTACACGCATCTGGGCGACATCGCCGACACAAAGGTGGAGTATTACATCACGCTCGACTCGCTGGTGAAGCAGGCCAAGCATAAATTTGTTGAAAAACTATATGGCATCAACAGCAAGGGGTATTATTATCCTATTGGTGATGAGGAAGATGCCGAGGACTACGAATGGACCTATGATCAGATTGACTTCCCGTTCTACCCTGTGGTAGGCAACCACGACATCACACACAATGGTTGGGCGTTGTGGAGCAACATCTTCCATTCGTCGTTCTATGAGTTCCCGGTACTTGTTCTCACCGAGGAAGGTGAACTGGTCATAGACCGTTTCATCTTCCTCGACACGGCAAGCGGCACATTGGGACGCACACAGGTTGACTTGATTGAGGATGGGGTGCTCGACGGAAGTGAAGGATACACTTATCGTCACACGTTCGTGTTTGGCCATACAAACATCTTCAGGCCCTCATCGTTGGAGTTTGCGTCAACTTTCTCACGCGAAGAGACATTCTTCCTGCTCAACCAGTTCGAGCAGTGGCACGCAAGTATCGTCTTTTGCGGACATGTGCACAAGTGGGACGAGCGGGTCTATAACAATGTCACTTTCTTGACTCTCGACTCGATGAGCGAGCGCAACAGCCCCAATCCGGGTGACTACCTGGTACGCGTCCACGTCAAGAAAGACGGAACCCTCCAATGGGAACGCGTTCACATGAACTACGTGGCGAAGAAGTAACAATCAGAAGGTTGCGTGGAAGGCAACGCGGAGACCGCCGCGGGAGACTCCAGGGGTGTCACGATAGGTGAGACGCCACACGTAGTCAAATCGCAAGAAGGTGAAGACATTGTCGATGCCCACGCCAAACTCCATATACGGCTTGTTTCCCATCCTCTGGCACCGTGTGTCAGCAGGGAAGAGAAACAAGTCGTTGTTTTTCATGGGGTCATTGCGGTCGCTGAGGCTGCCCCACAGACCGCGGAAGGTGAGGATCTCGCGCAATTTCAGGTACTTGATAAGCGGTATGCGGTTAAACAGTGCGCCGTTAGCCCAGTAAGTCATGTCCCACGACAGGTATTGGTCATTGACAAACTCCATGACATCCATCAGTGCGTAGTTCTCGGCCTGAATGGTATAAACGATGCTGGCATTGGGCAGCAAGAGGTCGGGATAGCACACGCGGCTCCATAGTTTGCCGCCCTTAACTTTGATGTCGGTATAGCCGAATGCCGAGAACCAAAAGCGCTTTTGCACGCTCAGTTCGGTACGGTTCACCTCGTAGCGGCTACCCAGGAAACCCTTGGGCATATAGGTGTGCGTCAGCTCAAGGACGGGACCGTCCATGTTGATGGGCACGCGGAACGAGCGCACTTGATAGAACTTCTCGCCCGGGGCATAGCGCAAGGTGGCGGTGAAGCCCGCCTGACCATAGCTGCGCAAGGTCGTACTGTCGGGAAGCATGAACGGCAAGTACTTCGTCCCCTCACGAATCATGTGCTCAAAGCCCAGCGACACCGAGAAGTGGTTGAGCAGTTCCAACCTCCACTCGAGCAGCGTCGAGCGCTTGTAGAGCAACTTGTTGTCCTGGCCTCGACTGATGGAATGGAAAATGTTGTCGTAGTTAGTATAAAGGAAGTGCTGTCCCAAGCGGTCGGCCTCGTACTCGTGACGCAGGCGCAGGCTGTGGATGGGGAACTCCATGTCCAGTTCCTTCTTCTTGTTGAACGAGTACTCGACCTGAGCGCCATACTTCCACTTTTGGTCCCGGAACCCGTAGGCGACATGGGCACGGAAAAACCAATGCGGACTGAGCGGCACCTTGCTCATGCCGCCAATACGCATACGCGGGCCCTCCAGGGTGTTGAAGCTAATCAAACTGTTCAACGGGCCAAAGTCCCATTTGCTCGGGTTACCGGTAGGCAGATAGCCCTTGATGAGCGCCATGATAGTTTTCTCGCTCCAGTAGAACACCTTGTTTTGGCGCAGTCGGGCTAGCATCTGCTTGACATTTCCCCCGTGGTTCTTCAACTCTTCGGGTTGCTTGTTCACCCAGAACTCAGTCGGCATCTGGTCGGCATGAGGCTGCAAGATTTTTTCGCCAGGCAAGTCAAACACCGACATGTCCAACGGCGGGTCAAACGAGAAGTTGTTGTATACCAGCTCACATCTTGCGAATAGTCCTGGCGCATTGTACAGACTGAACTCGATCTCCATGTTCTCGCGCGTCTTCAGGCGGCAGCCATTGGGGGCCTGCACGAAGTCTTGCTCGATGTAGACTCGGTCGACAAAGTTGACGTTGATGCGGTTGGGGACATTCAGCTTGACCTTCTTAATAAATAAGGTGGTGTCGTTTTCCACGACATACAATCGTCCCAAGAAGCCGAACGTCTCGCTCACGAATGGCGTGAACGACAACTCAATGCAGGTGTCGCCCTCGATGGCGAGCGTGTCGGTCAAGTAATACTTGTAGAAGTCGGGGCCAATGTGCGACAATGGGCTCACGAAGCGGTTGGTCAAGAATGTCACATCATTCTGAAAGAGGTCGATTTCCTTGAACCAATCGTTCATCACGTCTTTTATGCCCGACTGGGTGTCAAATTGCTCGTCAAACCCTGCGTTTTTTTGCCCCTGGATGAGTTCCTTGTGGGTTTTGGGACTCTGGCAGAAATACTCCTGCGAGAACTGGTCCTTCACCGAGACGGGCAACACGCGTTTGCCCGACAACGCCGACGTGTCGGTGTACTCCGACAGAAAGCCGAACTTGCGGAACAGGATGTTGCTCCTTTGGTACTTGTCATAGTCGTTGAAGCCATACATCAGTCGTTCATAGCGGTCGTGGCTATAGTAAGGTTGTTCAGCGGGATTGCCCTGGTGCTTAAGTGCCATCAGGCGCTTTGCCAGTGCCACGGCGGGATTGTCCTTCTTGCTGTACTTCTCCTTGGTGCGCTTCACCACCACCTCCTTGAGTTCGACCGACTCCTGTACCAAGTCAACGACCAGCACCGACTGCCCGATGCGCAGGGCGATGTCCTTGGTCTGATAGCCAATCGCCGACACACGCAACGTTGACACTGTCTTCGCGCTGTTGATTTGGAAACCACCCTTGTTGTTGCTGTTCACGCCATCGGTAGTGCCCAGGATGGCGATGGAGGCATACGGAATGGGTTCGCGCGTGACCGAATCACGCACATAACCGGCAATCTGTGTCTGCCCACAAACCGTAAGCAGACCCAAGATAACGACGAATATGACCAAAAGACAACGTTTCACGGCGCAAAGGTAGCAATTCTCGCGCAATCCTCTTGCAAATTCGTAGATTATTGTCTAATTTTGCAGGAAAATATGGACAACATGGCAACTGAAATTGAACACAAATATCTTGTGAAGACCGACTCGTTTAAGGAGCGGACTTCCCGAGTGATACACATCAGGCAAGGCTATCTCTGTCGTGAGAAGGACCGCACAGTGCGAGTTCGCATCACTGACAATAAGGCGTTTGTCACCATCAAGGGGCGCGGCCATGGTGCGGCACGAGCCGAGTTTGAATATGAGATTCCTCGCCAAGATGGCGAGCAATTGCTGACGATGTGTCTTGACCACGTCATTGACAAGTCACGTCACATCGTCATCGACCATGACAACAAGTGGGAAGTAGATGTCTATCATGGGAGGTTGCAGGGACTGGTCACTGCCGAGTTGGAGATCCCCGACGAGAATTACACCTATCCCCTACCCGATTTCCTTGGCGAAAACGTCACCGACGAACACCGTTTCAGCAACGCCGCGTTATCGCTTATTTAATCTCAATGAATAATAACATACAACATGAAAGACGACGTAATTGAAATCCATCAGCTGGAAGATTCGGAAGAAATTGCCCTACAGTTCTTCGAGAGCCGCATCCAGGCTGGGTTCCCAAGCCCGGCTCAAGGCATGTTTGGCGACACCATCGACCTGAACCATGAACTCATCAGTAATCCGGCATCGACATTCTGCGCGCGGGTGATCGGAAACTCAATGATTGACGCGGGCATCAACAACGGTGACCTGCTCCTCATCGACAAGTCACTGGAGCCGCGCGATGGCGACATTGCAGTGTGCTTTATCGACGGTGACTTCACCGTCAAGCGCATCAGCATCCGCAGTGATGGTGTTTATCTCACCCCTGCCAATAAGCAGTTCCCCGAACTCCATGTGAACGAGGAGAGCAACTTTCTGATTTGGGGGGTTGTCTCGCACGTCATCAAAGCCATGCACCCCCTAGCGCACTAGGGTGTTTCAATTCTTAAAAAATGCTATTTATTATATAATAATAGGTGGTGTTTTGACGATTTTTTGTATCTTTGCGGGCATTTTGATAAATTCAAACAAAAGAACAAGAGTTTAAATTTAGACAAAAGAACAAAAGAACAATAGTTTTATATTCAGACAGAAGGACAAATAAACAAAAGTTTTATGTACATATTCTAATGTCTATTTATTTAACCCAATAACAATAATTTTCATTTTATGAAGACTATCTACACTTTCGGCAATGGCCAAGCAGAAGGCCGCGCCGACATGAGAGATTTGCTGGGCGGAAAGGGTGCTAACCTCGCCGAGATGAATCTCATCGGAGTGCCCGTGCCTCCGGGTTTCACTATCACTACCGACATGTGCCGCCTCTACAATGAGCAGGGCCGTGACGCAGTTGTCGCACTGATCAAAGAAGATGTCAAGAAGGCGGTCGAGCACATCGAGAGCCTGACTGGAAATAAATTTAACGACCCCAGCAATCCACAGCTGGTGTCGGTTCGCTCGGGTGCACCGGTGTCGATGCCTGGCATGATGGACACGGTGCTGAACTTGGGTATCAATGATGCCGTTGCCGAGACACTCGCCGAGAAGTCGGGAAACCCCCGCTTCGCTTGGGACAGCTACCGTCGCTTCGTGCAGATGTACGGTGACGTGGTGCTGGGCATGAAGCCTAAGAGCAAAGAGGAACAAGACCCGTTTGAGGTAATCATTGAGGATGTCAAGGCCAAGAAGGGTGTCAAGCTCGATACCGAACTGGATGTCAACGACCTCAAGGAACTGGTCGTCCGTTTCAAGGCTGCCGTCAAGGAGAACACCGGCAAGGACTTCCCCGTCGACGCATGGGATCAGCTGTGGGGCGCTATCTACGCCGTGTTCGACAGTTGGAACAACGAGCGCGCCATCCTGTATCGCCAGATGAACCGCATCCCTGCACACTACGGAACCGCCGTCAACGTGCAGGCAATGGTCTATGGCAACATGGGTGAAACCAGTGCCACCGGTGTGGCCTTCACGCGTGACGCCGCTACTGGCGAGGACCTGTTCAATGGTGAGTACCTTATCAACGCTCAGGGCGAGGATGTGGTGGCCGGTGTACGTACGCCACAGCAAATCACTACCATCGGCAGCCGTCGCTGGGCCGAATTGCAAGGCATCAGCGAGGAGGAGCGTGCATCGAAGTATCCCTCTCTCGAGGAGTCGATGCCCGAGTGCGCAGCTCAGCTGATCGAGATTCAGCAGCGCCTTGAGGACCACTACCACGACATGCAAGACCTGGAGTTCACCATCCAGAATGGCAAACTGTGGTTGCTGCAGACCCGAAATGGCAAGCGTACAGGTGCTGCCATGGTAAAGATTGCCATGGACCTCTTCCGCGAGGGCGTGATTGACGAGAAGACTGTCATCAAGCGCATGGAGCCCAACAAGCTCAACGAGTTGCTGCACCCCGTCTTCGATAAGGCTGCAGTCAAGAATGCACAGGTAATGGCTAAGGGTCTTCCCGCCAGTCCTGGTGCTGCTTCTGGACAAATCGTGTTCTTTGCCGACGACGCAGAGGAATGGGCAAGCCGCAAGAAGAAAGTCATCATGGTGCGCATCGAGACCTCGCCCGAGGACTTGCGCGGCATGAATGTGGCACAGGGTATCCTTACCGCTCGTGGTGGTATGACTTCGCATGCAGCAGTGGTTGCTCGTGGTATGGGCAAGTGCTGTGTGTCGGGTGCTGGCACTATCAAGGTTGACTATGCAGCTCGCACTGTCGAGATGAATGGCAAGACCTATAGAGAGGGTGACTGGATTTCAATCAATGGTACCACTGGTGAGGTTTATGACGGTCCTGTCGCAACTGTCGATCCCGATCTGGGTGGCGACTATGCCGCTGTGATGGCGCTCGCCGAGAAGTACAGCAAGATGGACGTGTACACCAATGCCGACACGCCGCGCGACGCCTTGAAGGCTCGCGAACTGGGCGCACACGGTATCGGTCTGTGCCGCACCGAGCACATGTTCTTTGAGGGCGACCGCATCAAGGCGATGCGCGAGATGATTATTGCTCGTGACGAGGAATCGCGCAAGGTCGCTTTGTCCAAGTTGCTGCCCGTGCAGCGTGGCGACTTTGAGGGCATCTTCGAGGCCATGAATGGCTACGAGGTTACTATCCGCTTGCTTGATCCACCTTTGCATGAGTTCGTACCCCACCAGCTCGAGACTATGCGTGAGCTCGCCGAGGAGACTGGCCGCACCGTCGAGGAGGTGAAGCAGGTGTGCGACGGCCTGGAGGAATTCAACCCCATGCTGGGTCACCGTGGCTGCCGTCTAGGCAACACTTATCCCGAGATTACCGAGATGCAGGCTCGTGCCATCATCGAGGCAGCTCTCAACGTCAAGGCAAAAGGCATCGTTGTCAAGCCCAAGATCATGGTTCCGCTGATTGGTGTTCAGCCTGAGATTAAGATGCAGGCCGACATCATCAACAAGACCGCCAAGCAGGTGTTTGCCGAGCGAGGCGAGACCGTCGCTTACAAGGTGGGTACGATGATTGAGATTCCGCGTGCCGCGCTGGTTGCTGACCAGATCGCTGCAGTGGTCGACTTCTTCTCGTTTGGAACGAACGACTTGACGCAGATGACCTTCGGTTACTCGCGTGACGATGCAGGCAAGTTCTTGAAGATTTACAAGGAGAAAGGCATCCTCAAGGTAGACCCGTTCGAAGTTCTCGACCAGGAAGGTGTTGGCCAGCTCGTTGAGATGGCTACCGTCAAGGGACGTGCCGCCAATCCCGAACTGAACATCGGTATCTGCGGTGAGCATGGTGGTGAGCCCAGCAGTGTCAAGTTCTGCGCTAAGCTGAACATGAACTATGTGTCTTGCTCGCCCTATCGTGTGCCCATCGCACGTTTGGCAGCTGCACAGGCAGCAATCGAGCAGGAGTAATAAGGTTTCAGGGCGCTAACGCGCTATCAGATTTCAGGGGTCAGTAGTTCCATGCTACTGACCCCTGATTCCTGACCCCTGATTCCTGACCCCTGATTCCTTATAGCTCGCTCCAGCGAGTCCTGACCCCTCAGTTGCGGCGTTCGACTAAGCTTACACCACGCAGGTTCTGCAACTTCATGATGAGTTCGTCAAGCAAGGCCGCACTACCAATGCCAATGACCAGGTAGCCCTCAAAGGTTGCGCCATTGCCCGACACCGAAATATTGCGCAGCTGCGTGTCGCCCATCTTGTTGATGACTGAGGTTATGTTCGCCACAATGCCTATCGAGTCTTTGCCTACTACACGCAGTGTGGCGGCAAACTGTGTGCCAATCTTGCCAGACCATGCCGAGCGGATGATGCGATAAGGATACCGTTCGCGCAAGTGCTTGATGTTCCTGCAGTCGGCACGATGTATTTTGATGGCACCATCACTCGCCACAAAGCCAACAATCTTGTCACCATAGATGGGGTTGCAGCACTTCGACAAGCGGTAGTTGATGCCCTTGACATTGTCACCGATGATTAGGATGTCATCGTGTTGCGTGTCATCGCTGGCCTTGGGATGCAGGACGAAATCCTCGGCCGACCCTTGCGGCAAGGGTGCCGCTTCTTCCTGTCGCTGCAGTTGTGCCTCGTATTGTGTGAACACTTGATTGATGTCGAGCTGCTCATCATTGAGCGCGACATAGAAATCGGTGAGTGTTTTGAAACCCAGACGCTTGAGCATGCGTGAGATGGTTGCCTCATCGAGGTCTATCTTGCGATTCTTAAAACGTCGCTGCAACAACTCCCTTCCCAACTCCGCCTTGTGCATGCGTGCCTCGTTGAGTGCCAGGCGTATCTTGTTGCGCGCCTTGCCAGTGACTACATAGTTGAGCCAGTCCTGTTTGGGCGTCTGAGTCGATGCGGTGAGCACTTCAATCGTGTCACCATTACGCAACTTATAGTTGATACGCTGAACCTTGCCGTCGACACGCGCTCCCACGCACTGCTGCCCTACCCTTGTATGCACAGCAAAGGCAAAGTCCAGCACACTGGCACCGCGAGGCAGTTGGAAAAGGTCGCCTCGTGGGGTGAACACGAACACCTCCTTGTCGTAAATGTCGACATGCATACGGCGAATCAACTCCATTTGTCCTGCACTGCCAGCCTCGAGTACATCGCGCACACTGTTCATCCACCCGTCCAGGTTTTCCTCGCTCTTGATGCCCTTGTATCGCCAGTGGGCTGCCAAGCCTCGTTCGGCCACCTCGTCCATGCGGCGGGTGCGGATTTGCACTTCAACCCACTTGTCATCCGGGCCATAGACAGTGATGTGCAGCGACTCGTAGCCGTTGCTCTTGGGGATGGTAATCCAGTCTTTGTGGCGCGATGGGTTTGCCCGATAGATATCAGTAACGATTGAGTAGGCAAGCCAACAGTCTCGCTTCTCTTGGTCGGGTGCGCTATCTAGAATGATACGGATAGCAAAGAGGTCGTATATTCCGCTCACGTCCACACCTTGCTTCTTCATCTTGTTCCAGATACTGTTGATGCTCTTGGTGCGCCCTTTCATCTCATATTTCAGTCCCGTCTTGTCCAATTCGGTGCGGATGGGGGCAATAAAGTCGGCTACATACTTCTCCCGCTGTTGCTTGGTCTCGTTGAGTTTGTCAGCGATTTGTGTGTACACGCGGCGGTTAAGGTATTTCAGCGAAAGGTCTTCCAACTCGGTCTTCAGCTGGTAAAGGCCTAGGCGATGAGCCAGCGGCGCGTAGAGGTATCGAGCCTCCATGGAGATGTCGTGGACCAAAGTCTCGTTGGGGTGATGGTTGATGGCACGCATCATCACTAGCCTATCGACAATCATGATAATGATGACGCGGATGTCATCGGCAAAGGTCAGCAGCAGCTTCTGGTAATTCTCGTTGACGATAGCGGCCTGTTTGTCGTAAAGTCGTGACACGCCCAGTAGGCCATGCACCAACAAAGCGACATCATCACCAAAGGTCTTGCGGATTTGTTGCTCGGTAAGGAACTCGTTGTGACACAAGGGATAGAGCATGGTAGCAATTGCCATGTTGCGGTCGGTGACAATGCTTTGGCACAGCATCAATGTCGTTCTTGCTTGATGCAAGAGCGGATTGATGCCATTGTCATCACGGTCCAGATAGCCACCCGTCACAGCGGCATGAATCAGTTCATAGACATGTCGCACATCCTGCTCGGGAACAATATCTTGCAGACGCTCCAGCAGTTGGCGGGTGATTTGTGTCATCTGCTTTCGTTCGTCGGTATTGAAATATTCATTTGCCGTCATAAAAACTAAAAAATGCAAAACGATGAGCAAAGTTAACATTTTCTGTCCGAAAAACCAAAGTTAATTGCGATAATTGTAGTATCTTTGAAAAATTTTTAGAAAAGGAGGCATAAAATGACTTGGAACGAACATGACATGAAGCAAATGGAGGTCAAAGGCATCTCCACAGAGAAAATCGACGAGCAACTGCAGCGATTTGCACAAGGATTTCCCTGGTTGCGCATTGAGGCAGTCGCCACAGTAGAAAACGGCATCGTGCGCTTGTCGCCCAAGCAAGAAAGCGGTTGCATCCAGTCTTGGAAAGCTTTTGGTGGCACCATAGAGAAATTCGTGCCCGCTTCGGGAGCAGCCAGCCGCATGTTCAAGGACTTGTACGCCTTTGTCAACTCGGGCCGTATGACCCCAGAGACCGACTTTGAGCGCGCATTCTTCAGCAATGTGCAGCAGTTTGCCTTCTACCCCACCCTGAACAAGGCCTGCGTGAAACGCTACGACATGAATATCCTCAAGTTGATGGATGCTGGTCGTCATGCCGATGTGGCTCGCACGTTGCTGGAGCCTGAAGGACTGAACTATGGTGGCCTGCCCAAGGGCTTGCTGCAATTCCACAAGGCTGCGGGTGGCAGTGTACACACACCCGTTGAGGAACACCTTGAGGAAGGGGCGCAATATGCTGCTGACGCACAGCGTAACGTCAACCTGCACTTTACCGTCTCGCCCGAGCACCGCAAGGAGTTTGAGCGACTGCTGGCCCAGCGCATCCCGTTGATGGAGAAAGTATGGGGCGTGACCTATCGAGTAACAATGAGCGAGCAGAAGGCATCGACCGATACCATCGCAGTCATGGCCGACAACACGCCCTATCGCGAGGAAGACGGCTCGCTGCTGTTCCGCCCCGCCGGACATGGTGCGCTCATTGAGAACCTCAACGAGCGCGAGGCCGATGTGATTTTTGTCAAGAACATTGACAACGTGGTGCCATCGTCGTTGCGCCACGACACCACTCGTTATAAAAAGGTGATTGCCGGCTACTTGGTGCAAATCCAGGCCCATGTGGCACACTTCATGCAGCAGCTTGAAGGCGAATGTACCCACGACCAATTAATGAAGATTCTCGAATTTGTCGAGAAGTACCTGTTCACTGTCTCGCCCAAGACCGCCGAGATGGACGATACGCAATTGACCGACTACTTGCGTGGCAAGCTCAATCGTCCAATCCGCGTGTGCGGCATGGTGAAAAACGAGGGCGAACCCGGCGGTGGGCCCTACCTGGCATACAATCGCGATGGCAGTTACTCGCTTCAGATTCTGGAAGCGGCACAAATCAATCCCGAAGACCCTGCTGCCGTGGAGTTGATGAAGAGCGGTACCCACTTCAACCCGGTTGACTTGGTGTGCTATATCAAGGACTACAAGGGAAAGAAGTTTGACCTGCGACAGTTTGTTGATCCCGACACGGGTCTCATCAGCGAGAAGTCAAAAGGTGGTGTCGCCATCAAAGCGTTGGAGCTGCCCGGACTGTGGAATGGCTCAATGAGCGACTGGAGCACCATATTTGTTGAAGTGCCCATCGAGACTTTCAACCCCGTCAAGACGGTCAACGACCTCTTGCGACCCCAGCATCAGTGATAGTTGATAGTTAATAGTTGATAGTTAATAGTTGATAGATTACGGTGAAGAGAATATTGATTTCTTTAATGATTGCAGTGTTGCTGGCGATTCCTGCAGTGGCGCAAGATGTAAAGGAGATAGACCAGAACCAGTTTAAACAACTGGTTGGTGTTGTCGATAGTGGCGAATGGACTACAACCGCACAACGGCCCTGCGTGGTCGATTTCAACGCCGACTGGTGCGGTCCTTGCCGCAAATTGGCTCCCATGCTCAAGGTTTTAGCTGCCGAATATACCGATATTGACTTCTACAGTGTCAATGTCGATGACAACAAAGAATTGGCTAAGGCGTTGCGCATTAGCAGTATTCCTATGTTGCTCATCGTGCCCACAAACAGCGACCCCCAGAGCATCGTTGGCCTTTATCCCAAAGAAGAACTTGTCAAGGTGATTGAGTATGTCATCTATGGAAAAATAACCGAGCCACGCACCGAATGAAACAGTTAACCTCCCTATTGGTTTGCTGCTTGTTGTCTCTAGTAGCAACAGCTCAGGACTTCACCAAAATTGACACCCTGCGGTTTGTCGACGCGATGCAGTTCAGGATGATTAATTACGCCTTTGAGAAGACGCTCGACACCCGCATCCCTCGTTATCTCGAAGACAGTGTTCGTGCCGAGTTGAAGGAGCGCGCACGGCATACGGCGGGCAAAGGCTTCCGCTTTCGCACCGACTCGCGTGCTGTGGCGGTACGTTATCAATTACTCTACAACGCGCACATGATGCACATGGCCGATACGGGCATCAAAGGCACCTGCCTATACATCTGGGACGAGGACACACGGTCGTGGCAGTTTGTCAACGGCAACCGCCCGAACGCCAACAAGGAGGACACCATCCAGCGCAAGGTCTATGTCGACCGGTTGGACGGCAAGATGCACGAATACATGCTCTACTTGCCACTTTACGACGGTGTCCGTTGGCTAGAGATTGGGGTTGACAGTACGGCGACGATTAGTCAACCTGTGTTGAACAGTCCCCGACAGGGCAAGAAATTTGTCTTCTATGGCACGAGCATTCTGCATGGCGGTTGCGCAACCCAGCCCGGCATGGTGGCTACCAGCATCATCCAGCGCGACCTGGACATTGAGTGCGTTAACATAGCCATCAGCGGTGAGGGAAAGATGGACTACTGCATGGCACGCGCTATGGCATCCATCCCCGATGTGGCGGCATTTATCATCGACCCCATTCCCAACTGCACCCAGATGATGTGCGACACGCTGACCTACGACTTCATCAATATCTTGCGCAAGGCACGTCCCGACGTTCCCATCGTCATGGTCGAGGGACAGATGTACAGCTATGCCAAGTACAGTGGTTTCTTCGGCAAGTATCTGCCACAGAAGAACTATGAGTTCCACAAGAATTACCTGCGTCTGCGGGCCGAGAACCCCAAGAACCTCTACTATATCGACTGCAAGAATCTGTATGGTCCCAACAATGATGGCACCGTCGACGGCATACACCTGACTGACCTGGGCTTCTATTATTATGCGCAGAAGCTTGAGCCGATTTTGAAGGCCATCCTTGACGGCAAGAAGGTTCCAAACCAGAAAGAAGTGAACAAACCCTATCCTCCCATCAAAGACCCCGTCACATTCTGACATGAGCGATAAGCAGTACATATTGTCACTCATCGCCGAAGGCGAGCACGAGCATCAAGACTTTAAGTACCAAATCAGCGATGCCCGCAAGATTGCCCGTAGCATCTCGGCTTTTGCCAATCATAATGGCGGCCACCTGCTCATCGGCGTGAAGGACAATGGTGCTATCGTGGGTGTGAGCAGTGACGAGGAGATGTACATGATTGACCAGGCGGCGCAGATGTATTGCCAACCGCCACAATCAGTCCAGTTCACACTCTATCGTGTGGAGGGAAAGAGCGTATTGAAGGTCGACATTGCCGAGACCCTTGACCGACCCGTTAAGGCTCCTGATGAGAAGGGAGAATGGAAGGCCTATTACCGTGTCGCCGACGAAAATGTACTTGCCAGTGCGATGCATGTACGGCTCATGGAACGCGACTGTGTGGATGAATCTCCTGTGGTCGTCAGCTACAGCGAGCGAGAACAGTCATTGCTCGACTACCTGCAGACACATGGTGGCATCACTCTCAGCGGATTCGCACGTTTGGCGCATTGCTCACGTTCAACAGCCGAGCAGACTATCCTTAACCTCTGCGACATGGGAGTCATTTCGCTGGAGTATCATCAAGGCCGTTGTGTGATTGTCCCAACTAATTGAAACATAGAAACTAATCAAATATATTATTAACTAAACATTAAACCAAATGAAACATCTGTTGATTGCTGTTTTGGCAATGAGCCTTGCGTTCAATGCCATGGCCGACGACAAGGTCGTCATCCCCGACAGTACGGGATTCAAATTTACCGACAAAGTCATTGTCAAGACCACTCCTGTCAAGGACCAAAACAAGTCGGGAACATGCTGGTGCTACTCGACCAACACCTTCTTTGAGAGCGAGATTCTGCGCAAGACTGGCAAGGAGATTCACTTGAGCGAGGGCTTCGTGGTATATCACTGCTATCTGGACAAAGCCATCAAGTACATCCGCATGGACGGCACTGTCAACTTTGCCGAAGGTGGCGCAGCCGATGACGTAAACTATGTGTGGGAGAATTATGGTATGGTTCCTAACGAGGTGTACACTGGCATGACGCATGGCGACACCAAGTTCAACACCGCCGAATTGACCGCAAACCTCAGTGGTTATGCTAGCGTGATTAACCAGCGCAAGCTCAAGAAACTGACGCCTGCCTGGATTGACGGCTTCAAGGGCATACTCGACGCCTACATGGGCAAGTTGCCCGAGACATTCACTTGGGAGGGAAAGACTTATACGCCGCAGAGCTTTGCCGCCTCGCTGCCTATCAAGATGGATGACTACATCGGCATATCGTCGTTCACGCATCACCCGTTCTACAAACCCTTCGTGCTTGAGGTGGCGGACAACTGGTTGTGGTACAACTACCAGAACGTACCCATGAACGAGCTGCTTGAGATTGTGAACTATGCCCTCGATCATGGCTACACCGTCGCTTGGGGAGCCGACGTGAGCGAGAAGGGTATGAAGTGGCGCAAGGGGTACGCCATCCTTCCCGACGTGAAGGACACGCCCGACTTGAAAGGCAGTGACTTGGACCGCTGGACGCAACTCAGCGACCAAGACCGCGAGGCCGAGAAGTGGGCCATCAAAGGTCCGGTCAAGGAAATTGAGGTAACACAGGAATTGCGCCAAGAGTGGTTCGACAACAAGGAGACCACCGATGACCACGGCATGGTTATCATGGGCAAGGCAGTCGACCAGGAAGGCAACCGCTATTTCAAGGTACAGAACAGTTGGGACACCAACCAGCTCTACCATGGTTTCTTCTATGTGAGCGAGGCATTCTTCCTGGGCAAGACCCTCGACATCATGGTGAATAAGGAGGCTATCCCCACCGCCATCGCCAAGAAGATGGGGATTAAATAGTTAGATTATAGTAATAATAGCCTGGCTGGGAACTCCTCTGCCAGGCTTAATTGTTATTTATCATCAGTAATCTATCATCTATCATCTATCATCTGTAATCTATTCCAAGTGCCGCCGGATGGTGTCAGTGAAGGGGCGCCAGTAGCGCTTGGCTTTAATCTCGCCCACACCGAACATGACCGAGAATTCAGCAAAAGTGGTGGGTTTTTCTTGTGCCATGACGGTGAGTACCTTGTCACTGAAAATAAGATAGGGCGCGATGCCTTGCGCTCGTGCTATTGCCAGTCGCGTGAGACGCAGTTCCTCGAACAGCTCCTTGTCGACATGTAGCAGGTCGGACAAGATGGTTGACTGGCGCGCTTTCTTGACAGTCTTTGTCTCTAACTGATGACGTTGGTACTTGGAGAACTGGACTCGTTTTTCGCTGCGGAGTATTTGTTTGCCATAGTCAGTAACCTTCAAGTGGTTGCTATCCTCGTATGCGACATAGAACAGTCCCATCTGTAGCATCTGAAGCATATAGGCGTTCCACTCACCAAAAGTGAGGTTCCGCCCCACCCCGTATGTCTTGAGCAGATGGTAGCCCGCTTGCGTGAGTTCTGGTTTACCCGACCCCTTGAGGATGTCAACAATCATGGTGATACCCTCCTGCTCCTTGACACGCATGATGGCACTCAATGCCATCTGTGCCAAGATGGTACCATCGATGCGTTCTGGCGGATTGGCGCAAATGTCACAGTGTTGGCAGTCGTGGTCATAGTGTTCGTCAAAGTAACTGAGCAGGATGCGACGACGGCACACAGTTGCCTCGCAGAATTGCTGCATACGATGGAGCTTCTCCATGTTGACTTGTGACTGTCCTGACTCACGGGCAAAGCTTTGCAGTGTGACCACATCGCCAAACGAGTAGAACATCAGTGCCTCGGCTGGCAGGCCATCACGACCTGCGCGACCAATTTCCTGATAGTAACGCTCGATGTTCTGCGGCATGTTGTAGTGAATGACCCATCGCACGTTGCTCTTGTTGATACCCATGCCGAATGCTATTGTGGCGCAGATGATGGTAACGTCATCATTGATGAAGTCGCGCTGGATAGCTTGTTTGTGCTTGACGGGCATCCCAGCATGGAACGCTTGGGCGTTAAATCCCAACTTGCGCAATTGCTCGGCAACAGTTTCGGTGGTTTTTCGACTTAGGCAATAGATGATGCCACTCTCACCAGGATGGCGTGAGATAAAGCGAACTATCTGGCTGATTTTTTTCCTGCCCACCGACTCGGCCACAACGTTAAGGGTGATATTTGGACGATCGAACGAAGTCTCGAAGATGGTAGCATCATCGATGTGCAGTTGCTTGCGGATGTCCTCACGAGTCAGACGGTCGGCAGTGGCGGTCAGTGCCATGATGGGTACGTCGGGGAATCGAGCCTTGAGAGCACCCAGTTGAGTGTACTCGGGGCGGAAATCGTGTCCCCACTGCGAGATGCAGTGCGCCTCGTCGATGGCGATGAGCGACACACGCAACTCCTGCGACCATTGATCCATCTCGCTGAGCAACTTCTCTGGCGAGATATAAATCAGCTTGATTATGCCCCGGAATGCCTTATCTAGGATGTCGCGGTTCTGTTGCTCGCTCTGTTCACTATTGATGGCGGCAGCAGGAACGATGTCGGTCAGCGCATCAACCTGGTCTTTCATCAACGCCAACAAAGGTGAGACGACAATGGCACACCCATCACTGATGATGGCCGGCAACTGGTAGCAGAGCGACTTTCCACCACCTGTGGGCATGAGCACGACGCAGTCGTTGCCATGCATCACATGATTGATGGCTTCCCATTGCATGGGATAGAAGCTCTTGTAGCCATAGAATTCGCGCAGCGCCCCCAACGCAGCGCGTTTAATCTCATCGTCAGTCATTCCGATTTATTGGTAATTAAAGGGAGTTAAGTAGTTAAAGGGAGTTAAGTAGTCTAACTACCCATTAGCCACTTAACTCCCTTTAACTTACTTGAAGGGAAATCAATTCTTCTCGTCGATGAGTTTGATTTTCTGCTCGAGCAGGGCAATCTCGTCCTTGATGTGTTGGATTTGACGCTCCATGTCCTTGATGAGCGTGCTGCCGCTCTTCGAACGCGCACTGAAGAAGCCCAAGTTGTTCTCGCTGGTCTTCAACTCGCTGCACTTGGCCTCGTAAGCACGAACCAGTTTCTCGCGCTCACGAGACATCTTGTCGCCCGCGCCCATTTGGCTGATGCTGCTCTCGAAGTTAGCCAGACTGGCACGAGTACCCTTCATGTCCAACTTGTCGAAAGCCTTATCGACGGCCTCGCGGTACTCGGCATAGACCTTGTCCTTGTCGCGATAGGGCACATGACCTATGGTGCTCCATCGTGTCATCAGGTCGCGCACGGTCTGTGCGGCAGCCTCGGTGTCCTCAGCCTCAAGAGCCTCGTTGATGGCGGCAATTACCTCACGTTTTGCCTTGAGGTTCTCGCGTTCCACCGAGTGTACGTCTTGGAACTGTTTCTTTTTCTGCTCAAAGAAGTGGTCGCATGCAGCAATGAAGCGCTTCCACACCTCTTCGCTATGACGCTTGGCGACAGGACCGATGGTCTTCCACTCTTTCTGTAAAGCCACCAACGCGTCGGTAGTCTTGCGCCACTCGGTAGACTCTTTCAGGGCTTCGGCTTTCTCGCACAGTTCTATCTTCTTCTGCAGATTTACGACGAACTGTTCTTTAGTGCGCTTGTAGAACTCAGCTTTCTTTGCAAAGAAATTGTCGCAAGATGCACGAAAACGTTGGAACAATTGAGAATTGACCTTACGTGAGGCGAAGCCAAGCTTCTTCCACTGATCCTGCAAATCAATGATGACCTTGGTGGCTTGGTCCCAGCCAGAATAGGTCGTAATCTCGTCAGGGTTGATTTCCTCAATCTTCTCGCATAGGGCAATCTTGGCCAAAGCCATCTCCTTCTCCTGCGACTTGCGCTCCTCGAAGAAAGCCTGGTACTTCTTGTTGATAACCACCGATGCGTTCTTGAAACGTGTCCATAATTCCTCGCGCAGCTCTTTGGCTACTGGCCCGGTCTCGCGCCAGGTGTTGTGCAGCTCCTGCAGTTTCTTGAACGCGGTCACAACATCGGTTTCCTCGTCAAGTGCCTCGGCCTCGGCACATAGACGCTGCTTGATTTCAAGGTTCTTCTTGAAATCATAGTCGCGGAGTTCCTTGTTGATCTTAAGAAGATCATAAAACTTCTCGACGGCTAGTTGGTAGGCCTTCCACACCTCAGTTTCGCTGCTTGCAGGTACCGAGCCTGTAGCCTTGAACTCCTGCTGCAGCTGTTGTACCTTAGGAAACTGGCGGTTGATGTTGTCCGGGTCACTAGTGATTTCCTCAATTTGTCGGATGATATCGCGCTTCTTCTGCAAGTTCTCCACTTTGATGGCCTCCTGTGCAGCATTGTACTCTGCCCGTTTCTCCTTGATCATCTCGAGCAACTCTTTCAGGCGGCTCTCGTGCTCATCTTCACGGGGCGCAAACGCGTCCTCTTCATTCCCCTTGGCGAGGAATTCCTCTTTCTCGGCCGCAATCTCCTGTTTGCGCAAGGCATAGAATGCAGCCTTGATGGCTGCTACCTCGCCCTTGATGGTCTCGATAGGTTGCTGCACCACTTGAACCAGTTTGTCAACCAGCTGAGCCTTGTCCATGTTGGCAAAATTGACCAGTGTTTCTTCGGTCACCTCCTCGGAAGACTCAGTCTCCTCGACAGCTTCGGGCTCGAGCACCGGCTCAGGCTCTGCTACTGGCTCAAGCTCTGCTACCGGCTCAGGCTCTGCAATTACTTCTGGCTCTGCAACAACCTCTGGCTCCACTACAGGCTCCAGTTCGGGTTCAGCAACCAGCATGGACTCGTTGACGGGAGCTTCCTCCTCAGCGGCAGGCTCCTCAACAACGGGTTCCTCGACGGCCTCTTCTTCCACAACGGGAGCAGCGGGTTGCTCAGGTGCGGGGTTCGTTACTTCTTCATTTCTCACTTCTGTCTCACCTGTTTCGATTACAGGCTCAGAGTTCAAGGTTACGTCCTTCTCGAGCTCATTGACCGGTCCAGACATTTCTTCACGCGATTCCATAAAAACAAATTTTAGAGTTCTGCATGACTATGTCATGCGCAAATTGACCCCAAAAGTACACACATTTTTCGGAATACCAAAATTTGCAGCCATTTTTTTTGCCAAAAACACCCAAAAACAGTATTTTCGCCAATACTCGCTATCGTGATTCCGCTCATTCCTTCTATACCGCAGCCACCAAGCAACAGAGCCCCCTCCTGTTCAAGGAAGGGCCTCTGCTCATCTGTGTCAATCCTAGTTCTTACCCAAAATGATGTTCACCACGATGTTCACATCGCTCACTCAACAGGGGCTCAGGGACATAACGACAAAAAGCGTGGGCTGCTTTATGCCACGCTTTGTTATGTGATGGTCGTAGGAAAACCAATTACGCAAAAAGGGGATAAATGAGTGCAGTCCACGCGTAACGCGCGGAAGCCGCTCTGCTATCCTCTTGCGTTCGTTTTGAAAATTTCTCAGGTTTTCAGATCACAAGAACAAGCATAACGCTTCTGTCAATATGTCGTGATTGCGCACTTTGAGTCAAGTAGACAAATCACAATACTCACCTGCGCTCAAGCGACTGATTGGGTGCGTTGATGTCTCGGAAAGCGATATTGAAAACGACGACCGCCTTATCTACATTCTGAGCAAATGAACTT
Source organism: Muribaculaceae bacterium (assembly GCA_016281825.1). Lineage (GTDB taxonomy): Bacteria > Bacteroidota > Bacteroidia > Bacteroidales > Muribaculaceae > Sodaliphilus. The sequence goes on along the minus strand of JAEEJI010000279.1, from coordinate 862 downwards.
GCCCTTTAAAATGGGAGGGGCTGACAAAGTTCAGTGTGTAATATTAAAACACATCGCCCTGGTCATTATTTGACCAGGCGCACTTTGTGCAATAATGGCCGCAAAGTTAGTGATGCTTTTTGCGTTTTTGGGGGGTGCGGAGGCGTTGGGCCAGAGCGCGTTGCTCTTCGGCGAGGTCGTCGAGGCCGATGCGGTCGTAGATGTCGGCGAGGGCTTCGTGGGGCTCGGGGCGCTTTTTGTCAGCTTTGATTGCCCGCTTGTAGGCTTTGATGGCCTCGGGCGTGTGCTTGAGGTCAAGGTGCAGACTTGCCAGACCCATGTGCGCGTCATAGCAGTCGCCATCTAGTGCTAATGCTTGCTCATAGCAGGCGAAGGCTTGGTCGGTCTCGTCGATGGTCGCCATCAGACGGGCCTTGCCCAGATAAGCGGTAAGGCACTCGGCATCGATGCGCAGCGCCTTGTTGTAGTTTGCCAACGCAGTCTTGATGGCAATATCGTCCAGCGGCCTGGCTTCGCTATAGGGTGTCTCTGGTTCGCCCGCCAGTGCGCCGAATCCTTGCGACTGGTCGCCCATCATAGCATATTCGTTAGCCAATTGCTTGAGCAATTGGTGTTGACTGTCGACGGCTTGCTGCAATACTTCTACCTGATCCACCAAGCGGTTGAAACTAGCGAGCTTGGTGGCGATGAGCCGTCGTACGGCGGGGTTTTGCAACTGGTCGTTGATAGCCATAGCCTGAGCAAAGTACTCCACACTCTCGCGCCATTGTTGGTGTTCAAATGCATGGGTGGCACGTACATAGAGTTGTCGTGCCTGCTCCATGCGCATCGCCTCGTCGATAGCACGTTGGTCATTGAAGCG
>JAEEJI010000278.1 GCA_016281825.1 Muribaculaceae bacterium | reverse complement strand
TGCCTAGATCAGTTAATCACGTAGCTTCAAGAGCTAAACGCAAGAAAATCTTAAAACTTACAAGAGGTTACTTTGGCGCTCGCAAGAACGTCTGGACCGTAGCCAAGAACACTTGGGAGAAGGGTCTCACCTATGCTTACGCCGACCGTAAGAAGAAGAAACGCAACTTCCGCTCGCTGTGGATTCAGCGCATCAACGCTGCCGCACGCATGGAGGACCTGTCTTACAGCAAGCTGATGGGTATGATTCACAAGGCCGGTATCGAGATCAACCGCAAAGTTCTCGCCGACCTTGCCATGAACAACCCCGAGGCTTTCAAGGCCATCGTTGAGAAGGCCAAGAATGCTTAATTCTTTATCGGACCTCGAAAAAAGCGCACCATTCACAGGATGGGGCGTTTTTTTTTGTTGAAAAACTTGCATGTATCGCAAAAAAGCTGTACTTTTGCAATGGATTTCTAAGTTCAACGTCACAGTCCACATCAAAGTAGATCGGGATACTCTTCAAATAATTATGAAATGCCGAGATCGGTATTCATACCAATGGCGGGCCTCGACCTGATGGTGTTCACCTGTTGAACCGGAGGATTACAAAGGTATGGATGCTCTCAAATCCTGTTTTTTTCGGAGTTTCATCACATCCTTTGGTGTGGCTTTTTTAACATGGGTTGGTACCATAACAGGTACTGACCCTCGTTTTTTGTAGTTTTTTTGAAAAAACCTGGCTAATTCGCCCTGTTGAACGGCTTTTTTTAGTACCTTTGTAAGTTTTAAATCAGAAATAGTCATGCAGAAGACCAATGAACAATATGACCGAGTGATTACGCGGTGCCGCGAGTTGTTCATCAAGAAGATGAAGGACTATGGGCCAACTTGGCGCATACTGAGACCCGAGACGCTCACCGACCAGATTTTCATCAAGGCCAAGCGAATCCGCACCCTTGAAATCAACAAAGTGAGTAAGGTGGGCGAAGACATTTGGCCTGAGTATGTCGGCATCGTCAATTATGGTGTCATGGGGCTCATTCAGCTGAAACTGGGCTTCGCCGACAAGGTCGACATCTCTCGCGAACGCGCACTGGAGCTCTATGACCATTATATCGCCGAGACCAAGGCACTCATGCTCAACAAAAATGCCGACTACGGCGAGGCTTGGCGCGACATGCGCGTATCGAGCTACACCGACCTCATTCTCAACAAGATTGAGCGCGTCAAGGAAATCGAGGACAACAACGGCAAGACACTGGTGAGCGAGGGCATAGACGCAAACTACCAGGACATGATTAACTATGCCGTTTTTGCACTGATCAAGCACGATGAGCAAGAATCTGAATGACATTGCCGACGAACGTCAGCCCTGGGTCATCACGACAATCGTTCTGTTGATGCGTCTGGTGGTTGGTGGCATCTTTATCTTTTCCGGATTTGTCAAGGCCATCGACCCCTGGGGCACTTACTACAAGGTCACAGAGTACCTGTTGACGCTCGGGTGGGACACGCTCGCCAGTCAGGCATTGTTCTTTGCCTTTGCGTTGCCTGCCCTCGAATTGTTGCTGGGTGTCGCCATCTTTGTGGGAGCCTATCGTCGCAGCGCCCCTATTGCAGTACTCTTGTTCATGACGGTGATGTTGCCACTGACGTTGTGGCTTGCTATGACCAACGCAGTGCCCGACTGTGGCTGCTTCGGCGACGCACTGATACTCACCAACTGGGCTACGTTCGGCAAGAACCTGTTGCTCACCTTGGGTGCGTTGTTCCTGCTTGCCTTCGGGCGTCAAGTACCTGGTGTATTTGGACCTGCGGTGCAGTGGATGGTGATGGCTGCCACCTTCATCGCTACCATGGCGATTGCTTGGCAAGGATACTTCACGCAGCCGTTGATTGACTTTCGCCCCTACCCGACTGGCACAAAGCTGGTAAGCGGGCAGCCCTCGACCAACGACCAGGACTACCTATTTATATATGAGAAGGACGGACAAGAACACGAGTTCGCCCTTGACAGTGTGCCTGACGAGGAAGACGGTTGGACCTTTGTCGACCGCCGTGAAGTGGCCAAGCATCCGCAAGCACTGCACGCCGGCGAGCGTCCCCTTGCGGTCACCGACCATGGCACCGACGCGGCTGATGAACTGCTTGAGAACGACAGTCTGCTGTTGCTTTTGTTCCCCGACCTGCCGCAAGTGAGCATCGCGACGACATTTGTCATCAACGAGCTCACCGACAAGGCACGCGCCCATGGCGTGACCGTCAGCGGCCTTACCAGTGCCAGTGACGGACAGATTGCCGAGTGGGTGGATATCTCAATGGCCGAGTATCCCATGCTTGTCGCTGACGACTCGGACATCAAGATGCTGGCGCGCGGCAATCCGGCGGTAGTCTACGTTGAGCAAGGTGTCATCAAGTGGAAGCGGACACTCAACTCGATCAGCGCCGATGCGCTTCATGACAACTCGCTCACCATCGCCACACTGAGCGATGACCTGAACCCTGGCGGCTATCTCAGGCGCGTGGCGCTCTACTATGCGTTGGCGTTGGCAGTGATTCTGGTACTCAACCGTACGCATCTGCTTGTTCGTCCCCTATTTTCACGTAGGCGCAAGACGGACAGCTCTACCCCACCCCCAAAGAATCAGGAAAACTCAGAATATTAACAACAAAAAACCAAAGAAAATGAGAAAGAACATTGTTGCAGGCAACTGGAAGATGAACACCACCGTTCCCGAGGGCGTTCAGCTTGCCAAGGAAGTGTGCATGGCCGTTGCTCAGGCTCCGGGCATCAAGTGCGAAGTGATTGTGGGCGTACCTTTCACCCACCTCACTGCCGTTAACGAAGTGATTGACAAGAACTATGTAGGCCTTGCCGCCGAGAACTGCGCCGACCATGTCAAGGGCGCATACACCGGCGAGGTGTCGGCACCGATGGTGGCTTCGACAGGCGCCAACTACGTCATCCTGGGCCACAGCGAGCGTCGTGGCTACTACAACGAGACCATCGAGATGCTCAAGACCAAGGTAGACCTGGCTCTGGAGGCCGGTCTGAAAGTGATCTTCTGCTGCGGCGAGAGCCTTGACGAGCGCAAGGCTGGCACGCACTTTGACGTGATCAAGAACGAGATTGTGGGTTCGCTGTTCCACCTCGACGCCGAGGCCTTCGGCAAGATTGTCATTGCCTACGAGCCCATCTGGGCCATCGGTACCGGCGAGACCGCTACCGCCGATCAGGCACAAGAGATCCACGCCTTTATCCGTGGCCTGCTCGCAGAGCAGTATGGTGCCCAGATAGCCGACGACACGACCATCCTGTACGGTGGTAGCTGCAAACCCAGCAACGCCGCTGAACTGTTCGCCAAGCCCGACATCGACGGCGGTCTCATCGGCGGTGCGTCGCTCAAGGCTCAGGACTTCATGGGCATCGTCACAGCCTTCTAAATAAGGGCTAAAGTACGGATGTTCAACAAATATTTGGTCACAAAGATAAAATGTGCTATCTTTGTGGCCAAATTTAGTTTTGACAAGGATATTGATATGGCTCCTATTCGTCACATACGCATGCTGGTCGTGGCCGCGCTGGTCATGGCCTCACTAGTCGCTGTCGCCCAGGGCAAGAGCGACATCACCGCTCGCATCAACCGCCAGGGCAAGGTCAGTGTTCAGGCACCCTCGGCACTGTCGCAGCGTAGCAACAACGAGTTGAACCGCGACACAAAGAAGTCCGGAAGAAGCGATGAGGTTGACGCGACCAACCTTGACGATGTCAAGGATAACAAGGACAAAAAAGATGACAAGCGCGAGGAGAATCGTCCGCCTCGTCACAACCACACGACGCAGCAGTCCATACAAGCCCGTGGTGTGGGATTCCGCATCCAGGCCTTCAGCGACAACAACACCGCCACGGCCAAGGCAACCGCCCAGCAACGCGCACGCGCCATTGCAATGAAGTTCCCGCAGTACCGCTCGTATATCTCTTACAATGCTCCGTCGTGGCGCCTGCGCATCGGTGACTTCCAGAAGCAAGAAGACGCTCAACGTGCGCTGCAGCGTGTACGCGCGGCGTTCCCAGCATACGGCCGAGAGATGATTATCGTTCGCGACAAAATCAATGTCTGGGGCAACTAACAATCCTGAGTACAAGAAATGAAAAGTATCAATATGGATCCCAAGCTCGTCGAGCAAATCGCCGAGCACTACCGCGCCATCATCGAGCTCATCGGCGAGGATCCCGATCGCGAGGGCTTGCTGAAGACCCCTACCCGAGCAGCTAAAGCGTTGCTCGAGAACACACGCGGCTATGCCGAGCAGCCGGCGCAGATAATCCAAGCCGCACTGTTCGACCATGAGGGGAGCGAGATTGTCATTGTCAAGGACATCGAGTTCTACTCGCTGTGCGAGCACCACTTGTTACCGTTCTTCGGAAAAATCCACATCGGCTACATCCCTAATGGAAGCATCGTTGGCCTGAGCAAACTGGGACGCATCGTTGACTCGTTCTCCCGTCAGTTCCAGGTGCAGGAGCGTCTCACTGCCGAAGTGTGCGACCTGCTGGTCAACGAGCTCTCTAACGATGTGATTGTTGTGTGCGAGGCATCGCACATGTGCATGCAGATGCGAGGTGTCGAGAAGCAGCGCGCCACCACCGTGACCATGCACTATCATGGCGACTTTGAGGACAATCCGTCACTGCGAGCCGAGTTTATGAGCCTCATCAAGTAAATTTTTCTAAAAAATCTGCTTTTTTCGGAGAAAAATTTTGCCATTTCAGAAATTAGCAGTAATTTTGCATCCGCGTTTCGGCTCAAATGTTGCAGAGGCGCTTTTGCGACAGTAGCTCAGTTGGTAGAGCGCGACCTTGCCAAGGTCGAGGTCGCGGGTCCGAGTCCCGTCTGTCGCTCGATAAGAGTTCATTCATAGCATTGTTTTGCGACAGTAGCTCAGTTGGTAGAGCGCGACCTTGCCAAGGTCGAGGTCGCGGGTCCGAGTC
>JAEEJI010000277.1 GCA_016281825.1 Muribaculaceae bacterium | reverse complement strand
TTGATGTCCCAAGTGTTGCGCAGCAGCTGCTTGACCAGCTCACCACCGCCTTCGCCGACACCCATGTTGCCCAGCGAGCCATAACGAGTGTGGCTGTCGCTGCCCAAAATCATGTTGCCGCACTTCACCATCTCCTCACGGGCAAACTGGTGAATCACTGCCTGGTTGGCGGGAACGTAGATGCCGCCGTACTTCTTGGCTGCTGACAGACCGAACACGTGGTCGTCCTCGTTGATGGTGCCACCCACGGCGCACAACGAGTTGTGGCAGTTGGTCATCGCATAGGGCAGGGGGAATTTCTCCAGACCGCTGGCGCGAGCCGTTTGGATGATACCCACGTAGGTAATGTCGTGCGACATCATCGCGTCAAAGCGGATGCGCATCTTCTTGCCCTTGCTGCCGTCAACATCGTGACTGCGCAGGATACCATAGGTGATAGTGTTCTCACGAGCCTCATCGGCTGCGGGCATACCCGTTGCGTCGGTGCGGATCTCGGTTCCGTCGAGTAGATAAACTCCTTGTTTAATAAGTTCTACCATAATAAAGTTTTTAAGAAAAAATTGGATGTTATTAGTTGTATTTAATTTGTTATCGAATGCAGGAAGATTGTGAGCGACAACATGTCGGCAGCTCCGCCTGGTGATATGTTGCGGGCGATGAACTCTTGGTTCATGGCCTGCAGCCCCTCAAGCGAGAAGTTGGCAAGCAACTGCCGTGCCTCCTCCTTGACCTGTTGCGCCATCTCGTAGCCCACACGGTGAATCACGTTCGTGTCATCAAGCGTGCTCATGATGCGCAACAATGTCTTGTGCTCACGAAAAGCATCGCCATCAAGGCTGCTGTAGTAGGGCAACCAGTCGCTGAAAAGGCTGGGATAACCCTGACGGGCCAACTCCAGAGCGCCAGTCACATGATGTACCGCGATGGCCTGACGGCCATGCGAACCATTGTCGACAGGGACAATGCCGTTCGCCAACTCAATGATGAACTGACGCACGGTATTGGCATCTATCGCATCATGGAGATACCAGGTGTGCGTGGCGGCAATCAAAGCCAGACCCAGTGAGAACAGAGCGCCGCGATGCGTGTTCACCCCGTCGGTAGCCTGCAGCATTCGCTGTTCGGCAGTCACACCTAGACGCTGCAAAAACTCGCCCATAGGCAACTTGCGGCTGGTGCCCAGCAGAGATAGTTGGTCGAACATGGGGCGCAATGCCTCAATGCTGCGTTGCATCACATTCATGTCCATGTCACGGTGCGAACCATTGTCGTGCTGGTCAACAAGACCAGGCTTGGGAGTGGTCTCAAGCTCTATTTGCAGGGCACGGCGAGCCAAGTCGCTGATGAGGTAAGGCACCGACGTGGCAGGAACCATCGGCAACGCCGACGACAGGTGGCCATCGCTCAAATGATGGCGGTCCAACGACGCGCTCACAGTGACACCGTCGCGCGACACACGTGGCATCACATCGACACGCATTCCGTACTGCGGCAGTTGGGTCTGCATCAGCTCGACATAGCGGGCAGTTACGGCATCGGTCGGCTCGCTGCCGACAAAACGAACCTTTGCCCCAAGGGCGGGGGCCAGATGACGGCAGCATAGGTCTAGGTCGAGCATTATCTGCGTATCGGTGGCGTCGCTCAGCTGTTTTAGGAAGTAGGTGGGGAATGTCGCGGCGCTGATGGCATAGTCGCTGCCTTCGCAAACCACCACATTCTCCAGATGGCTGCAACCACCCTGGACCATCGCAAGACGGTCGGCGTAACTGAAGCGAGAGCAGTCTTCTCTCACCACAATCACATAGAGCGTGCTCACGAGTCCCGCGGCGTGGTCAATCAGAGCCTGATGACCCAGCGTGAACGGGTTGGCGTTCATCACAATCATCCCGTTCTCCCCTGGACGGCGCAACCCCTTGAGGTAGTTGCAATAGTCCGCCAAGCCTCCCATGGCGTTTTCCATGAAGATGGCCTTCGGAGCACTCGCCAGCAGTTTGAACCCCAGGCTCTCAAAGATGGCTTGGTTGTCTGGTTTGGTAAACACGCGCACCTCTTGATGCCCGTGCTCGCGGGCTGTGCTTAGCAGGTGAGACAGTAAAGACTGCATCATACCAGTGCCGCGAAGCTCGTCACTCACGGCAACGCATTTGATGACATTGCCCTGCAAGCCTCCACCCGCCAGAATCTGATCGTCATCGACACGGCTTACCACGGCATAGTAGTCAACCGGGTCGAGACGCAGGTCACACGTCGCCAGGAATTGCTCCAAGCGGGTGCGTGACATTTTAAGCGTCAACGGCAAGGTGCGTATCTCGTAGTTACCGTACATACTCCTCAACCATCTGGGTGATGCGTTCCTGTAGTTCGGCTTGGGTGTGAGTGTGGTTGCGCATGCACCAACGCGATTCGTGCTCGCACAGCAGGCACTGGCGTGTCGGGCGGTTCACTTGTGCGCGGCTTAATGGAGCGCCATCGTTGCCTAGCACATCCAGGTCAAACAACCGTCCTAACGGGTGGCCGTCTTCAATGCCGCAGGTCAACTCCTTGGCACTCAGTGCATCAAGGTCAACAACCAGGTAGGCCTCATAGCCTGTCACCAGGTCGCGAACCTCGATGTCAACAAGCTTCTCCCTAAAACACTCTAACACTGCCGTAAGGGCAGCGTTAGCTACTAGAAGAGAATGAAGATTACGCTTGACGGCTCCCGGCATGATGACCGTGAGGCACACCAACGTATGGCTGGGGTGGGCGCTCTGTAGCGCCATCTGCTTGGCTTGCCGGCTTTCGCGGCTAGCCAGTAGCTGATCAAGCGTAATCTCCATATGGTTAGGTTCTCCGTGCCGCGGCTATGCCGGGGCAACAGGAAACTTAGTCTACGATGTTCTTAATCACATCCATCACACTGCCATCGCGGTTCATCACGATGCCGACAACCTTGTCACCGAAGGGCAGGGGAGCGGCCTCGCCGATGATGCTCTTGGCGCGCTCTTTCAGCGAGTTGATGTCAACGATGTTCAGTCCGGCGGCAATCAGGCGCTCCTTAATCTCGGGACGGCGAGGATTGACGGCGATACCATACTCGGTGACAACAACATCGACCGACGAACCCGGAGTGATGTGGGTTGTAACCTCGTCAACCACGCAGGGTATGCGGCCACGCAGCAGCGGGCAAACAATGATCGACAAGGCAGAGTCGCCGGCGGTGTCAGGATGGCCACCGATGGCACCACGGATGATACCGTCGCTACCCACCAGCACGTTGACATTGAAGTTCACGTCAACCTCCAGGGCCGACAGAATCACGATGTCGAGGCTATGAGTGGCAGAACCCGGCTCATCGAAGCTGGCGTACTCGTTGGCACTGACCTCCTGGTGCATCGGGTCACTCTTCAGCGACTCGGCGGCAACCTTGTCAAACGACTGGACATCAATCAGACGGTCAATCAGACCCTCCTCGTGCATCTTCACCATGTGGGCAGTGATGCCACCCAATGCAAAGCTGGCCTTGATGCCCTGGTCAATCATGCTCTGACGGATATATTTCACTGCGGCCAACGAAGCACCGCCCGAACCGGTCTGAATCGAGAAGCCCTCCTTGAAGTAACCACTGTTGATGATAACCTTGGCAGCCTGCTTGGCGAGCAGGATGTCACGCGGGTTCTTCGTGTCGCGGATGGCACCCGACGAAATCTTCGACGAGTCGCCCACCGAGTCAACGACAACAACGCTCTCGACGTTGCGCTCGCTGATTGAGAACGGCGTGTTGGGATAAGCAACGAGGTCATCAGTCAAGATAATCACGTGCTTGGCATATTGTGCGTCGGGCAGGGCATAACCCAGCGAACCGCAAATCGACTTGGCGTTCTCCGAACGGCTGTAACCGCAGGCGTTGCCCATCGGGTCAGCGCTCGAGGCACCCAGGAAAGCGACATCAATCTTCAGGTCACCATTGGCGATGGCACTGCCACGGCCGCCGTGCGAACGGAAGATGACGGGCTCTTCCATCAGACCATGGCTGATCTCCTTGGCAAGGTTGCCACGCAGACCAGAGGTCGAAATCTTGGTGATGACACCAGCCTTGATGTGGTCAATCAGGGGCTCATGGACATCAATCAGGCTCGACGAGGCGAGGTGAAGGTTCTTGAAGCCCATCTCGGCCAACTTGGCGACGACCATGTTGATGACTTTGTCACCGCCACGGAAGTGGTGGTGGAACGAGATGGTCATGCCGTCTTGCAGGCCGCTCTTGCGAATGGCTTCCTCGAGGGTCACCACCTTGGCACCCTGAGCGGTTAGCTCGGTGCGGGCCATCGTGTTCTTCTCGGCTGTACCTTTGAAGGTCTCTTTGCCCATGCGGGCGGCAGCTTCCTGAATCTGAGCTGCACGATCTTTGATGCTATTCATGATTAAATGTCCTCCTTTTTGATGATGCCCGACGCGATGGCCAGGTCGATGGTACGTTGTGCTCTAATCACTACGGGGCGGTCAACCATCTTGCCGTTTACGGCGATGACACCGCTGCCGCGCTTCTCGGCATCCTTGATGGCGGCGAGGATGGTCAGCGATTTCTGAATCTCTTTCTCCTTCGGGGCGAACACCTCGTTCACCACCTCGATTTGGCGAGGATTGATAATCGACTTGCCGTCGAATCCAAGGCTCTTGATCAGTTCAACTTCCTTGCGGAAGGTCTCCATATCGTTCAGGTTGCTATAGACCGTGTCTAGTGCGTCAATACCGGCGGCACGTGCGGCAACAACGATGGTCTGGCGGGCAAGAAGCAGCTCCATGCCCTCGGGAGTGCGCTGAGTCTTCAAGTTCGCGCTGTAGTCCTCGGCACCCAGTGCGATACCCATCATACGCTTTGAAGCGGTGGCGATATCGTAGGCGTTAATCACACCCAGTGTACTCTCAATAGCGGCCATGATTTGGGTGCGACCCACGCAGCCAAGTTCGGTCTCTACTTTAACGATCTCGGCCTCGAGCTCGCGAATCTCATCAGCGGTCTCGGTCTTGGGCATGCGAATCACATGTACGCCAGCCTTGACCACGGCCTCTACGTCTTTCTTGCCATAGGGGGTGTTCAGCGGGTTCACGCGGACAACCATTTCGGTATTGCCATAGTCAATGGTCTTCAGCGCATTGTGCACCAGCAAGCGGGCAGCATCCTTCTCGGCCATTGTCACGGAGTCCTCGAGGTCGAGCATAATCGAGTCGGGACCATAGATAAACGCGTCTGCCATCATCGCGGGATTGTTTCCCGGGACGAACATCATTGTTCTTCTTAAGCGTTGCATATCTTTTCTCTAATGGAATTAGTGTTAATGTTTCAGGGTTCACGAGTGATTAGTCGGCCCAAACGTCCTTGCCTGTGGCACGAACTGCGGCGGCGGTCACGCGAGCACGAATGGTGCAGTCAAGCGCCCCCTTGTCGGTTGCCTTGACACTAGCATCGTTGATGCCCAGACCGGTCAGGGTCTCTGTAATCACTTTCTTGATTTGTTCGCCGAACTGATAAGCTACGGTGCTGTCCAGCTCGATCTGCAGACCGGCGCCTTCGGCCGGAGCAATCTGGATTAAGATGTCGCCAGACTCGAGCGTTCCGGCAAATGCATTCTTGATTTCCATAAATCGATTTAAAAGTTTTTTTGGTTGTTTATATAACAGTATTTTTTAGCGTCTTTTATCATTCCCTCTCTATGTTTGAGGAGTAGGGTGGAGTATGACCACCAAGTTGTAATTGTGCATTATGCATTGTGCATTATGCATTGGTTAAAACGTAGTTTTAAAACCACGTCAAAAGTACTCAATTTTTCCAATACTCCAAAATCCTTACTCCAAAAAACTTATATCACTCACTCAACTCCTTAAAGAGCGGCAAAATCACCAATTTAACCAATTTGCGAGTTTTTATGAAAAATGACACTTTTTAGTCTAAAAAACACCCAAAATGTCACTTTTTATCACGCTTGACTACTAAAGTCAAGGTCACCCAAAATGACTTTTGGATGACCTTTATTTAATAAATTTTAGCGATTGAACGCAACATTTAACCCATTGAAAGCTCCAAGGCCCTGACTCCTGAAAGCGCGTAGCGTCCTGACTCTTGAAAGCCCCAAGGCCTTGATCCCTGATTACTCTGGCTGTCGACCTTCGAGAATGGCCTCGGTGTCGCGAGCAATCATGTACTCTTCGTCGGTCATTACAACGACGACTTTCACACGGCTGTCGGGAGTGCTGATGACACCTTCCTTGCCCAAACGGGTTTCCTGGTTCAGTTCAGGGTCAATCTTTACGCCCAGGTACTCGAGATTGCGGCACACCACCTCGCGCGTCTCGGCCTGGTTCTCGCCGACACCTCCGGTAAAGGCGATGATGTCCACTCCATTCATTGCGGCGGCATAGGCACCCACATACTTCAAGATGCGATATTCATACATGTCAAGTGCCAAGCGGGCCTTCTTGTTGCCTTCATCGATGGCCTGACCAATCTCGCGCATGTCGCTCGAAATGCCCGTAACACCCGACAGACCGCTCTTCTTGTTGATGATTTGGTTCATCTCGTAGGCATCGTAGTGGTGCTTGTCCATCAGGAACAGCAATGCGCCCGGGTCGATGTCGCCCACGCGGGTACCCATCATCAGACCCTCGACGGGGGTCATGCCCATACTGGTGTCGATGCTCTTGCCGTCGAGTACGGCAGTGATGCTGCCACCATTACCCACATGGCAGGTGATAATCTTCTTGCCGGCGGGAGTGGTGTCCAGCATCTCGCAAACGCGGCGCGATACGAAGCGGTGGCTTGTACCGTGGAAGCCATAGCGGCGAACATGGTCCTCTACGTAGAATTTCTCGGGCAAGGCATACATGTAAGCCTTCGGTGGCATCGTCTGGTGGAACGCAGTGTCGAACACGGCGACCTGGGGCACGTTGGGCAGCACTTGCTCAATGGCCTCGATGCCCATCATGTTCACGGGGTTGTGCAGCGGAGCGATGGCATAGCACTCCTTGATGATGGCCTTTACTTCATCGTTGATCAGCACGCTCTGGCTGAAACGCTCGCCACCATGCACCACACGGTGACCCACGGCGTCAATCTCGTCAAAACTCTTGATGCAGCCAGTCGTAGGGTCGGTGAGCGCGTTTAAAATCGACTTGATGGCGCCGGTGTGGTCATTCACCTCAAGGTCGGTTACTTTCTTGGTGCCGTCAGAAAATTTCTCTTTAATGAAGGCACCAGGCAGGCCAATCTTCTCCACGCCGCCTTCAGCAAGCGTCTGATTAGCCTTAATCTCAATCAGTTTGTATTTCACCGAACTGCTGCCGCAGTTCAAAACTAAGATATTCATTGATTTAATTAAGAATTATGAATTAAGAATTAAGCCTCTTTGAAAGTCCCCCTTTAGGGGGATTAAAGGGGCCGGAACTAATTTTTCTTTTTAGCGATCGCCTGGTTACAGGTCAATAGGATGGTCTTGTACACATCCTCTTCATTGCAGCCGCGAGACAGGTCGTTCACCGGAGCGGCGAGGCCTTGCAGCACAGGACCCACAGCGGTGGCACCGGCCAGACGCTGGACCAACTTATATGCAATGTTGCCCACACCCAAGTCGGGGAATACGAGTACATTGGCGTGACCGGCAATCTCGCTGCCAGGAGCCTTGCTGGCACCCACGCTGGGCACCAATGCGGCATCGGCCTGCAACTCGCCGTCAATCTTCATGGCGGGGTTCATCTCGCGGGCCAGACGCGTGGCCTCAACCACCTTCGTCACGTTATCGTGGCTCGCGCTACCCTTGGTCGAGAAACTCAACATCGCCACCTTCGGGTCGATGCCGGCAAGATCGCGGGCAGTCTTTTCGGTCGAAACAGCGATTTGGGCAAGCTCTTCAGCAGAGGGGTTCGGGAGTACGGCGCAGTCGCCAAATACCATGATGCCACGCTCACCGTAGGGCGAACCCTCGGGCAGCAACATGATAAACGCGCCGCTCACCACCTTGATGCCGGGAGCGGTCTTCAGCACCTGGAAGGCGGCACGAAGCACGTTGCCAGTCGTGTTTTGTGCACCGGCAACCTGACCGTCGGCATCGCCATTCTTGATGAGCAAGCAGCCCAGGTACAG
>JAEEJI010000276.1 GCA_016281825.1 Muribaculaceae bacterium | reverse complement strand
GCACTGCCTGGAGGAATTCCAACTCACCTGGATGCTTCTGCTCCAGATGCTGCATAATTTTCTGAACTTCCATGATCAAAAATTAAAAGGTTTATTAATTAATGTATATCATTTGATAGAGTTTTTAGAACTGTCTCAAATCACGTTACAAATATAGGGCAAATTTTTGAAGTACGCACAATTTTCGACAAGAAAAATACGGATTTTCAACTTTTTTCAACAATCGGCCCAATTCATCACGAAAAAACAAAAAATCATTTTCGCTTCAAAATCAGCGAAATAGTAACATTTGGTTGTTAATAAATGTAAAATGGGCTACCGCGCAATGCATTAAGCATTTAAAACGTGTCAAATTGTCAAATCCAACGAAAAGTTAACGAAAAATAATATTTAAGATTTGTTTTCGCAATTGGAGGATTTTGTCTAACTTTGCGACAACTAATTTAAATTACGTTTTAGATGTTAGACGCCAGTCAACGATCTATCATCGATCATCTGTAAACTACAATTATCTTCTATACTAACAACATTAATTACACATTATGAAGAAGCACAATTTCTATGCAGGACCTTCGATCCTGAGTCAGTACACCATCGACCATTGCGTTGATGCTATCCGCGACTTTGCAGGCACCGGCCTGTCAATCCTGGAGATTTCTCACCGCAGCAAGGAGTTCACCGCTGTGATGGACGAGGTTGAAGCTTTGTTCAAGGAGCTGCTTGACATCCCCGCTGGCTACCGCGTTCTGTTCCTGGGTGGTGGCGCTAGCACACAGTTCTGCATGGTTCCTATGAACCTGCTCAAGACCAAGGCTGCTTACCTGAACACCGGCACATGGGCAAACAAGGCCATCAAGGAGGCCAAGCTCTTCGGTGAGGTCATCGAGGTCGGTTCGTCGAAGGAGGACAACTATACCTACATCCCCAAGGGCTATCAGGTGCCTACCGATGTTGACTACTTCCACATCACCACCAACAACACCATCTACGGTACTGAGATTCGTGAGGACTATGACGTGCCCGTGCGCATGGTTGCCGACATGTCGAGTGACATCTTCTCGCGTCCCGTTGACGTGAGCAAGTATGACCTCATCTATGGTGGCGCTCAGAAGAACATTGCCCCCGCCGGTGTGACCTTCGTCATCATCAAGGAGGATGTCCTGGGACAGTCGGGTCGTGAGTTGCCCACGATGCTCAACTACAAGACCCATGTTGAGAAGGGTTCGATGTTCAACACACCTCCCGTGTTCCCCATCTATGCCGCTCTGCAGACGCTGAAGTGGTACAAGGAGATTGGCGGCATCAAGGAGATGCAGCGCATCGACGAGGAGAAGGCTGCCGTGCTCTACGACGCCATCGACTCGAGCCGCCTGTTTGTGGGTACCGTGCATCCCGAGGACCGTTCTATCATGAACGTCTGCTTCGTCATGAAGCCCGAGTACAAAGAACTTGAGAAGGACTTCCTCGACTTTGCCACCAGCAAGGGCATCGTTGGCATCAAGGGTCACCGTTCGGTTGGCGGCTTCCGCGCATCGCTCTACAACGCCCTGCCCCTCGCCAGCGTCAAGGTTCTCGTCGACGCCATGAAGGAGTTCGAGGCAAAACACTAATCAATGCACAATGCATAATGCACAATGTTTTTCAATTCTCAATTCTCAATTAAAATAAGATGAAGATATTAGTTGCAACCGAGAAGCCCTTTGCTCCCGTAGCAGTCAAGGGTATCAAGGAAGTTGTTGAGGCTGGCAGCCATGAGCTTGTGCTCGTCGAGAAAGGTACCAAGGCCGATATGATTGCTGCCGTTGCCGACGCAGCAGGTCTGATTGTCCGCAGTGACAAGGTTGACAAGGAAGTGTTTGACGCCGCCAAGCTATTGAAGGTTGTCGTCCGTGCGGGTGCCGGTTATGACAACATCGACCTCGCCGAGGCCACCGCTCACGGCGTGTGCGTCATGAACACCCCTGGTCAGAACGCTAATGCTGTTGCCGAACTGGTGCTGGGCATGATGGTCACGCTCATCCGCAACCGCTACAATGGCACGTCGGGCACCGAGTTGCTCGGCAAGACACTGGGTATCCACGCCTTCGGCGCCGTGGGCCGCAATGTAGCCCGCATCGCCAAGGGCTTCGGCATGAAGGTCAGCGCCTTTGATCCCTGGGTCAAGGACGAGGCTATGATTGCCGAGGGTGTCGAGCCCATCCACAACCTGGAGGACTTGTACAAGAACAACCAATTTGTGAGCCTTCACATTCCCGCCACGCCCGAGACCAAGAAGTCTGTCGGCCTGCGTCTGGTTGAGATGATGCCGAAGGGTGCCGTGCTCATCAACGCTGCCCGCAAGGAGGTCATTGACGAGGAGAGTCTGGCCGAGGCTTTCGAGGCCCGTCCCGACTTCCGTTACATCGCCGATGTGAAGCCCGACAACGCCGCCGAGCTTGAGGAGAAGTATGGCGACCGCGTCTTCTTCACCCCGAAGAAGATGGGTGCTCAGACCGCCGAGGCAAACATCAACGCTGGTCTGGCAGCAGCCAACCAGGTCGTCGCCCACCTCAAGGACGGCTTCAACCGCTTCCAAGTGAATAAATAGGGGTCAGAGGTCAGGGCGCTAACGCGCTTTCAGGGGGCAGGGCGCTTACGCGCTTTCAGGGGTCATCGCCCCACCCCATCTAAACAAACGCTGGTGGTTTCCTAATCGAAACCACCAGCGTTGTCTTCATGCTCTGTTAAAAACAACCTCTAGCTTTTATTGTTATCTCGGAAGTGGGTGAGCTCGGCGAGGATTTCGTCGGGGCCGTCGGTGAGGCAAAGGAGGAGGTTCTTGTATTTGTCTTCTCCCAGAGCGTTTCTGTCCGAGACTGCGTCTCGGAGTACACCGACATGCTATGCATAGCCTGGGTGCACTTGGACTTGAAGCGACTCACATAGTGACCTAGATGACGTGGCAACCGATCGGTCACGAAAAGGATGCCATGCACATGGTCAGGCATCAATTGAAAAGCCACGCTTTGGATCTAGGGCTGCTCGATGCCGATAGCAGACCATCGGTCGATGACACTTAGACCCAATGAACTGGGTTGTACCCAAGGTGTGGCATGGTTGGCATCCGCTTGCTGCAACTTCCCAAACAATGCATGCCTGCCATCTGTACACATGGTTAGCAAGTAGATGCATCGTTCGGTGTAGTCATGCTCGTCCTTTCGGCGTTTCATCGAAGGATTAGCAACCAATTCGGGATGCTGCTCGTACCAAGCAATGCGGTTCGCCTTTCGATTTTTCATACTCCTTGTTCTCGGAAGCGAGTGAGTTCGGCGAGGATTTCGTCGGGGCCGTCGGTGAGGCAGAGGAGCAAGTTTTTGTATTTGCCCGCCTCCATCATGCTTTGCAGGAAGGGATAGACGGGCATCTCTTGGGTCCAGAACTTTCTGCCCACAAAGATCATTGGGCTAGCGAAGCCAAAAGAAAGGTAATGATTTTGCACTGCGTCTTGGAAGATTTCCTGCATGGTGCCAGCACTGCCCGGTGTGTAGATGATGCCACCATAGGCAAGAGTCAGAATGCTGTCCTCACGGATGCTGTTCTCAAAGAACTTAGCGATGTGCGTGGCAAATGGTGTGGTGGGTTCGTGCCCATAGAGCCAAGTAGGAATACCCAGACTAACGTAGCCTTTTTCTTGGGGGTATCGCTCGATGACTTGCATGGCAGTAGCAAGCCACCCCTCGTCATGGAACGACGGCGCAGCACTGAGTATTGCCAATGCGTCATCCAGTTCGGCCTCCGTGCGTCCCGCCATCCAGGCTCCTAGATGGGTCGCCTCCATAGCACCGGGCCCGCCACCACTGAGCATATAGAATCCCATCTCGGTAAGTCGTTTACTGATTAGTGCCACTTGACGGAATGAGGGCGCGGTGCGCAGATTGGCATGGCCCCCCATGACGCCAACACACTGGCGGGAGTCGTAAGTTTTAAAGAAGGCGTCCATCGCCAAGTGTATGCCATGGTCGTGCAGGGTGCGCGCCAGTGACTCTACGGCCAACTCTGCGCGTTTGCCGCCGTCGAGAAAGTGGCGGTATACGCGCGTGTCGAAGCAGGTCTCGAACGATTGCGGGTCGTTGAAGTCAAACCCGGCATAGAGTTCATTTGCCGAGTAGAGACTCTTGCGAGTGACGTCGTAAGGAACTGACTTGAAGTATTCGGCCAGTCCTTCCAATTGTTTGAGGGTGGCGGGGGTAGTAATCATAAGAGAAGTGAGTGTAAAAAATCAGGGCTCGCTACTGCGAGCCATCAGGGGTCAATTGCTGAAAGCGCGAAGCGCCCTGACCTCTGAAAACTCGCTTCAGCGAGCCCTGATACCTGTTAGTCGAGCTTGTGGATGATGAGTCCAGAGCGGAGCTTGGGCTCAAACCAAGTGGCCTTGGGCGGCATGATGTTGCCGGTGTCGGCGATGTCGATGATCTGCTGCATGGTCACAGGATAGAGTGCCAGAGCGACCTTCATCTCGCCCGAATCAACGCGATCCTTGAGCTCGCCCAAGCCGCGGATACCGCCAACGAAATCGATGCGCTTGTCGGTACGTAGGTCGGTGATGCCCAGGATGTCGCGCAGAATGTAATCGCTCGAGATCTTGACATCGAGCACGCCGATAGGATCGTTGTCATCGTAGGTGCCAGGCTTGGCGGTCAGTGAATACCACTTGCCACCGAGGTAGAGCGAGAAGTTGTGCAGGCAGGCGGGATGATAGATCTCGGTGCCCTTCTCCTCAACATCAAAGTGCTCGGCAACCTTGGCGAGGAACTCCTCGTCGGTGAGGCCGTTGAGGTCGGTGATGACACGGTTGTAGTCCATCACCTTGAGGTGGTTCTGCGGGAAGCACACAGCCAAGAGGTAGCAATACTCCTCCTTGCCCGTGTGGTTGGGGTCGGCCTTTGCCTTCTCCTCACCCACGTGTGCCGCAGCAGCGGTGCGGTGGTGACCATCGGCAATATATAAATAAGGTATAGCCTCGAACGCATCGGTGATGGTCTTGATGACAGCGGGGTCGCTGATGACCCACAAGGTGTGGCCAATGCCGTCCTCGCTCACGAAGTCATATTCGGGAGCCATCTTGGCGGTGTCGGCGATGACCTGCTCCAGCACGGGGTTGGTAGGGAATGCCCAGAACACCGGCTCGATGTTGGCGTTATTGATCTCGATGTGGTGCATGCGGTCAACCTCCTTCTCGCGGCGGGTGAGCTCATGCTTCTTGATGCGGCCCTCAACATAGTCTTTATAGTTAGCTGCAACCACGATGCCATACTGTGTGCGGCCATCCATCGTCTGGGCGTAGATATAGTACTTCTCCTCATCGTCCTGAACGAGCCAGCCCTTGTCCTGGAACTTCTTGAAGTTGACGACTGCGCGGTCATAGACCTTGGGGTCGTTCTCCTCGGTGCCCGGTTCAAAATCAATCTCCGGTTTGATGATGTGGTAGAGCGACTTCTCATTGTCGCCAGCCTCGATGCGTGCCTCGTCGCTTGAGAGGACGTCGTAGGGCTTCGATGCTACTTCCTGTACATACTCACGGGGTGGTCTCAGACCACGGAACGGTTTTACGTTTGCCATGATAATTTAGTTTTGTTGTTTATGGTTTAAAAGTTTAGTGTTTACGAATGATGGTCTGTTGGCGGTCGGGGCCGACCGAGACGATGGTGATGGGTACACCCAGCTTCTCCTCGAGGAAGGCGATGTAGTCACTGAAGGCCTTGGGGAACTGGTCCTCGCTGGTGAGGTGCGTCATGTCGGTCTTCCATCCCGGAAGCTCAGTGTAGATGGGTTTGATTCCTTGCTCAATCGAGAATGGGAAGTCACGTGTGACCTTGCCGTTCACCTCGTAGGCATCGCATGCCTTGATGGTGTCAAAGCCGTCGAGCACGTCGCTCTTCATCATGATGAGCTGAGTCACGCCATTGAGCATGATGGTGTAGCGCAAGGCCACAAGGTCAATCCAGCCACAGCGGCGTTCACGGCCGGTAACGGCTCCATACTCATGTCCGATACGGCGAATCTCGGCACCGGTCTCGTCGAACAATTCGGTGGGGAACGGTCCCGCTCCCACGCGGGTGCAGTAGGCCTTGAAGATGCCATATACCTCACCAATTTTGCGGGGCGCTACACCCAGTCCGGCACAGGCACCTGCGCAGATGGTGTTTGACGAAGTGACGAACGGATAAGAGCCAAAGTCGATGTCAAGCATCGTTCCTTGTGCGCCCTCGCAGAGCACACTCTTGCCCTCGTCCAACTGCTTGTTGATAAAGAACTCACTATCGATGATATCAAACTGCTTGAGGTATTCGATGCCTTGCATCCATCGAGCCTCAAGTGCGGTGACATCTACCTCGCTTCCCATAGAAGTCAGTAAGGCGATGTGGCGCTGCTTAGCTGCCTGGTATTTCTGTTCAAAGTTCTCGGCGATGTCGCCCACACGTAGGCCGTGCCGGCTGATCTTATCGGTATAGGTCGGGCCGATGCCCTTGCCGGTAGTGCCCACCTTACGGTCGCCTTTCATGCGCTCGTTGGCGGCATCTAACAGACGGTGCGTGGGCATAATCAAGTGGGCCTTGCGCGAGATCTTTAAGATGTGCTTGAGGTCTACCCCACTCTTTTCTAGGTCGTTAGCTTCCTCCATAAAGAGCACTGGGTCAAGCACCACGCCATTACCGATGACGTTAATTTGACCCCGCTGGAAAATTCCCGACGGAATGGAGCGCAGCACATAGTGATGGCTCTCAAACTCCAAGGTGTGTCCGGCATTAGGGCCGCCCTGGAAACGCGCCACAATATTATAACGCGGAGTCAAGACGTCGACAACTTTTCCTTTGCCTTCGTCACCCCATTGTAATCCTAACAATACGTCTACTTTCATCCTTATTTAATTGAGAATTAAGAATTAAGGGCTTTTCGTTTCTTCATCTTGCGGGCACAGGTACTGCAAGTGCCATAGACATAAAGCGAGTAAAAGTCGGTGGTGAATGCCGTGAATTTGCGTGCGTTCATATAGGAAATGAAATTGGCGTCACGCACCTCCTTGACTTTTCCGCAACTTGTGCAAATGAGATGACTGTGCGGCGTGGCACCCGCCTTCTCATACTGTACCTGTAACCCCTCAAAAACATGACGGCGCACCAGCTGGGCCTCGACCAGCAACTGGATGGTATTGTAAAGCGTCGCCCGGCTCACATGAAACGAGTCTTCTTCCATGCTTTGCATCAACGTTTCGATTGTGAAATGCGACTGAAAAGTGAGAATGCGCTTGAGGATGGCAAAACGCTCGGGTGTCTTGCGCATCTTCTTTTCGTCAAGGAATCGGTCAAATCTCTTGATATATGCGTCTCGGTTAATCAGTTCGCTCATGTCTCGTCACATTGTGGTGCAAAGATACAAATAAGTTTTCAGTTATCGGTGGTTAGTTGTCAGTTTTTTGTTGAGAATTGAGATTTTTTTAAATTGAGAAAAGAGTTTTTATAAAGGTTATGGCTCCATTGCTGTGTTTTTCCTGCTCTGATGATTGTCTTGTCGCTAAAAAGCTGTAATTTTGCGAGCTTTTTAACCACTACGATGGACTTCTCAAAGTTGAAATATCATTTGCTGGCCCTAGTTGTAATCTTCGTGTGGGGCGTTTCGTTTGTCAACACCAAGGTGTTGCTAGACTACGACCTCTCCCCTACCGAGATTTTCATCTATCGTTCGGTGGTGGCATACCTGGGTCTTGCTGCGTGGTCAAAGTTCCGTCTACGCGTTTATCCGTTGCGTGATGAAGCGTTGATGGCCGTACTGGGACTGCTGGGTGGTACATTCTACTTCATCTTTGAGAACACGGCATTGAAGTTGACATTAGTGACCGATGTCGCCATCCTTGTATCACTCAACTCACTGTTTACTACTTTATTGGCGGCCATTTTCTTGAAAGAGGAGCGATTCACTTGGTTGAAGTTGGTGGGTTCGATTGTGGCATTTGTCGGTGTGGGGTTTCTCACGTTCTATGGTGGCTTTGTGTGGGGTGACGGACTGCTGGGTGACCTGTTGGCCATTCTTGCCGCAGCATCGTGGTCCATCTATTCCATCATCCTCAAACGGCTGAATCAGCGTTGCAGTATCTTGGATATCACTCGCAAGACCTTCTTTTATGGCATATTGTTCGCCTTGCCCACTATGCTTTGGCAAGGGCCACTCCATCTATCAACGCTCACCGAACCTGTTGTCATCGGCAATTTCTTGTTCCTGTCGCTGGTGTGCTCGATGCTCGCTTTCTTTGTATGGGGCGAAGTCACTGTGCGCTTGGGAGCCATCCTAACCGCCAACTATTTGTACTTGAGCCCAGTCATCTCGGTGGCAGCGGCATGGTGCATCTATGGCGAGAGCATCGGGGTCGTGGGGCTGCTGGGGTGCGCACTGGTGTTGGCAGGCATCATCCTGGTCGAGCGGCGGTAGCTGTCTTACGAAACTGCGTTTCGCACTACTTGACATGACAATAACAATGCGGGTCACAACTTTGGTTGCGACCCGCATCTTTTTTAGAAACCTTTTACCCGAACAAGCTTTCGGGATAGGTGCCGTCGGCATGGAGGGAGGCGAACTTGTCGACCACGCCCTGGCGGTCGGCGCTATAGGTAACGCCAAACCATTTGCTCTCGGTAGTGAGCACCTTGACATCAGCGACGCGGTCCTCGACCAACTTGTTGACCACAGTAGGGATAAAGAACTCCGACTTGGGCTTATCGATGTTCTCTTTCAAGAAGTCGATAAAGCACTCCTCGCTATAAGCGAAATAGTCGGGTGTGAAGCCCCAGAAGTTCATCGACACGGGAGTGTCAAATGCCAGGTGTTGCACCTTGTCATTCTCGTCGGTGAAGGTGATGTCGTGGTTCTCGTCATAGCCAATGCTCGTGCGCTCGACCACGCCGGTGAGGAATCCTTCCTCAGTGCAGCACACACCACGCGACACAGTTCCGCTCTCACTCATGGTATTGCCCACTTTGAAGCCCACCATGCTGTAGCAGTTCTTGCTACCCTCGGGTAGGTTGGAGAGTTCCTCCGCCATGACCTCGAAGCTGTTACGGCCATAGTAGTCGTCACTGTTGATGATGGCGAAGGGCTCGTGTATCACGTCCTTGCCCATGAGCAGGGCGTGGTTGGTGCCCCAAGGCTTGACACGCTCGGGCGGGCAGGCGAACCCCTCGGGCAGGTCGTTTACCGACTGGAAGACCACCTCGACAGGAATGTGGCCCTCGTATTTTGAGAGAATCTTCTCGCGGAAGTCCTGCTCAAAGTCTTTGCGGATGACAAACACCACCTTGCCGAAGCCGGCTTGGATGGCATCGTAGATAGAATAGTCCATGATGGTCTCGCCGTGAGGTCCCAGGCCATCCAATTGCTTCAGACCGCCATAACGGCTACCCATGCCAGCGGCCAATACAAATAGTGTAGGTTTCAATTTTGAATTAAGAATTAAGAATTTTTGGCGATGGCAGAACCATCGCCCACAAAACATTACTTTAAATTGTTGAGAAAGCGAAGAAGATGACGCGGTTGTAGTCGCCATCGGGTGTGAGCAGCTGCGACGGGAAGTCGGGCTGGTTGGGTGCGTCGGGCAGTCCCTGGCACTCGATTGCCACGCCATCAAAGTCGTTGTAGCTGCGTCCACTCTTACTCACAGGCGACCCAGCCAGCCAGTTGCCAGTATAGACTTGCGCGGCTGGTTGGTCGGTGAGCACATCCAGTTTGCGTCCGCTCTTGCGGTCGATGAGAGTGGCTGCGACCTTCAGTCCGTCTGCGGTGACACTGTCATCATCGATGATCCAGCAGTTGTCATAACCCTTGCCAAAGTTCAGCGCAGGGAAGTCCTGCTTGATGTCCTGCCCGATAGGCTTCAGCTGGGTGAAGTCCATGGGTGTGCCTGCAACGGGTGCCATCTCGCCCGTGGGGATGAGCGTGTCATCGGTGGGCAGATAACGAGCGCAACGCAGCTGCAGTTCGTGATCAAGCATTGAACCGCTGTCCTCACCACCTAGATTAAAGTAGGTATGATTGGTCAGGTTGACCACGGTGGGTGCGTCGGTGTCGGCACTAAGCTCAAGCTTGAGGATGTTGTCCTCGGTCCAGGTATACGCTACGCGGGCCGTGAGGTTGCCAGGATAATGATCGTCGCCGTCGGGGCTGAAGAGTGAGAACACCACGGTGTCGCTCCCAATCATCTCGCAGTCCCAGATCTGGTTCTGGAAACCCTCGGGGCCTCCATGCAGCGCGTTTGGGCCATTGTTGATATTCAACTGATAGGTCTTTCCGTCGACCACAAGGTGTCCACGGGCGATGCGGTTAGCATAGCGGCCTGGTACTTTGCCTGCGCAAGGACCGTCATAGAAGTAGTCCTTGACATCCTTGTAGCCTAGCACCACATCGGCCAGGTTACCCTCGCTGTCGGGCACCTCAATGCCTACGATACCCGCGCCCACCGTCGAGAGCGTCACACTTGCTCCCGACTGGTTGACAAGGCGGTAGATGGTAATCTCGCCTTTAGGCGAATCGATAGTTTCAATAAACGCTTTCATTACTCACACTTGTGTGCACCGTCGCTAATAATGACTGGATAGACGACGGGCTCATGTCCATATTTCTCGTTAAACTTGGCCTTGGCGGTGGCGATGAAGTCATCGTACAACTCATCTTTCACAAGGTTGATGGTGCATCCGCCGAAGCCTCCGCCCATGATGCGCGAACCAGTCACGCCGCACTCGCGGGCAATATTATTCAGGAAATCAAGCTCCTCGCAACTTACCTCATAGTCCTTCGAAAGGCCATGGTGGGTCTCATACATGCAACGTCCCACAGTCTCAAAATCGCCGCACTCCAAAGCGTCGCACACGTCGAGCACGCGCTGCTTCTCGCCGATAACATAGTAGGCGCGCATGAAGTCCTCCTCATTGATCTTGTCTTTAGCGGCTTCTAGCATCTCCATATCGGCATCACGCAGGGTCTCCACGCCCAGGGTCTTGGCGACATGTTCGCACGATGCACGACGTTTGTTATATGGCGAATCAACCAATTCGTGCTTCACCTTAGAGTCGAGCAACACCAGTTTGTAGCCATCGGCCTTGAACGGATAGTATTTGTGTTCTAGCGAGCGGCAATCCAAACGCATCAGGCAGTCCTTCTTGCCGAATACCGAGGCAAACTGGTCCATGATGCCGCAGTTCACCCCGCAGTAGTTGTGCTCGGTTGACTGGCCGATGAGTGCCAGCTCGAACTTGTCAATCTTGTTGTCATTAAACAGATCGTTCAACGCAAATGCGAAGCACGACTCGAGTGCGGCACTTGACGACAGACCTGCGCCCAAGGGCACATTGCCTGCAAAGACGGTGTCAAAGCCCTTGACTGTGAAACCGCGCTTGATAATCTCGCGACACACGCCAAAGATATAGCGTGCCCACTGCTTGTCGGGGGCGTCCTCTTCGCGCAAGCCGAACTCGCAGTAGTCATCCAAGTCTGCGCTATAGGCGCGCACGAGGTCAGTACCATTGATGTTGATTTCGGCCATGATGCATTTATCAATGGCGCCTGGAAAAACAAATCCACCATTGTAATCGGTATGTTCACCGATAAGATTGATGCGGCCTGCCGAGGCGTAAATGGCTCCTTCGGTGCCAAAGCGTGCTTTGAAAAGCTCTTTGATCTTCTCTTTCATTGTCTAAATATATAAATGGTTCGTATCAATAATTTACAAGCAACGAAATTACTCATTTTTTCTGACACAGCGAAACATTTCCAGCAATTTCACAAAGTTTAATGTTTAGAGATTTGATATAAGAAATTGAATTTGTGAAAATAACATAAGAATGTGGCGCAAATGATGAAAAATTGGGGAGAAATGTGTAATTTTGCCCGATTATAACGAAAAAAAGCATGGAAGGAGACATTCGCAACATAGCCATCCTGGGCAGTACGGGTTCTATCGGTCGCCAGACGCTAGACATCATTGCCGAGTACCCGCAGCGCTTCAAGGCACATCTGCTGGTGGCAAACACCAGCAGCGACCTGCTGATTGAACAAGCACGGCGCTTCGTGCCGCAACTGGTCATCATCGGTGAGCCAACCCTCTACGCTACCGTGCGTGACGCGTTGGCCGACCTGCCCATCGAGGTGCAGAGCGGCGCGGCAGCCATCGCCGAGGCAGTGACCGCCCCTGAGGTCGACACTGTGGTTACCGCCATGGTGGGCTACAGTGGCCTTGAGCCGACCATCGCCGCCATTGGTGCAGGCAAACGCATTGCCTTGGCGAACAAAGAGACACTGGTCGTGGCAGGCGAACTCATCAACCGTTTGCTTCAGGGCTCGGAAACCGTGCTTTATCCTGTGGACAGCGAGCATGGCGCCTTCTACCAATGCTTGATAGGAGAACGCCACGAGGATATCGAGAAACTCATTCTCACCGCCTCGGGCGGCCCGTTCCGCACCACGCCCATCGAAGATCTAGCGGTCAAGCACGCCAGCGACGCACTGAAGCATCCCAACTGGTCGATGGGTGCAAAAATCACCATCGACAGCGCCACGATGATGAACAAGGGGTTCGAGATGATCGAGGCCAAGTGGCTCTACGGCGTCAGCGAGGACCGCATCGAGATTGTCGTACACCCGCAGAGCATCGTGCACTCGATGGTAGAGTTCTGCGACGGTTCGGTCAAGGCACAGTTGGGTCTGCCCGATATGCATCTGCCCATCCGCTATGCGCTGGGCTTGCCCGGAAATCGCCTGAGCACCCCCGACTACAAGATGAGTCTGAGCGACTATGCCAATCTCACCTTCGAGAAACCTGATCTGAAGAAATTCCCTTTGCTTGACACCGCCTATCGCGCTACCCGAACTGGTGGCACCATGCCTTGCGCGATGAACGCTGCCAACGAGATTGCTGTGGCGGCTTTCTTGCGCGATGCCATCGGGTTTAACGACATTCACCGCATCATCGAGGAGACCATGGGGCGGCTTCCCAATGTGATGAATCCCACCTATGAAGACTATGTGGCATGCAACAACGAGGCGAGAGCCTATGCGATGTCGCTGATTTAATCAAGCCTCACCCCTACCCCTCTCGGGGAGAGGGGGTATAAAACGACAATCAAAATAGAAAACAGATAATAAACAATAATGAATTTTATCAACAACCTGATTGAAATGTTCGGTTCAGCGACATTCTGGGTCAAGGCCCTGGAGATGATTCTGTCGCTGAGCCTCTTAGTTATTGTCCATGAGTTTGGGCACTACTCATTCGCTCGCCTGTTTGGCATGCGCGTCAACAAGTTCTATATGTTCTTCAACCCCAAGTTCTCTATCCTTCGCTGGGATCCGAAGAACCATCAGCTCGACTTGTTCAAGCGCAACCCTGCTGACCCTGAAGAAGAGGAAAAAGAGGAGAAGCAAGAAGCAAGCAACAAGAAGAAAGAAACAAGTAGCGAGATTCAAGAAACTGTTAGCGAAAAAGCAAGTTGGCGTGACACAGTCTTCGGCATCGGCTGGATTCCCTTGGGCGGTTACTGCTCCATTGCCGGCATGGTCGACGAGACCACCAGTGCCGACCAGTTGAGCGAGAAGGCCGAACCGTGGGAGTTCCGCTCTCGCCCGGCCTGGCAGCGCCTGCTGGTGATGATTGGCGGTGTGCTGTTTAATTTCTTGATGGCCATCGTCATCTATGCCGGGATTGTGTGGGCGTATGGTGAGTTGTTGATCAACTTCAGCGACGCCACCGAGGGTATGAACTATTGCGAGACCTACCACAAGGTAGGATTCCAAGATGGAGACATCCTGTTGGCGGCGGATGGCGAACCACTAACCTATTATAGTGGTGAACAGTTGACCAAAATTTCTATGGCGCATCAGGTTCAGGTGCTGCGCAGCGGTGATACGGTAAATATTACTTTGCCCGACAAATTTATCTTTGAGTTGAACAAAGAGGCCGAGGCTGGGAACCAACTGATGGCAATTCGTTTGCCCGTGGTCATCTCTCAGACCCAAAGTAACATGGGTGCCGAGAAGGCTGGCCTGCGCCAAGGCGACCGCATCCTCGCAGTGAACAGCGACACTACTCCCAGCTACACCGAACTCACACCTGCCCTGCTCAAGTATAAAGGCACGACTGCGACCATTACCTATATGCGTGATGGCAAGACCATGCAGACGCAGGCTGAGGTGGATGGTGATGGCAAATTGGGCATCCAGCTCACCGACCCCACCAAGATTTTCAAGACAACGATGAAGCACTACAACATCTTCCAGTCGGTGCCACGCGGCATCCAAATGGGTTGGGAGAAGTTGTCGACCTATGTTCAGAGCTTGAAGATGGTGGCTACCCCCGAGGGTGCCAAGTCGTTGGGTGGCTTCGGTGCCATTGGCAGTATCTTCCCCGATAAGTGGAACTGGCTGGACTTCTGGAACATCACGGCATTCTTGGCGGTGATTCTGGCAGTGATGAACATCTTGCCCATCCCCATTCTGGATGGTGGTTATGTGCTGTTCCTGCTCATCGAGATGATTACTGGTTGGAAACCCAGCGAAAAGGTGATGAACATCGCCTTGAACATTGGCTTGGCCTTGCTGATACTCCTGTTGCTATATGCCAACATCAATGACGTTTACCGCTTCCTGATCAAGTAAGATGTACAAGAGAGTCATATTAAAGAAAGGCAAGGAGGAGTCGCTGAAGCGGTTCCACCCTTGGGTGTTCAGCGGGGCTATTTCTCATGGCGACGACACCATCGAGGAAGGCGACCTGGTGACTGTTTACTCGCACAACGGCACGCTCATCGGCAACGGTCATTACCAAATTGGCAGTATCGCGGTGCGTATGCTGACATTTGACGACACCGCCATTGATGGGGCATTTTTTGAGCAGCGCCTGCGCGATGCATTACGGGTGAGGTTATCGTTGGGTCTGATGCGTGATGACAACAACGCCTTCCGTCTGGTGCATGGTGAGGGCGATTTCCTGCCTGGTTTGGTTATCGACATCTATGGTAACACCGCCGTGATGCAAGCCCATTCACCAGGCATGCACTTCAGCCGCGACCTTATCGCCCAGGCACTGACGCGTTTGCCAGGCAATCT
>JAEEJI010000275.1 GCA_016281825.1 Muribaculaceae bacterium | reverse complement strand
GATATTCTCCTCATGGCAGTAGGGGAACATCTCGCGTTCCTCCTCGCGCATAATCAGGTTGTAGTGGTTTTGTACCGAGATGAACTTTGCCCATCCCTTCTTTTCGGCCAGCGCATTCATTTTAGCCACTTGATAGGCATAAGCATTGGCAATGCCTATGTAGCGCACTTTGCCCGAGGTCACCGCTTCGTTCATGCCCTCAAGAATCTCCTCGGCGGGAGTCTTGTAGTCCCAGATATGGTAGATGTAAAGGTCTACATAATCTATGCCCAGGTGCTGCAGGCTTAGGTCGATGTTGTTCAGCACATGCTGCCGCCCATCTATGCCCTTCTGGATTTCCTCGTCGGTGCGAGGCAGGAACTTCGTGGCAACAACCACATCGTCACGCTTTGCCATGTCACGCAATGCGTGTCCTACAAACTGTTCAGAAGTGCCCAACTGATAGGCAATGGCCGTATCAAAGAAGTTCACACCCAAATCGAGCGAACGCCTGATAATCTCACGCGTGGGTTCCTCGCCAATCGTCCACGAGTGCTGACCGATGGTAGGGTTACCAAACCCCATGCACCCAAGGCAGATGCGCGACACGCGCAAGTCGGAGTTTCCAAGTTTTATGTATTCCATGTTATCGTTGCTTTTTGAATATCATTTTCATCATCTCAGGGTCAAGCGGGTTCATGGCAGGCAGTTTCAAATCCTTCACCATGTGGAGTGTGCCCTGCTTGTACTTCTGGAAGTGGTCGGTCTTCAGGTGACTCTGATAGGCCTTCTCGGATGCATAGATTTCGAGGATGCGAATGAGTGATGGATTCTCGGCGCTCTGCAT
This sequence comes from Muribaculaceae bacterium, assembly GCA_016281825.1. Lineage (GTDB taxonomy): Bacteria > Bacteroidota > Bacteroidia > Bacteroidales > Muribaculaceae > Sodaliphilus. Next base: position 1,724 of record JAEEJI010000275.1, on the reverse strand, counting down.
CGGGAACAGACACACGACACCAGGCTCGCGCTCCACACTGAGACGATCTACCTCGTTGGCAAAAGCCAAGTACTCTTCCAGGTACTGCGGAAAAACCTCGATTTCAGCAATGCGCACAAGCATTGAATTCACATCTTGCTTGTTGGCCGACGGCTTTTCATCCTTTTGACCAAATAGCCACTTGGCATTCTGCCAAAATATCATTTCCTTGTAAGGTGCGAGATCGGGCTCGGTGGTCAGGTATTGCTTCATTCTCGCAAGGCCCTGAGTGAGCACTTGTGGCGCCACATAGGGGTAGTCGGAACCATAGAGCAGATGGTCGGGTGTGGTGATGGTGAGCATCATGCGAATGACTTCGGGCGAGTGTGCACCTGCGAGGTCATAGTAAAGAGCCGAGAGGTTGGCCTCCCAGTCAATATCGCCCACCAGCTTGTTAGCTTGCATGACGGGTGCGAGCGACTTCATGCGAGGCACTGCCAAGGGCAGATAGGCACCACAATGTGGCACCACCACCTTGACATTTGGGTAGCGCGCCAGCACATTGCGGCTTATCATGTTGGTCACGGCACGGGTCGTTTCGGACAGATATTCCTGCATGGCAAGGGGTGTCTGGGCCATCACCTCACGATTCACGGGCTCGGGGCGATGCGGATGCAGAATGACTACCGCCTGACGCTCGTTGAGCACCGAGAAAAGGGTGTCCAGTTCTGGAGCTCCAAGATACTGTCCCTGCACATTCGTAGCCAGTTTGATGCCGTCGGCCCCTAATGTGTCGAGCGCATATTTCACCTCGCGGATGGCAGCGTCAACATCGGGCAGTGGCAGTGCGGCACAAAACAAGTATCGACCAGGATACTCTCGCTTGATGCGAGCTGCCTCCCCGTTGGTCTTTCTCACCACAAGGGCCGAAGTGGGCTGTGGGGCTGCCAGCGTCAACACCGATGTCTGAACACCGGCTTCATCCATCCATTTCAAATGACTTTCAACATCATATTTTGGCAGCGGGAAGCCCTCATCCATCAGCCGCCCTTCCTGTTCCAGTGCCGACACGAACTCGGGTGTGATCATGTGGCTGTGCACATCAATCACGCCCTGTGCAAATCCTGCCACACTCATCAATGATGCTATCAGCAGACCTTTTATTCTCATGTTCTTAAATTTATGACCCATCCACCTGCCGGGATATGTCAGTTTTCCCGGCAAATGGCGGTTCGTAATGTGTATTTAGACATTTTTGATAAATTTTGCAGGATTGCCACCCACTATGGTGTTGGGGGCAACATCCTTAGTCACCACAGCACCAGCAGCCACAACGGCATTCTCGCCAACAGTAACACCGGGCAGAATGGTGGCACCTGCGCCAATCCAAGCCTTGCGGCCTATGTGCACAGGCTTGCAGATGAGCAGCGCCCGGTCGTTCAAGTCATGGTTGTTGCTGATGAGTTGCACATTGGCGGCTATCATGGCATCGTCGTCGATGGTGATGCCGCCTCGCGACATCATCAGGCAGTCGGGCATGATCATCACATTTTTGCCAATCTTCACCCTGTCGAAGCACACGCCCTTGAGCGGAGGCATCACCATGGCACCTTCGCCCAGGTTATCGCCAAAAAGTTCTTTCACCAGGTTGTTATACTCCTCGGTATAGGGCATAGTGTGGTTGATTTGAAACACGAGTTTCACATCTTTCATGCCACGCTCCATCTCTTCGGGCGTGGTCTTTC
>JAEEJI010000274.1 GCA_016281825.1 Muribaculaceae bacterium | reverse complement strand
CGTACCAAGGTTGGTGTTGTCGATGTCGTAATAGTGGTCTTCGCGCGTACTTCCATATCGTGTGTTATCCTGGTCGTAGAAGCAGAATGTAAGCATGTCATCGGTTGTCTTTGTGATGACCCATGAACCATCATTTTGCTTTGTCATAGCCTCCTTAGGCCACTCCGAAACACTAGGATCTGTGGGCTTAGTGCACAGATAGAGTTGTGGAATCTTGTTGAACGTGGCGAATACAGTCACATCGCAGTTGGGCATGATGAAGGTATATACGCCCTCAGTCTCTGTTACAGCGATGGGATCACCCTCTGCAGGGGTAACGGTGTAACCTGCGAGTTCATATCCAGAATCTGGTGTTGCTGAAAGTGTGATTTCTTTCCCGACGATAGCGGGGTTAGGTCGTGCATCGACCTGACCATGCTGAATTTGTTCCGAAATGATGATGTCGTGCGGTACTTTGGTGATGGAATATGTTAGCGTCACTGTACCAGTGTACATGCCTTTACCAGTGATTGTGACTTCATACGTACCCTCATCAATGTTATTCTGACCACAAGTTACCTCATAATCATTGCTAGTGAGACCGCTTTCAGTGGTGGGACTCACTGTGGGCACAATAGGCCCACCTGTCCAAGCATACGCGCCTAAGGATAAGAACATGTCTGCTGTAATCTCAGTGCAATTCTGGAACTCCACATTCGACACATAAGCGCCCTTGGGATATTCAGGCATGACAAAGGTGTAGTGCCCAGCGTCTTCGTTTGTGGCAATTTCATCACCTGCTATCGTTAGTTGCTCACCAAATCCGGGACCAGTGCCCTCTTTGGAGCCGGCAGGAACTGTAGAATAGGCAAGGATGTTCGTCTTGTCGGCCCATTTTCCCGAAGGAGGCGTGACAGTAATCGTCACCGTCTCGCCAGCCGATGCCTCGGTCTTGTCAACTTCAACATAATCTGCGATTTCACTAGCAACTGCCACTGTGCGCGGCGATGAGACGTATGCGACATCTAGTTGGTGGCTGGTCGTATTGAGAGTAAAGCGGATAGTGCCGGCAACGCTTATAGACATATTGCCGCCTCCACCCTCATCAAGGCCAGGAAAAGACCATGGGAGACTTGAGGCGGTGCCGTAGTCTCCTGAATAGCCCCACCATGTGCCAGTTCCATAATCGTTATAAAGTTTGAAAGAGATGGCTTCGGTGGTCGTGATGTCGACAGTGAAGATATTTGAGCTAGTCTCGGTCATCGCAACACCGGCATTCCATTCGTTGCCAGTCATGTCGAAGCTACCCCTAACCCAAAATGTAGCATTGGCCACAAATGCTGTGGTTAGCATCAGGGTCAACAATGTGAAGACCCTGAAGAGTTGTTTTGTAAATAGTTTCTTCATAGTTTTTTGTTTTATGAATTGTAAAAAGTGTTTTTTGCCTAATACGATAAAATCACGACAAAAATACAGAGTTTTTTCGAAAAAAGCAAATATTTTCCACAAAAACTTTGATTGTCGTGGCAAATTTCCAAGGAACAAGCAATGGGAAATATGATTCAAGTCTTTTCCCTAATGTCTAGAGCAAGCAACAAGAATTAAGTTCCTTGTCCTTATGTGCTTATGTCTGAAATGTTTACTCTATGCTGGCGGCCTTTATGCGGAAGAAGTTGACATCGGGGTCGGGGTTTAGTAGGCGGTATTCTGGGTGGTTGCCCCAGTCGGCGGGACGGTCATCCATCTCCATGTCCTCGCCAGTGTCGTTGGCGACGTAGGGCGCAACCAGCGCCTGCCACGCCTGGACGCGCTCCATGGCTGAGACATAATGCATCAGATCGTTTTCCTCATCCACCAGTTCACGCAGATAACTTATGTACTTGATGCGGAAGTCGTCATATTCAAGCAGCCGGCGGATAAGCGGATTCTCATAGCGACCCCAGTTCAGCGGGTCTTGCCGTCCGGCATCGCTCTGCACACCGCACTGCAAAGAGGTTCCCAACGTGTTGTCATAGTCGTAGGGAATGAGGTAGAACTTATAGTCTAGCAAGTCCTCAGTGGTGAAGTAGAGGTAGTAGTTGTTCCCGTTGTTCCAATAGTCGTCCCACATGCCCACGGCGACATTCACTGCGTAGGTGTGCAACAATAGGTCAACATCGCACACTTCCTGTATCCACTGGTAGAAACTTTCACGCCCTTTACCGTTTAGTTTGAGCTGGAAGTCGATGAGTTGCTCCTTGGCTGCCTCGAATCGCTTGGTGTTGGTCTGCAGTGTGTAGGTGTGGTTCGCATCACTATCGTCATCGATGGCATAGTCACCATTGTAGGGATTGGTGAGTGTGGCCGGGCGGCCCACATACTTGCACTTCCATAGATTGCCGTCGTGCGAACCATAGTGCAGCGAGTCGTCTCGCTGCTTGAGATAATTCTCATCGATGGGCTCAAGCATCTCATAGACGCCATAGTACGTTTCTTGCTCGTCGCCATTGACCTGGAGCCATAGGCGACAGTAGTGACTGCGTGAGGCCGTCCATACACCTGCTTGCCGGAACAGGTTGTAGCAGAACACCTCCCGCACGTAGGCGGCATCGTCCTTGAACCACTTGAGGTGGAATTTGCGAACGCCCTGAATGGTGTGTTCCTCATCTTTGTTATACTTGCGCAGGTTGATTCCCAGGTGGAAGTGGTGCCAGTCAGTACTGTCCGCCACATGCATCTGACCCCGCCGACCCTCGGGACGACGACGTGAAGTGTTACCTTTCAGGCGAAGACCGATGTCATGGACTATGGTTGTGTCGTTCTGCTGAATGAACACAAATTGGTCGGCCATGATATATTGTTTGGTACCATTGTTCAGGTCATACAGTTCAAGCAGGCGGTTCCACTCGTCAAGCGACACACTGATGTGAATCTCGGGCAACTGTGTCGGGTCCCAAACGTAGTCATAGCCTGTGGGCTTGCTCGGCGGTGTCGCCTTGCCCAGCATGATGTTGATGACAGCGTTCACATCCGCGATGTCCACCATACCATCACCCGTCACATCCGCCTCGCTGTTTGAGGGTGCTTTGTCCAGCATTATATTAATCACCGCGTTGACATCCGCGATGTCCACCATCCCGTCGCCCGTGATATCACCCACCGTCGTCGCCTCTACCGAGGCAGCAACTAGCAACAACATCATCGAAAGCAAAAATCGTCGTATCATTTTTAAAAAACTTCAGAACAGCAAGTTCCCCTCTTCAGGGGTATAAAAGCTGTAAGCTTTAAGCAAGAAGCTAATGGCTGAATGCTAATGGCCAAAAGCTCCCCCCTAAAGGGGGTTATATAGAAACTTCTCCGCAAAGGTCGCAGTTGAGATAGTGTTTGACCTTAGCGGCATCAAGCCCCATGCCGAAGAGGTACATCAGCTTGGTGATGGCGGCCTCGCTGGTGATGTCGTGGCCGCTGACGGCACCAGCCGCGGTGAGGCAGTTGCCGGTCTCGTAGAGTGTGCCGCGCACACCGCCATTGACACACTGCGTGACGTTGAGGATGACCACGCCGCGCTCACAAGCCTGGCGAATCTCGTCGGTGAACCACGGTTCGCTGGGGCTATTGCCGGCACCGTAGGTCTTGAGCACGATGCCCTTGATGCCCGGTGTGGTGAGCAGATGGTGTAATGTGGACTGTGTCATGCCTGGGTTCAGTTCCAGGAACATTACCCCAGGATCCATGTCGTAACGCACCTTGAGGGGACGGCGAGACGGCGAGCGGTAGAGTGCTTCTTTGCGGAAGTCGATGCCCAGTCCAATCCGTGCCAATGGTGGATAGTTATAGCTACGGAAGGCGTTGAAGTTGTCGGCACTCATCTTGGTAGAGCGATTGCCACGCCACAGCGAGTTGTCGAACAGGATGGCGACCTCTTGCACCATGGGCTCGCCGTCCTTGTCAAGGGCGGCGGCCACCTGCAATGCAGTGATGAGGTTCTCCTCGCCGTCGGTACGTACCTCGCCGATAGGCAGTTGCGAACCAGTGATAATCACGGGTTTGTGCAGGTTCTCGAGCATGAAACTTAACGCCGACGCGGTATAAGCCATGGTGTCGGTGCCATGGAGCACAACAAAGCCATCGTAGGCGTCATAGTTTTCCTCGATGGCACACGCCATGTCGCGCCAATGCGATGGGTTCATGTTGCTGCTATCGATGGGCGGGTCAAACTGGATATTGTCTATCTCATAGTCCAATTTCTTGATTTTGGGCACATTGTCCATCAAATGAGTAAAGTCAAACGGCTGCAGGGCATGCGTCATCG
>JAEEJI010000273.1 GCA_016281825.1 Muribaculaceae bacterium | reverse complement strand
GTACGAAGAAGGCCAACGGGTATCCGTTGTTGGGGAAGTCCCAGAAGCTGAGTGGTGCGGTTGCCTGGCGGTCAACGTCGATAACAGTGAAATCAGCGGGGCCAACACCTGTCTCATCGTGCTCAAAGCCGAAGTAACGGGTGCCTGCGGGCATGGCAACGGCACTCACGGGCAAGACAGCCACGCTATTGTCGCTAAAGGTGACGGTCATCACGTCGTTAATGCGCAGCGAGTCATTTGTTCCAGCAAGATTTCCAGCCTTGAAGGTGACCGTGAACTGCTCACTATCGGCGGCACCAATCTCGGCACCTTTCTTCAGGGTAGTACTGAAGCCAGCCTGCTCAAACTTCACATCAGTGATGGTGACTGCTTGGTTGCCCAGGTTGGTCAGTGCCAATGTTGGCGAAGTCTCGGACTTGCCAGCGTTGACCTTGTAGGCATCCCACTTATCGACGCTGAAGCTCACGTTCGAGCCAGCGAGGTCAATCTTGACATTATCAAGGGCAGCGCCGCGCGAACGGTTGTAGTTGTGCGAGATATAACGCCAACGGAAGGCGATGGTCTTGCCCGCATAGGGTGTGAGGTCGAACGTCTCATAAACCCAGTAGCGAATGGGTTCGCCGTCTTCGTCGACACCTTCCTTGTTGTCGCTCATCAGCTTGACCTGTTGCCACTCTCCATCGACCTCGACATCCATCATCACGGCATCGATGCCGTCCTCGACGGTACTATGGTTCAGGTGTACCTGCTCGTTGTCCTTGACCAGGTTGACCGGTCGGTCGTTGCCCCACCAGAAGCTGAGCTGCATGCCGCTCTCGCTGACGCGGATGTCGGGGGTTGTGAGGATGGCTTCCACCTCGGTCTCGTTGCTGAACGCCATGGCGCTCCGACGGCCATCGAAGGGATAGTAGTCGCTGGCCGACCAGCGGGTGTACTGTCCGCCCTCGGCGAGCCATCCCAGCGGTGCAAATGTGGAGCCCTCGAAGTCCTCGCTCCATGGGAACTCGGTGACCGACTTGTCATCCTGTGTGGTGAACACCCACACGGGACAGTCATCGGCATCACCTACATTATTATAAGGCACCACCTTCCAGGCGTACATGGTGCTGTAGTCAGTGATGGGGATGGTGTAAGTGGTGTTGGCACCACAGTCCACGCCATTGGCGACCTCCCATGCCGGGTTGCCGTCGTTGTTCTTCCCCACATAGACACGGTAGCCCTGGGCAAACTGCGCCTCCTTCCAGCTCAGCACGATGCGCTTAGGATAGACATTGATGGCACTGTCGGCCGGGGCAATCAGCTGGGTGGGGAGCGGTGCTCCGTCCACGCCGTAGACGCTGGGCAGAAGCACGCGGTCGATGATGAAGCTGCTGCCGTCGTCCATGCCGTAGTCCTCGTCCCAGCCACAAGCGGTGTTGAGGAAGCGCACGCGCACGTTGTCGCTGCGATAGGGCGCCAGGTCGATGGTGACGTTGATGAGCGTGTCAAGCTTGGTGTAGTCGGCGGTCCACGCTTGGGCGTAGGTCTCACCGCCGTCGCTCGACACCTCGATAATCAGGTCGTTGCTCGGATAATAGATGTCCTCGCCATTGAACAGGGCATAATAGGTGAACATCAGTTCGGTGGGCGACTCCTCGCTGCTCAGGTCCAGACGCGGTGTGGTGATGGTCGTCTCCTCGATGAATGGCGGGCCAATCATACTCTTGTCGCCCTCGAGGGCATAGATGGTGCTCGTCCAACTGTTCACGTTTGACCCTCCTGTTTCCCATCCTGGGGGCGGGAACTGGGTGCCCTCGAAGAGCTCCAGCTGGTATCCGTCGGGCACGGCCATTTTGGCCGCCTCGACATGGAGGGTGACATCGCCTCCGTTGGTCTTGATGACCAGGTCGGCCTGCACGGGGCTCATCAGCGTGGCCTGGTAGCAGATTTGGAACTTTGCCGTCTCGTTCACGCCCAGGTCGATGTTGGCGGTGTCCATAATCAGGCTGAAGGCTTCGGGGCCTTCAAATCCGGTCACCTTCAGTCCCCTGAGACCCACGTTCTTCAGGGTGAGCACCTCGCTGTAGAGTTTCTCGCCGATGTAGGCGGTGGGGAAGCGGTAGGTCGTCTGTGTGAGTTCGGCGATGGGACCTGTTTCGGGCTTGTGCTGCTTGATGCTCACATTGTCGAGGTAGATAATGTTTCCCGTCCGCTTCAGCAAGTCATAGATAAAGGCGACCTTGATGGTCTTGCCTTGCCAGGGCGAGAGGTCAATCTTTGAGGTCTGCACCTGCCAGTTGCCCCAAAGGTATTGTCCGTATGGGTCGGCTGGCACGCCACTGTTTCGCACCTGCTCCTCGTTGGTGATGTCAAAGATGACCGTTGTGTCGGCTGCTGCGACATCGACAATTGCGACCTTGAATGTGTACTGCTTCTGATCAAGTACGCCGTATGCAGCCGCTTCCCAGTCGAACGACAGCTGATAGGTATCGTTGAGCAGGACTGGGGGTGTAAGCAAGAACTCCTTGCGGGGTCCAAAAGCGTCCTGGTTGTTGGGATCTTCCCAGGAGGGAGCGTCACAGGCGGCATACTTGTGTCCGCTCATCGTGGTACCCGATGAACTGTAATGAATGGCCCAACGGTCGTTCAGGTTCGTGCCTTGATAGTGGTTCACCGTTTCCCAGCCTCCGGGCAGGGCGGTAGTTGTTTCGGTCCCAGGCACATTTTCAAATCCCTCGTCGATGAGGGTCTGTGCGGTAGCGGTCAGTGTCATAGACACCAACAACGCCATCACTAGGGTGTAAAACTTGGTCATAAATAGAAAGTTATTTAGTAAACAATAATAATATGTCTCGGTTGTACGATTGTGCGGATTTCGGTGTTTTTAAGGTCTATGATAATTATCGGCTACAAATTTCGGAAAAAAATTTTGAACCCACAACAAAAGCTGTCAGAAACCATCAAAAAAATAAAAAATTAGGCTAAAAAGGGGTGTGCCATTAGCGGAGTAGGCACACCCTCTGACTGATAACAGTCCTTACACTTTGTTTTACAGTCCCTTCACTTGACGGGAGAGGCGGTCGAAGAAGGTGAGGGCATCGAGCGGTGAGAGTTTCTTACCGTCTTCCTTCACCCACATTGTCCACTTAATGTCCTTAACGCTCTTGCCGTTATGAACCAGCTGCATCTGCATGTTGTCAACTCCCAGGGAGAAGAAAGCGCCACACATCGCATTGCCAATCACATCCTTCGCTTCGCCGACGCTAGCCATGTTCTCGGTATAGTTTTTGTGGGTCATCTTGACGTAAACGACGTCACCCTTCACGCCCAGTGTGGCATTGAAGCCCTCGACCTTATCGTTGAGGACATACTCGTCGCCGTTCTGGGTATAGAAACTAGCGGGGAACATCTGCTTGAGCAAGTCAATCAGTTCTTTAGACTTGCCGCATTTGAACGCCAAAGCGCCATCGGCATCCTCGGGGTTGAAGCTTGTGCTTGCAAAACCCACAGTTACCGGGCCCTTGACCGACTTGACGATGTCGAGAATCTGTGCCATTTGCGGGTCACTGCCCATTTCGCCCAGGGCAGCCTTGACCATGTCGAGGTTGAGGATTCCCTCGCCATCTAGGTTGAGGTTCAGCACGCCCATGTTGTTTGCCTTGGGCATAAAAGCGAGCAGGTCGGCACTGGGCTTGGTGGTGATTGAGTTGACGAGCTTCATGAAGTCGCCGTTGTCGTCTACCTCGTTCTCCACGTTAATGTTCCACTCACCGTCAGCCAAGTTCATGTGGAAAGCTGAGCACTTGATGTCCATCAGGTCGAAGAACATCTTTGCCATGTCGCCATTGGGTACCTTGCCCACTTCGCTGCCAGTCAATTCCTTCACCCTCTTGGTGTTGACATACACGTTGATGTCATTGCCAGCGTCGAGGGCACGCACAATCGAGGCATTATCGCCCATGCTCTTCTTGTTCGCCAACAGTCCATTAACAATGGTGGCGGGGTCTTGTCCCTTAAAGCCGTTGGTGACATAGAGCAAATCGTCTTTGATGACGTATGCCATTTCACCCATGTTGGCAACTCCCAAGCCATCTTTTGACTCGAACGACGCTTTCTCTTCTTCGGTCAGGAATTGTTTGAGCTTGGCTGGGTCACTCAAGGGGAGGAGCGCCACCAGTGAGAGTTCCTTGGAGTCGGGGGCAAACAGATAGATGCTGTGCTCGAAGTCAATGCCCGAGTTGATGAGCTTGGCTGCATCCTCCGAGAAATCCTCGCCTTTCGATTCAAGCATCTTGGCAAATTTCTCGGGTAGCACCATTTTGCCGTCCTTCATCTCAATTTTCAGGTTGCTGATGAGTGTGGGGATGTCAATTTTCGCCACGATGACTGCATCATCGGGGATTTGGCTCTCCATCTTGTTGTCAACTTTGTTACACGAGGTGATCAGCAACAACACCATCGCGGCCAGACAAATCTTTAATGCTTTCATTGAAAAATACAGCGGAGCCATAGGTTAAATACAGTGGGGTGCCTGTTTGGCATAGCTCCTTTAGGCCGTTTAGTGGCACGCCCCGATAACTTTTTAAATTAGGCTACAAAGTTAAAAAATAAATTGAAAAAAGTAACTATTTTAATGATTTAAGTTTCGCAAGTACGTCGATATACGATTGTATAAAGCCCGAAGGGCTGTCAGATTATAGGCAGGGGTTCCGCTAGCGCTCCACCCCTGCCTATAATCTGCCGACCCTACGGGTCTGTATATGACACAAATCTCGTGCAAACGAGCGCAATGAAGCTTGCTTCGATTGCAAAGTGCAGCCGAGATTATCCAATTACTAGCAATATGTAAGCACATTACCATACTTGCGAAACTTGAGTCAATGAATATTGCGCTGCGCTCTGGTAGAGCATTGAGAGTTAAGAATTGAGTTAAAGATATTTAGCGGTGAGGGAATGGGGGGCGGTGAGCATATCGCGCGGGGGGCCGGCAAAGGTGATGGTGCCACCCAGTTCGCCGGCACCGGGGCCGAGTTCGATGACATAGTCGGCCGCCTTGATGACATCGGTGTTGTGCTCGATGACATAGACCGTGTTTCCTGCCTCGACCATCTGCTCAAACAGGTCGATGAGGTGCCGCACATCCTTGAGGTGTAGGCCGTCGGTGGGCTCGTCAATGACGAATACTCCGCGCTGGCCCCCCTCACCGACGGGTGAGGTGTAAGGCTGCAGGTAGGAAGCTATCTTCATTCGCTGCAGCTCACCGCCCGAGAGGGTGCTCAAGGCCTGGTTCAGGTGCAGGTAGTCGAGGCCGACCACCATCAGTGGGCGTAGTTTCGCCTCGATGGGTGTGCCATGGAAAAACTCACTGGCGCGCCGCACCGAGAGGTCCATCACCTGGGCAATGTTCAGTCCGTCAAGGGTATACTGCAGCGCCTCGATGGAGTAGCGCAGCCCATGGCATGCCTCACAGGTGGTCTCAATGTTGTCCATGAATGCCATCTCGCTAATTACCACGCCCTTGCCACCGCAGACGGGGCATCCGCCCTTGCCGTTGAAAGTGAAATACTGCTCCTTCAGCTTGTGGGCGCGAGCGAAGCGCTTGCGGATGTCGGGGGCGACATCCATGTAGGTCGCGGGGGTGGAGCGGAGACTCACACCGATGTTCTTCTGGCTGATGTAAACCACCTCGCTGGGATAGTCGCGGCGGAAGCACTCCATGAGCGAGCTCTTTCCCGAGCCTGC
>JAEEJI010000272.1 GCA_016281825.1 Muribaculaceae bacterium | reverse complement strand
ACAGTAGTGATAACAGAAAGAAATTTAGTAGTCTTTTCATAATTCTGCGAATTAGTTGTTGCGAGTTGTTCTGATGATGGCGGTGAAGGTGCGGCCGCTGTGGATTCCTAGGCGGCGGGCGGAGAAGTAGCGGTCGCTGTTGCAACGGCTGCAAGCGGTGGGCAGGGTGATGTGGTCATCAGGGATGCCAGCGGCGAGGAGAACTTGGCGGTTAGCGTGCTGCAGGTTGATGTGCGCCTTGCCGGTTTCGGCATTGCGATGCAGGATGTCTTTCAAATCAAAGCCAGCCTGCTCAAAGGCTTGCGGCACCTCATCGCCCACCTCGAAGCAGTCGGCGCAGATGCTGGCTCCCATGGTGGCGTAGATGTCGGCAGGCGCCGCACCTAGACGACACATTGTCTCGACTGTGCATTGTGCGATGCGCCCCACAGTACCGCGCCAACCGGCGTGAGCAATAGCGATGATGCCCGTGGTGGGGTCAGCCAAAGCTATGGGTACACAATCGGCGGTGTTCACACCAATGCAGATGCCCGGCAATGCCGTCACCAGAGCATCAATATCGTTGAGCGACCGCTCTTGCTGGTCGATGTCAGCATCCAAAAAGTCTTGACCAATCACCGCCACGTTGGTCGTGTGGCTTTGCCGAGGCATCACCAACTGGTCCAAGTCAATGCCCATGTGCTGGCAGAAGGTGAGGCGTGCGTTGAGCACTCGCAAAGCGTCATCGCCTGTGTAGTCGCACAGGTTCCATTGCGAATAAGGGTTTTGGTCATCCACCTCGCCCCGCAGCGTCTGCACCACGCGTATGCTTGGTGCGTTGCAAGTCAGTTTCAGTTGTTCTAGAATCATATATTGGCAATGTTTCCTAGTTAGATACTTGATTCATTCTCAGTCCTGTCTACAATCAGTTTGGGAACTGCACTGAAGGCGAACAAGGGAAAATCAATCAGTCCTTTGTTGGAACGAGGTTGAGATAGGCTGGCACGGAAGGCTTGTGGTGGATTGTATTTAGAGATAAATGTGCTCAGACTTTTTGCTCGTGTGTTGATGCCTGCCTTGACTTCAAGCGGATATACCCTAACCCCATCCGTAAGCAAGAAGTCGACCTCAGCTTTTGTTCCAGTCCAATAATAATTCCCTTCAATCTCTCTGAATTGAGCAATCTCTTGGATAGCGAATTGTTCGGTTATCGCACCCTTAAACTCTTCAAAAATCCTATTACCCAGCAAGATGGTCTCGGGAGCCAAATGCGACATAGCGCACAACAATCCCACGTCTAGCAGAAACACTTTGAATGCCGATAGACTGGTATAAGCCGTAAGTGGAATATCAGGTTTTGTGACACAGTGTGACATGCGAATCACTCCCGCGTCGGAGAGCCAGAGCAATGCGTCTTCGTATTCGCGTGCGCGTGCTCCCTCACGAACGATGCCGTAGACAAACTTCTTATTCTCACGCGCCAGTTGGGTGGGAATGCTTTGCCAGACATGGCGTATCTTAGTTCCCAATGCACCGGGAGCGTGTTTTGAGAAGTCGTTGCGATATGACAGTAATAACCTGTTCTGCTCCTCGTTGACTTGACGATAGTCTTGACTATCAAGCCATGTCTGAACGACCGAGGGCATGCCGCCAATTACCATATATCGTTTGACCATGTCGGTCAGATAGGACCATTGTGAAGACAAGTTCATGCCGCCACGGGCTATGTATTGCGCCAACATTGCGTCCCCATGGGCAATCAAGAACTCATGGAATGTCATGGGTTCCAACCGCAGGAAATCCACCTTTCCCACCGGGAATGACGTGCCTTCATGCAAGGCCACGCCCAGCAATGAACCGGCGCAACAAATGGCATATTCCGGAGCCTCTTCAGCAAAGTATTTAAGCGATGTCAGTGCGCGTGGCACTTCTTGAACTTCATCAAAGATAATAAGCGTAGTGTCCGGCTTAATGACCACCTTTGCGAACAATGACAACTGCTCTATGATGCTCGCAGGCGACAGGGAGTGGTCAAAGATATGATTGATGGGCAAATCTTGCTCAAAGTTTACATAGCATACTTGCTGAAAGCATTGCCGCCCAAATTCTTTGAGCAACCAAGTTTTACCTACCTGTCGTGCACCTTGTAGTATCAGCGGTTTGCGACCAGATGATGACTTCCATTGTTTCAACTGCTCAATAAGTGTTCTTTCCATACCTAGACTTTTTTGCCGCAAAGATAATGATTAAATTTCTAACACACAACATTTATCACATTTTTCGACCGAATAATGTGATTTTATTGTACATTTTTCGACCGAACAATGTGTGAGGTCGACTCAATTGATCATAAAAACAATGTTCAGTTCATTTTTTAGGTCGAGTCACCGAATATCTGCTGAATTATTGTTATATTTGCAGCAAATTAATAAATAGACACGATATGAGACGATGGATAATGGCTGTGGCTTTGGCCATAATGATGGCGCTCACGATGAGTGCCCAGCAAGAATTGTTTGGTGGTGCAAAGGGTTCGCCACAAGTGCATGGCGACAATACGGTGAGCTTTGCCATCAAGGCTCCGCAGGCCCAGAAGGTGGAACTGCAGTTGGATTATGGTGAGCCAGTGGGAATGGAACGTGACACGGCGGGCGTTTGGCGGCACACTACGCAGCCGCTGGCGGCCGACCTCTATCTATACAACTATGTAGTGGACGGCGTAAAGACGCTCGACCCCGACAATGTGTATATCATGCGCGATGTTGCCACGACCAAGAACATGTTCTTTGTCGATGGGGCGCAGAGCCGTTACTACCAGGCGCTGGACGTTCCTCATGGCAATGTCAGCGCGGTGTGGTATGACTCACCCACCGTGGGCAAACGCCGCCGCATGATGGTGTATACGCCTGCTGGCTACGACCAAGGCAAGCAGCGCTATCCCGTGTTCTACCTGCTGCATGGCTCAGGAGGCGATGAGACGGCATGGCTGCACCAGGGTCAGGCTGCACAGGTATTAGACAACCTCATTGCTTGGGGTCGAGCAGTGCCAATGATTGTGGTCATGCCCAACGGCAACGTTGACGAACATGCGGCTCCAGGCAGTGACCAACGCGGCCTGGTGACACCCACGTTTGCCCACCAGCAGTGGATGGAGGGCTCGTTTGAATCCTCATTCAGCGATATCATGGACTATGTCGATAAGCACTACCGCACCATCCGCAAGCAGTCGGGGCGTGCCATTGCTGGCCTGTCGATGGGCGGATTCCACTCACTATACATCAGTGCCAACCAACCCAAGGACTTTGGCTATGTGGGGTTGTTCTCTGCCGCCATCCGCCCTGGTCGTGACGTGCACTCGCCCATCTACGACAACCTTGAACAAAAACTAGCCACGCAGTTCAACAAGGATTTGAAACTCTACTGGATT
>JAEEJI010000271.1 GCA_016281825.1 Muribaculaceae bacterium | reverse complement strand
CCATATTTATCGACGAGATGACGGAACTTATCCTTGTCCAAAAACTCCACGAGTTGAGCGAAAACGTATTTGGCCTTGTTCATTGCAGTCAGATCTTTGACCGCAAAGATACAAATTCAAATCGTCGCACCCTTAAAAATGGCTGTAGTAGACTGAATTTCAATTATTTCAAAGAACGCTTCGTCCACTTTAACGGGACAGTAATGGAAACGACAAGTACTAAAAAACTTAACAACAAGCGAGCGCCTGACCCTGCTGGAGCAAATCTTTGCCCCGGGCGGCGACAAGTTGGAGTATGCCTCATGCTCGCTCAGCGAGATGGCCTTTCTTTTTGATTTTGAAGATGCGCACATGGTGGAGTTGACGTGGCCTAATGGCGATTGCGAATTGAGCGAGATTATTGAACGCACAAAGCATCTCCTCTCGCTAGAAGTCGAGCAAAAGTTTGGAATGGGCATGCCGTACTTTGTCCATACCATTATGCCACAGGAACCCACCTCAGCGCAAAGTGTGGTAGACTGGTTCACACACAATGAACCCATCGCGATAGAGCACTTTGTGGCCACGAAACCTGCCGGCAACGACATCGTTTTGCGCATAGTATATATCAGGAACGAAATAGGCAACAAAATCGCTGACGAAGCGTTTAAGAATAATAGAATTATTAACAACTATAAAGATTTATGAAATTAAAAGACACTAATACGAGTAACAACCCTATTTACAGGGACTTCTTTTCTAAAAGTCTATTAGACGCAGAAGTTGATAAAACTATATGGCGTGGGCAGCCTTCTGATAACTCTTTCTATTTTATCAATCCAAAGGTAAAATATAAGCATCAGGGAAAAGATGTCTTAGACACACTTCAAATTGTATTTAATATTAAGTCTGATTCTTTCAAAAAGAAATTTGAACTGGCTATTTCTGGTGACGGCCAAGAAGTTAAGCGAATTACTACTCTCCATTCTTCATCTTTGGCGGCTTTATTGCTTCTATATTCAGTTTCTGAAAGCAAGAAACTCAAGTGTACTTTAAATGGTAAAGACTATACATTTTCTGATTGCTATTTTGAGGTCAAGACAAATGTAAAGTATAGTCATTTTTCTAATATGGACGTTGTGTTGGTTGGCAAGAATTCGGAAGATAAGGACGTAATCTTTTTCTTAGAGAGCAAATTCAGCGAATATTTTAAAACAGGGATGTGTGATGATATAAGTATCGAAGCTTACAAGGAAAAATATAATGAATTAGGACTAATAGATGATAAAGCTATAGAGGGACTTCAATTTGAAATAGTAGCAAAAGATAATAAGGAATGTTTACAAATAAAGTCTGATAAACCTCATCATTATTGTAGTGGCATTAAACAAATGATATCACATTATATGGGGGTAAGTAACTTTATTGAACAAGGCAAAAATGCTATGGATCCTAATCAAGAGGAAAAGCCTTTCTTCGATAAACTTGACGAATTACGAAACAAGGGTGCAGAAATTCTCCTTGGTGAGGTGTTATTCGATTTTGGAGATAAAGTTAGTAATGGAGATAAAAAACTCGGTAATTACAAATCTATATACAAAGCTCTTGCAACGATATTAAATGCTCATACTTCAAAGTTATGTGTTCTTCCTGAAATATTAACTTATCAGAAACTACTAGAAGGGTTTGAATTAGACAAGAAGGTTAAAGATTTCTATCTGTTGTAAAATGACCATATTGGTGAAATAGGATGATTTTCTCATTAAGAGATACAAAAGATGAATCTTCTCCACATCAGTGACACACATGGGTTACATCATCGGCTGGGGGTGTTGCCTTCGGCCGATGTGCTCGTGCATAGTGGTGATTTCACTCACAGCGGCACGGAGAGTGAAGTCCTCGATTTCCTTAACTGGTTTATCGAACTGCCTTATCGGGAGACGGTCTTCGTGGTGGGCAATCATGACCTATGCCTATGGGATGCTGAAGCGATTGAGGACTTGCCCGAGAATGTGCATTTCTTGCAAGACGGCAGCGTAACAATTGATGGTATAAAGTTCTTCGGACTTGGCTACAACCACCCCGAAGAACTTATCCCCGATGATGTTGACGTGCTTATCACACATGAGCCGCCCAGCGAAATACTGGACTTTTCATCGGGTGTGCATTGGGGAAACTTGACTTTGCGACGACGCATTGAGGCCGTCGGGCCGCGCTATCATCTTTTTGGCCATGCCCACGAGGCTTATGGAATACTGCAAAAAGGATGTACCACATTTAGCAACGCATCGCTACTCAACGACCGGCACCAACTCGTCAACGCTCCCCGCCTTATCTCATTGTAATCTTGCCGGGAATGATGCTGGATGCATGACCTAAATATGTGTGGCATTGCCTCAAATGCTGGCGAGACGGCTATCGATCGTATCGCCCAATCAGCGTTCCATAATATAAGACACAAAAATACGAAAATCGACGAAGATGTTTTATGAAAATCACATTGTTTTCGCTTATTATTTGTACCTTTGTGGCATAAAATGAAATCATTATGACGAAGGACGAATTACTGCAAAGGTTGCAAGATATTGAGTGGGAAGACTTTGAATGCAAGCAGGCAAAGTCTGATCTTCCCAAGAGCGTTTGGGAGACCGTCAGCGCGTTCAGCAACACATCTGGTGGCTGGATTGTACTCGGTGTTCGTGAGGAGAAGGTCGGGAAAACAAAATCATTCGTTATTGAGGGCGTAGAGAATGCCGAGAAATTGGAGCAAGACTTAATCGGTACACTACGTTCCAAATCTAAGTTCAATGTTTCTATCTCGGTTCGTTGTCAGAAGTATGATTTTGACGGAAAAACTATTCTTGCGTTCTTTATCCCATCGTCCTCTGTTAAGCCTGTTTACTACAACAACAATCTTGGCAATACATTCATTCGCAGTGGAAGCGGCGACCAGCACGCAAACGATGCTGAAATTGCCGCTATTCAACGCGATCAAGCGTTTGGCAGTCGATCTGAGTTGGAAATCAACGGCACTGGCTTTGAGGACATCAACCTTGAGTCGTTACACACATTCCGCCGGCGCATACAACAATATAACGAAGGTCTGCCTTACAACGAGCTTGACGATGAAGCCTTTTGCAGAAAGGCTGGCATTACTCTTCATGGAAGGATGACCTATGGCGGATTGCTAATGCTCGGCAAGCGTGATTCTATTCGTGAACATATCGGGAATTTCTGGATTGACTTTATCGAGATTCCAGGTGATTCGTCTGCCAATGCAGACGAACGGTACACCTACCGCATGGCCGAACAAGAGAATATTTGGGAGTCGTACAAGGTTATCATTCAGCGTTTACGTTTGTATGTTGACAATCCATTTGTGGCAAGGGAAGGCGGATTTGCCGACGAGGACAACTCACAATTATATTGTTTACGCGAGGGGTTGGTTAACTTATGCGCCCACACGGATTATTTCAGCCCAATGCATTCCACTATCCGTGTGTTTGACAACCGCATTGAATTCCAAAATCCAGGCACGTTTATTGTTGGTATTGATACGGTGAAGGCTCGTAATGTATCGTTGCCTCGGAATCCGACGATCATCAATCTATTCAGATATGCGAGGTTGTCGGAGAACGCCGGATACGGCATTGACAAAATTGCAAAATGGAAAGAATTGACCGGCAGCGATGTGACTTTTGAAACAACCTTGCTCTATTCTACTGTGACTTATTTCCTGCCATCAAGAGGTGGTCAGAAAGGTGGTCAGAAAGGTGGTCAGAAAGGTGGTCAGAAAGGTGGTCAGAAAACCATTGATCGGTTATTGACAATCATTTCTTCTGAGCCGACTATTTCAAGAAAAGAGTTATCTCAAGTTCTTGGGATTTCACCATCTGCAATTCAAAAGCACATACAAAAGCTAAAGGAAAATGGGAAAATCATTAGGATAGGCGGAGCTAAAGGTGGCAAGTGGAAAGTCATTAAATGAAAAAGACTCAGCCATTGAACTCAATAATCAGAAATGAGTTTTTTCAGCTTTTAGAGGAACTAAATGATTGATTTTCTCATTAAAATTAAAGGTTTATTAACAGGCTATCAGCGTCTTACGGACGATTGTCCATAGACACATAGTAGACAGTAGATATTAAAAAATGGCCAAAAAAGGACTTTTTTAAAAAGCTAAGTCGCTGATTTTCAGCGGTTGTTTTTCTCGAAAAAATAGTCGGAGTATCTTGTCCTCTCCGCCTTTGAGCAACCGACCACGCCAGTGGCCGGTTGTTTTGTTGATGCGTGCGCCGTGCTAGCGCGAGTGGGCGCATCAACAAAACAACCCGAAGATTACTTAGCAATCGGTTGCTCAAAGGCAGCGACCCCGCGGGAGCGCACAAGATGGGCGACAGTCAATCTTGTCTATTGTGCGTCCTTGGACATTCGGTAATTGTGCAGTTCTCAATTGCACAGTTAGGAAATGAAAAACATTCAAAATGAATTGTGCCAACTAATGGTTGGTGAAATTGATTGGACAATTGTCCAAAACAACACCAAACTTCAACAATTCAATCACCAAGGCATTGGCTCAAGTGGCGTAGATTC
This sequence comes from Muribaculaceae bacterium, assembly GCA_016281825.1. GTDB lineage: Bacteria > Bacteroidota > Bacteroidia > Bacteroidales > Muribaculaceae > Sodaliphilus. Next base: position 11,198 of record JAEEJI010000271.1, on the reverse strand, counting down.
ATGTAGCCGTTATCGCATTGAGGATTCTCTTGGGTGCCATCGTAGAGCACAGCCGACCGAATCAATCTTTCACCTAATACTTTCTTTAGGTAGTCTAGATTCCTGAAAAAAGTTGGTGTCCAAGTTTTTGACGATTTAATCTCATAAGCCTCGATGCCACCTGGGACGATGCGAAGAATGTCTACCTCGCGCTGGCTTTTGTCGCGATAGAAATATAGTTGCTGTTCGATGCCTCTATTTGTGCCATATTTTATAAAATCGTTTACCACCAGGTTTTCCAGTAGGTTGCCTCGTAAGGGATTCACATCTAATTGTTCAATCGTATTGATACCAAGAAGATATGCCGCTAACCCCGTGTCATAAAAGTATAGTTTGGGCGTTTTGGTCAGTCGCTTGCCAATGTTTGCGTAATAAGGGCTGAGCGTGTAAGTAATATATGAGGCGTTTAAGATGCTCAACCAGTGACTTATTGTGTTAACCGAAACACCTACCTCATTTGACATTGCCAACTTGTTAAACTCTTGGCCAATCCTGCCAGCACAAAGGCGCACAAAGAGCTGAAATGCATTCATATTAGTAACGTTGAGCATTTGTCTCACGTCACGTTCAATATAGGTTGCATAGTAACTTGACAATAGTAATCTTCTACCAGATTCACCAGCTGTCCACACTGCGGGGAAACCGCCATTTATAATCAATTCGGATGTAGAGACATCTGGGCGATAACGTAATATCTCATCAGTCGACAGAGGCAATAACGACAACACGGCTGTTCTGCCTGCCATCGATTGGGAAATCTTCTCCATCAGCGAAAAGTTGTTGCTGCCACTCACCACGTAGCGACGAGGAGTTTTACCTGAGAAGCGATCCTCATCAACTGCGACTTGCAAGTAAGATAATATTTCGGGATAGTTCTGGGCTTCATCTATGATAACCCCCGAATCGTGTCGCTCAAGAAATGACTTGGGGTCCGACTTAACTTCTGCGAGCAAAGCCATGTCCTCAAGGTTTACATATGGCAAATCAGTAAACAGACTGCGGCAAAGTGTTGTCTTACCCGATTGACGAGGCCCCGTCAATGTGATTGTCGGAAGATATGAGAATATGCCATCAAGTGTCGATGTCATATCTCTTGCAATCAATTTGTTATTCATATTTTGGCCAATTTTATAGTTTGACTGAAAAATTGCCCAAAATTACAAACATTTTTCCGAACCACAAAAAATTACCGGCATTTTTATTGTTTTGAGTGGATTTTTTCGGGACACCCGCAAAAACATTTGCGTAACTTAGACAAATTTTCCCAGCCTTGGCTCCTTTATAAATTTAATTTCGTAACTTTGCAGTCTGAACTAATAACTCTCGTCAGGAAAACCATAATTGATAGAAATGTACAATCCTAAGTCAGCGCACGCCGAAGAGTTTATCGACGATGCCGAAATCAGAGAAACCCTGGATTATGCCGCGCGCAACCGCGACAATCGAGCCCTAATAGAGGAAATCATCAACAAGGCCGCCACTTGCAAGGGTTTGACCCATCGCGAGGCCGCCGTGCTTCTTGAGTGTGACCAGCCCGACCTTGTGGAGCGCTATATGCAATTGGCCCGCGAGCTCAAGCAGCGCCTTTATGGCAACCGCATCGTGTTGTTCGCTCCGCTATACCTGTCGAACTACTGCATCAACGGCTGCGTCTATTGCCCTTACCACGGCAAGAACCGTACTATCCCCCGCAAGAAACTTACTCAGGATGAGATTCGTCAAGAAGTCATCGCCTTGCAGAAGATGGGTCACAAGCGCCTCGCCGTCGAGGCTGGGGAGCACCCCATCTACAATCCGCTGGACTATATCATCGACTCCATCAAGACCATTTATGACACGCGCGTGGGCAATGGCGCCATCCGCCGTGTGAACGTGAACATCGCCGCCACCGATGTGGACAGTTACCGCCGTCTGCACGAGGCTGGCATCGGTACCTATATCCTATTCCAGGAGACCTATAACAAGGCCAACTACGAGGCGCTGCACCCCACCGGTCCCAAGAGCGACTACTGCTGGCACACCGAGGCGATGGACCGCGCCATGCAGGGCGGCTGTGACGATGTGGGCATCGGCGTACTCTACGGTCTGACGACCTACCGCTACGACCTGGTGGGCCTGCTGATGCATGCCGAGCACCTCGAGGCGCGCTTCGGCGTAGGGCCTCACACCATCAGCGTGCCGCGCATCTGCCCCGCCGACGACATCTCGCTCGAGGACTTCCCCGATGTGTTACCCGACGAGATTTTCTGCCGCATTGTCGCCATCATCCGTCTGTCGGCCCCTTATACGGGCATGATTATCTCGACGCGCGAGTCCAAGCGCGTGCGTGAGCGCGTGCTCGAACTGGGAATCTCACAAATCAGCGGCGGCTCGCGCACCAGCGTGGGCGGCTATACCACCGAGGAGCGCCACGACGAGACGGCACAGTTTGATGTGAGTGACCAGCGCACCCTTGACGAGGTCATCGCCTGGCTGCTCGACATCGACATGATGCCCAGCTTCTGCACCGCCTGTTATCGCGAAGGCCGCACCGGCGACCGCTTCATGACCCTTGTCAAGGCCGGCAAAATCAGCCACTGCTGCACGCCCAATGCCATGCTCACCCTCAAGGAGTACCTCGAGGACTACGCGTCGCCCGAGACCCGCGCCAAGGGCGAGGCGATGATTGCGCGCGAACTGGGTCTGCTGCCCAACGAGCGCATCCGCGACCTGGCCGAGCGCCGCCTCAATGACATCGCCCATGGACAACGCGACTTCCGATTTTAACGCTACCCCACAGGCCGCCCGCTTGCACATCGCCCTCTATGGGCGCCGTAACGTGGGCAAGTCCAGCCTTATCAACGCGCTGGCGGGACAGCCCGTGGCGCTGGTTGCCGATGAGCCCGGCACTACCACCGACCCCGTGCGCAAGGCGATGGAGCTGCACCCGCTGGGTCCCATTGTACTGATCGACACCGCCGGGTTTGACGACGAGGGTAAGGTGGGCGCCCTGCGCAACCAACGCACGCGCGAGGTGCTGGCGCAGACCGACCTCTCCCTGCTCATCGTCGACGGTGAGCCACACGACGAGGACGTGGCGTGGCTGCGTCAGCTGCAACAGCAAGAGATACCCGTTGTAGTCATCTTAAATAAGGTAGACCTGCTTTCCGACCCCGCCAACACCGCCCAGCAGGTGAAGCAGCGGTTGGGCATGGAGGCAATCTTGGTGAGCGCGGCTCGTGGCGAGGGTATCGATGCTTTGCGCAACGCCATCGTGCAGACTGCCCCGCAGGCCGCCATTGAGCGTTCGCTCACCGGGTCACTGGTGCAGCCTGGCGACATCGTCGTGCTGGTGATGCCTCAGGACAAACAGGCTCCCAAAGGTCGGCTCATCCTGCCGCAAGTTCAGACCATTCGCGACCTACTGGACCATGGCTGCACACCCGTGTGCTGCACACCGTCCAATCTGGAAAACACGCTGCAATCTCTGCGCGAGCCGCCAGCGCTCATCATCACAGACTCGCAGGTGTTTGACTTTGTGGCCCAAGAATGTCCCGCTGACACGCGCCTTACGGCATTCTCCATCCTGATGGCTGCATGGAAGGGCGACATCGATGCGATGGTGCAAGGTGCAGCGGCCATTGACCGCCTGACACCGCAGTCTCACGTGCTGATTGCCGAGGCATGTACACATGCCCCGCTGAGCGAGGACATCGGGCGTGAAAAAATCCCCGCCCTGTTGCGAAAACGGGTTGGGGAAAGTTTGCAGGTCGATATTGTCGCTGGGCGCGACTTTCCCGCCGACCTCACGAGTTATGACCTGGTTATCCATTGTGGCGCCTGCATGTTCAACCGTCGTTATATGCTTTCACGCATTGCCCAAGCGCAAGAGCAAGGTGTGCCCATGACCAATTACGGCATCACCCTCGCCCACCTCAAGGGCATCCTGAGTCAGTGTACAATGCATAATTCATGATAACACTCAGACAACCATAACAACACAGACAACAAAAAATATAAGTTGTTGAAGTTGTCAAAGTTGTCTGATGTTCTCTCACGCAGATTTTTTCAATGCATAATGCGGACGTGCCTGCGGGCGCGTCCCTACTAAAGGTTCATCTCGTTGGTGAGGGTGATGGAGATGGGGTCAACGGCTTTGCTGAGCTCATGGAAGAGTGGTGCGGGGTCGAGTGAGCCTTTGGCGCGCACCAGGAAGTTGGCGGTGGTCACATTGTTCTCATAGTCATACTTGACCAGCATGTCACGCACATGTACACCGTAGTCGGTAATAATTGTGTGGCATGGTTCCATGTCCCCAATGATTCCGTGCGCCTTTACGCGAATCACACGGGACTCCCACAAGAAATTGACCAATTTTTCGATGCGCTCGATGTTGACCAGCACAAAGATGATGAGAAGTGTGGCTACGATGGCGATGGCATACATTCCGGCTCCTACTGCCAGTCCGATGCAGGCAGTCATCCAGATGCCTGCCGCCGTCGTCAGTCCCCGCACGGAGCCTTTCATCTGTATGATGGCACCAGCTCCCAAGAAACCCACGCCACTCACCACCTGTGCGGCGATACGTCCCGGGTCACCATTCTTCAGTCCCAGGTACTCCTGCGGGATGTAGATGGAGATGAGCATGGCCAAGCATGCGCCCATACTGATGAGCGCGAAAGTTCGCAGGCCAGCAATCTGGCCCTTAAAGCGGCGTTCGATGCCAATGGTGGCACCCAACAACATCGCCAGCAATAATTTGGCGATGGCCCCCGCGAGAGTCACGTCAGGGCAAAGGATGTCGTTCCAGATTTGTTCCACTTTTGTATAATTGAGAATGGAGAATTATCTATTATCTATTATCTGTAATCTATTATCTGTTCTTCTTACGGTGGAGGGGATTGGGCTGATGCAGGACATACTCGCAGTAGTAGCTGATGATGAGTGTGGTCAGCGGCAGGGCAATGAGCAGACCGATGATGCCCAGCACATAGGCCCACAGCGAAAGCGCCAGGAAGATGATTGCCGGATTTAGCCCCATCTGCTGTTTCATGATGGCGGGTATCAGCACCATGTCCTGAATGAGTTGGCATATACAATAGGCAACGATGGTCCAACCGAACAGCACCCAGAAGCTGCCTCCTGTCGCCACACTCGCCACCAGGCACAGAAACGCAGCGATGGGGATAGACAAGAGCTGCAAATAGGGAATCATGTTCAGCACGCCAATAAACAATCCGAACACAATGGCCATGGGCAGGCCGATGATGTAGAACTCGATGGCAAAGATGACGCCCACGAAGAACGATACCAGCGCCTGCCCTCGAAAATATCGGCTCATCGTGTCCTGCACATCGTTAATCACAGTGAATGCCGTGCGACGATACTTCTTGGGAATGGCCCCTTTGAGCGACTTGGCCAGGTTGTCAAAGTCGAGCAGGATGAAGAACATATACAGCAGCACAATCAGCCACGACACAATGCTTACGATTACACTCAACGTGCCACCTACAAAACTCCACGTGCCCGTCGCCACCTGATTAATGATCTTCATCCACTGCTCCTTGGTGAGCATGGTAGACAGTTGTTGTACATCGGTATACTTGCGGATATACTCCTGAACCTCCTGGGGGATGTAAGGAATCTTGATGCTGGTCTTGGCATAAGCCGCGAGCATCTTGGTCATGTTCGCCACTTCATCGGCGATGTAGGGGATGAGCAGCCAGCCCACCAGCACCCAGCTGGCGATGACCAGCAACAATGCCAACACCACTGCCAATGTCCTGTTTTTCAGGTGTGTCACGCGCTGCACCCAGTTTACAAACGGATTGAGCATATAAGCAAAAATGAAGCCTATAACAAATGGCAATAGCACCGGACTCAAGTAGTTGATGGCGAGAACAATCACAGCCACAGTCACTCCCGTTATCACCATCCGCACCACGCGGTCAAAGTCGTATTTCCTTACTTCCGTATTCTCCATAATTCTATGATTTCACTGCAAAATTACTAATTCTTGCCAAAAGAAACGAATTATTAAGAAAAAATGTTGTATCTTCGCACTCAAGAATTGAGACCGCGCTTCGCGCTGGTAGAACGCTGCGCTGGTAGACCATTGCATTGGTAGACCGCCTTCGGCTGGTAGATACTACTGAACTCCCTTTAATAACTGAACTCCCTTTAACTACTGAAAATTGTGCATTTTGCATTGTGCATTGTGCATTGAAAAAATGAAGCTAATTGTCATCACGGGTCCCACGGGTGTGGGCAAGACGGCGACCGCCATTGCCGTTGCCCAAGCCCTGCACTGCGACATCATCAATGCCGACTCACGGCAGGTGTATCGCGGCATTCCCATCGCCACCGCTGCCCCCACCGCCGAGGAATTGGCGCAGGTGCCGCACCACTTTGTCGCGTGCAAGGACCTAGACGAGCCGTACAACGCCTGGCAATATGAGCAAGACGTGCTCTCGCTGCTGCCGTCGTTATGGTCACGAAGTGACCACGTGGTGCTTTGCGGCGGCTCGATGATGTATGTCGATGCGGTGTGCAACGGCATCGACGACATGCCCGATGTGCTGCCCGAGGTCAGGCAAGAAGTGAAACGCCAATTGGCAGAACAGGGGTTGGAGAGTCTTGTGGCAGAGTTGGAGCGTCTAGATCCAGCGTATGCCGCCATTGTTGACCTGAAGAACCCCGTGCGGGTGTGCCATGCTGTGGAGCTGTGCCGCCAGACGGGTGTCCCCTACTCCACCTTGCGCACCGGCCAGCGTAAGCCGCGATCCTTTGAGATTATCAAGGTGGGGCTCACGCTTGAGCGCGACCAATTGTATGACCGTATCAACCACCGTGTCGACGCGATGGTAGCAGCCGGGCTTGAAGACGAGGCTCGCAGCGTGTTGCCGATGCGCCATCTTCAGTCGCTCAACACTGTGGGTCTCAAAGAGATGTTCGCCTATCTGGATGGCACCATGGACCGCGCCAGCGCCATCGAGCGCATCAAGCGCAACACCCGCGTTTATGCCAAAAAGCAGCTCACCTGGTATCGTCGCGACCCCGCCATCACCTGGCTCGCCCCCAACAACGCTGACTCCATCTTACAAATCATCTAGTGCCATTGCGGGTTCATTTGGCACGGTTTTTGCTTAACAAATATTAAAACGCGAGACAATATAAGGTTAAACGCGCGCCGCTTAACTACTGATTATACACTTTTAATTTTATACTCTTTTTATGGGACTATTTGAAATAGGTGTAGTAGCCGCCGCAGTAATCGTGCTACTGTTAGTGATTCTCTTTACTTGTTATGTCAAAGCTCCGCCCAGCACCGCCTACGTTATCTCAGGTATCAAGCGTGAGCCCCGCATCCTCATCGGTGCCGGTGGTGTGAAGATTCCCATCTTTGAGCGACTCGACAAGGTCTATCTAGGTCAGCTCACGGTCGACATCCGCACCGAGCGCAGTGTACCTACCAACGACTTTATCAACGTCAACGTGGATGCCGTCGCCAAGGTAGCCGTCACCCCGACCCCCGATGGTGTCCGTCTGGCAGCACGTAACTTCCTGAACATGGATGCCAACACCATTTCGAGCCAACTGCAGGACACGCTACAAGGTAACCTGCGTGAGCTCATCGGCAGCCAGGGTCTGAAGGAGCTGAACGTGGACCGCGACGGGTTCTCGAACCAAGTGATGGACAAGGCCGCCCCCGACATGGCGAAACTGGGCATCTCAATCCTAGCGTTCAATGTGCAGAACATTACCGACGAACTGGGACTGATTGAGAACCTGGGTGCCGACAACACCTGGACTATCCGCAAGAACGCCGCCATCACCAAGGCGCAGGCTGAGAAGGACATTGCCCAGGCCAAGGCCGAGAACGAGAAACTTGCCAACGATGCCACCGTCGCCTCGCAGACTGCCATCGCCGAGCGCCAGAACGAGCTGACCATCCGCCGTGCCGACCTCAAGCAGGAAGCTGATACGCGCCAGGCTCAGGCCGACGCAGCCTATCGCATCCAGGAGCAGGAACAGCAGAAGGTGCTCAATGAGAAAGAGGTCGAGGCGCAGATTGCGCGTACACGCAAGGAACAGGACCTGACCACCGAACAAATCAAGATTCGCGAGAACCAGCTGCTGGCCGAGGTGAACAAGCAGGCCGACGCCGACCGCTATTCGGTGCAAATCCAAGCCGAGGCTGAAAAGTTCCAAGTGCAGAAGACCGCTGAGGCTGACTTGGAGAAGCGCAAACGCGAGGCAGAGGCCCAACGCTACGAGGCCGAGCAGGAGGCTGAGGCTATCCGTGCCAAGGCCGAGGCTCAGAAGTTCGCCATGATGCAGGAGGCCGAGGGTATCAAGGCCCGCGGTGAGGCCGAGGCTTACGCCATCCAGAAGAAAGGCGAGGCCGAGGCGCAGGCCATGGAGAAGAAAGCCGAGGCGTTCAAGAAGTATAACGACGCCGCTGTGGCTCAGATGGTCATCGAGAAGCTGCCCGAGATTACACACAACATCGCTGAGCAGGTATCGACCATCCAGGGCGTGAACATCTACAGCACCGGTGGCGACCAAGGCACAGGCATCGGCTCCATCACCGGCACGTTGCCCGTAGTACTCGCCCAAGTCAACGACACCGTCAAGAGCGCTGTCGGCGTAGACCTCGCCAGCATCGTGCGCAAGCACGAGGGTCCGAAGGACGAAAAATAAGCTATTAGCTGTTAGTAATTAGCTAGCGGTGCGCCCCCGATGATGGGGACGCACCGCTACTTTTGTTTGTTCTAATACGGTGACGGGTACAAATCAGTCGTTCGCCGCGACCTCATCGAGGATTTTGCGGACCTCGGAGATTTGCAGACGGCCGTAGACCTTCTCGCCAATCATGACAACAGGAGCCAGACCACAGGCACCCACGCAACGCAAGCAGTCGAGCGAGAACTTGCCGTCGGGCGTCGTCTCGCCGACCTCGATGTTGAGGACACGCTTGATCTCGTCGAGCAATCGCTCTGAGCCTCGCACATAGCATGCGGTGCCCAGGCACACCGAAATGGGGTGCTTGCCCTTGGGTGTCATGGTGAAGAAAGAGTAGAACGTGACCACGCCATAGACCTTCTGGGCGGGGATGCCCAGCTTGCGTGCGATGATGCGTTGCATCTCCTCGGGCAGATAGCCGTGCAGCGACTGTGCCTCGTGCAGGATGTTGATGAGCTCGCCGGGGTTGTTGCCGTGCTTGTCGCAGATGGCCTCGACCTGCTCAATCACGTTACATGCCAATTTTATTTCTTTTGCCATATCTTTATTCAAATTAAGAATTAAGAATTAAGAACCTTAGACTTTAGACCTTAGCATCTTGATTCTTGTTTCTTGCAACTCGTTTCTGAAAAATAGTGAATTGATTTGTCGTGATAGGTGGTGTGCAGCAGGTGGTGAGCCTTCTCGCTCATGGGCTTGCCCAGGAACTCGGCATACAGCTTCTGGATGTCGGGGTTCTCGTGGCTCTTGCGCAGCTTCTTGCCCTCGTCCTCTTGGTAGACGGCACGCTGTCGGGCCTTTAGGATCTCGATATTGCCATGGTGGTAGGGCTGACCGGCACCGCCGATACAGCCACCAGGACATGCCATCACCTCGACCACATGGTAGTTGAGCTCGCCAGCACGCAGACGATCCATGATCTTGCGGGCGTTGCTCAACGTGTGAGCGACACACACCTTCAGCTCGAATCCGTTGAGGTCGATGGTGGCCTCACGGATGCCTTCCTCCAGACCGCGCACTTGCTCAAAGTTGATGTGCGGCAGGGTCTTGCCGGTGTACACCTCATAAACCGTACGCAGTGCTGCCTCCATCACGCCACCTGAAGCAGCAAAGATGGCACCAGCACCTGTCGACTCGCCGAGCGGTGAGTCAAAGTCGCTATCAGGCAACTGTTCGAAGCGGATGTTTGCGCGCTTGATGAGTCGTGCCAACTCGCGGGTCGAGATGCTGTAATCCACATCTGGATTGCCATCCACCTTGAACTCGTCGCGGGCGCACTCAAACTTCTTCGCCAAGCACGGCATGATGGAAACGACCACCAACTTCTCGCGGGGGATACCCATCTTCTCGGCCCAATAGGTTTTGGCGATAGCGCCAAACATCTGACCGGGCGACTTAGCGCTCGAGGGATAGTCGAGCAGATCGGGGAACTCGTGCTCATAGAAGTTGACCCATGCGGGGCAACACGAGGTCATGATGGGCAGCTTCACCGTCTTGTCGCCGTCGAGATGACGCTGCAGGCGGCTCAAGATCTCGGCACCCTCCTCCATGATGGTGAGGTCGGCACCAAAGTCGGTGTCAAAGACATAGTCGAATCCCAGGTCGCGCAGTGCGGTGGCAAGTTTGCCGGTCACGACGGTGCCTGGTTCCATGCCGAACTCCTCGCCCAGCGCATAGCGGATGGCGGGAGCGGGCTGGGCAACGACGACCTTGTCGGGGTCGGTGATGTCGCGCATCAGCTGGTCGGTGTAGTCACGCTCGGTAAGCGCGCCCACAGGGCATACGGCGACACACTGTCCGCAATAGGTACAGTTGGTGTCGGTGAACATCTTGTCGAATGTCGGCGCGATGGTGGTGTTGAAACCACGACGTACAGCACCCAGGACACCCACGCTCTGGACATTGTTACAAATGCTCTCGCAACGGCGGCAGTAGATGCACTTGTCCATGTTTCGCTTGATGGCGACGGTGAGCTCGTTCTTGCGCACGCTCTGCTCTCCGCCGTTGAACGGCATCTCGCGAATGTTCAGTCGCATCACCAGGCGCTGCAACTCGCAGTTGCTGCACTTGGGGCAAGTGAGACAGTCATTGGGGTGGTCGCTCAAGATGAGCTCGGCAATGGTCTTGCGGGCGCGGATAACGCGTGCCGAATTGGTATAGACAACCATACCCGGCGTACACTTGGTGGCACATGCCGGAGCTAGGTTGCGGCGTCCCTCCACCTCGACGACACACAGTCGGCACGAGGCGGGCTTGTTCTGAACGCAAGTGCCCTTGAGGTCAATGTGGCACAGTGTCGGAATCTCGATGCCGATGGTCTTCGCGGCCTCGAGAAGTGTCATATCAGGATTGACCTCGACCACATGGCGGTCAATGGTCAGTTGAATCTTTTTCTCTTCCATGATGTGTCAGTGGTTACGGGGTTAGAAAACTTG
>JAEEJI010000270.1 GCA_016281825.1 Muribaculaceae bacterium | reverse complement strand
GGCCTTATCCGATGATCGTGCGCTGTCACCGCGCCTTTTTGGTTAACCTGCAACAAGTGGAGCAGATTATCTCAAAGGCAGGCACCATGCAGCTGCTTATCAAGCACTGCAACGACTACCTACCCGTTTCACGCAGCAACATGACAGAAATAAAAAAGGCCATCAATCCATGATGGCCCCTTTAATAGATGTATCTTTGTGGCGATTAATCCCTAAACTCAAAAGATATGCCGAACATGACAAAAAAGTGCTCAGTGATTGTATTTGCCTGGTTGTGCCTGCTTGCTCTGGCGGGATGCAATAAACCTGTTGACGTGGAGCAGCAGGTCAATGAACTCTACAACCGAATGTCACAGCCCGAGCGCATCGCCCAGCTCAAGAGTATGTATATGGACGAACTGTTCAACGAACAGGGGCAACTCGACACGGCCAAGTGCCGTGAACTGATACCTTACGGCATCGGACATTTCTCGCAGTTTGCCATGCAGCAGCCCCGCGACCCCAATGTGCTGCGCGACCGCGTGGCAGCTGTCCAAGACTGGCTGATGCACCACACGCCCAACGGCATACCCGCACTGTGTCATGAAGAGGCATTGACTGGCATCAATACCATGGGGGCGACCATCTATCCCCAGCAGATTGGGCAGGCTTGCTCGTTCAATCAGCAGCTGGCAGAACTAAAGACCTGCCAGACGGGCACTGCCATGCGGAAGATGGGTGCCGTGTTGGCGCTCTCGCCGATGGTCGATGTGTGCCGCACGCCCAGTTTCAATCGTTTGGAAGAGTCTTACGGCGAGGATGCCTATCTGTCGGCTGTGATGGGTACGGCATTTGTCAAGGGGATGCAGCAGGGCGACCTCAAACAGGGCGTCGGTGCATGCTCGAAGCATTATCTCGGCTATGGCGGCGGTGGCGATGCCGACGAAAAAGAGTTGATGGAGGAGATTCTTCTGCCGCATGAGGCAATCATTCGCCTGGCGGGTAGCCATGTCATCATGCCAGGATATCATGCGGTGCATGGCACAAACTGTGTGGCGAACACCGAAATCCTGCAAGACATCTTGCAAGGCTATCTTGGCTTCGACGGCATGGTGGTGAGCGACTATGGTTCCATCAGTCAGATTCCCGAGCTGGCCGACCCCGTCCACAAGGCGGCGGCAGCGATCAATGCCGGCAATGATGTGGACTTCCCCACTGGTGCCGACTACCAGCACTTACAGCAGGCCATTGATGAGGGATTGGTCAAACCAGAGACCTTTGAGCGTGCTGTGAAGAATGTGTTGCGGCACAAGTTCCGCGCAGGACTGTTTGACAAGAACCCATACCTCTACACCACCGAGCAGATAACCCTGGACACCCCCGAAGAACGCCAAACGGCATACGATATCGCCACCCAGTCGGTGGTGCTACTTGAGAACAATGGCATTTTGCCCCTCAACGAGGCGAAGACCATTCTGGTGACCGGACCCAATGCCAACACCATGTAGTCGATGTGCGGGGACTACTCATTCCCTGCTATGTCCTACTTCTGGAAGAAGATGGAAACGGGCTATGAGCATCCGCATATAGTGACCTTGCTCGAGGGCATGAATGGTCACAAGCCCGCAGGCACCAGCATCCTCTACTCCCGTGGCTGCGACTGGACCGAGGAGGTTGAGACCAAGTATGACAAGACGGGCGACGAGCGCTCGTGGGAGTATGGGCTTCTTCACCGTAAGGTCGACTCGGGTGAGAAGGCCGATAAGGCCGAGGCTTTAAGTATGGCTAGCCAATGCGACGTCATCATTGCGGCAGTGGGTGAGAACGTGATGCTCTGCGGCGAGAATCGCGACCGCCAGGGCCTGCACTTGCCCGGCAAACAGGAGCAGTATGTCGAAGAACTGCTGGCAACAGGCAAGCCAGTTGTGCTGGTGGTATTCGGTGGCCGCGCGCAGGTCATTACAGGCATAGCCGAGCGCTGCGCAGCCGTCATTCAGGCATGGTATCCGGGTGAGGAAGGCGGAAATGCCGTCGCCGACATTCTCTACGGCAAGGTGGCACCATCGGCAAAACTGTCGGTCAGCTATCCCAACACCGAGGTCTATGAGCCGTTGTGCTATAACTACAGTGCCGAGAAGGACCCGCGTGTCCAGTGGCCATTTGGCTATGGCTTGAGTTACACCACATTCCAGTACAGCAACTTGAAGGTTGAAGGCGAGTTCGCGACATCTGACCCCTACATAAATCTCTCGTTTGATGTCAAGAACACGGGACAAATGGCAGCCGATGAAATTGCCCAGATCTATCTGTCGCCGACAACGAGTGACCAACCCATTCGTCCCATTCAGTTGCAGGGTTTTGCCCGCGTCACGCTGCAGCCCGGTGAGACTCGCACCGTCAAGGTAAAACTCTACACTGAGCAGTTCGGCTACTATAGCCACAATGGCAAGCGTCAATGGAATGTCAGCCCAGGCACGTATGTCCTGAAGGTAGGTGCCTCATCAACTGATATCCGGTTACAGAAACAGGTCACCCTGAAGGGGCAACCTGTTGTCAAACCATTAAGGGAGTACTATTTCTCGGAATGCTCAATACTTTAAGGTGCCACTCAGAATCTTGCTTCTGACACCTTTTACGGCAGGTTTGTAATAGTCTATTTCCATCCCTTCGAGGGTGCGCTTCAGTTCGTCCATCAGTTCAGGATAGAATTTGCACATGCGGAAAGCGAGTTTCATGCAAACAGACTGAATGCCAGGAAATTCCTCTACATTCATCATGTGCTCAAAACAGAAGTCGAGGAAGTCGGTTCGGAGTTCGTCTTCCTTTATTTCGAGGCGTTCAATGATGTTCAGGGTCAGTCGTCTGACCGAGGAGTTCTCGGTCTGCATGGCCTGGTCGATTAATTCATTGAGCATCCCCTGCAGTTGCGACAGTTCCTCCTTGCTGGCCTTGGTCAGTCCCCACAACGCACTCCTCGCTACCCGATAATCAGGATGAAATCCGTACTGACGGGTAAAGCTGAGGAAATCGCCACCAGACTTTACCTCGAGGTAAATCTCCTGGGCACCTCCTTCGCTGAAGGTCTGCTGAAGCCGCTGTATCGTTATCGCCATGTTAATTTATTAATCTCATTTTGCAACTCTTCTAGGAAGCGAGCGGCATGACCACCATCCATTTGCACATGATGAAATTGAAATGAGATGGGTAATGTAACTTTGAACAGACTCTTGCGATATTTGCCCCACATTACCATCGGGTTGCAAAATTGGTCGGTGTATTGATTGACGATGCTCTCAAGAACTGTGTTTACCATCGCTGAGGTCCCAATCACCATAGCACCTTCTTCAAAGATGCTTTCACACGAATCGTTGGCCGATTGTGTTAAATTCATGTAACTTGTATTAAACTGCTCCAAGTCATCGACATACGGGATATCACAAGAGCTGATGCCACCATCCTTGTTGTTTACGATCACATTGATTGCAAGGCGGTCAAATCTGAACAATTTGCCTTGCTCAGGCAGTGTGTAAAATTCTTCTATCTTGCTAGCGGCTTTACCGATACACCAACACAAGAGCATGTTGAATTTCATCCCTTTTCGATTGCCAATCTTTCGAATATGGCTCACATCAAAGGTCTTGGTGAGCGTCACCATGGGCATGGGTGACTTCATCCAAGAGTTGAATGCCTGCTCTCTGTTGGTGTCTTGCGGATTGATTTCTCGTTTCATAGTCTCATGCGTTGCTGTGCGTCTTTGCCGGCACCAGTGCCCTTGTACTTGCTGCGGGTGGCGTTGAGGCGGTAGATGACGGTGAACTGTAACTTGTGGGTTGAGTAACGGTTGTTCTGCTGAATCTGATAGTAGCCCATGTCGGCATACTCGTTCAGACGGTTGCGTTGCAGAACGTCGAGCACAGCGGCACGCAGCGTGAGCGATTTGTTGAGGAAACTCTTCTGCGCCACGAAACCCAAGCGGATGTTGTCGCAGTCGTTGTAGAAGTTCAACTGATGCCCGCGCGAGCGGAACATGAAATTGATGTCAAACTTCCAGTCATGCTTCAAACTGAAGCTGTTGAAGGCATTGACCGTGTACACAGGCTTGTCGTAGTAGGAACGACGCGTGCCGCCGGCAACATGTATGTCTTCCAAGTCGAGATAGAGGTCTTGCTTCTCGACACCAGCTGTGGCGTTGAGCGACCAGATGCCTATTTGCGGCGTGGCCGAGACAAACAGGCTGTAGTTATTCACCGGTCGCTCAAGGTTGATGTGCTTGATGAGCGCGGCGTCATCGTCGCTGATAAATGCCCATTGCGTGATGGCGTTCTTGCACCGCACATAGGATGCCGCGAGCGAGAGCCAACGCCACGACACATTCAACGTGAGGTCGCGCAGACGCTCGTTGAGCAGTTGGGAGTTGCCCGCTTGCATCGAGTAGCGGCTGATGTAGGTGACGGCGTCGTTCATCGCAAAGAAACTGGGACGGTTGGTCTTCAAGCCATAAGACAAGCCCGCCTGGACAGGGCCTAGCGTGACTGAATAGGATGCCGTGGGGAAGAACTCGTCCATGCTGCGATGCAGGTAGTCGCTGTTCATCGCGTCGTCATAGTCATAAAGCGTATGTTCATAGCGCAGGCCCACGCTCGCCCGGCCATAACGCTCAAGGTTGCAGGAATACTCAGCAAATGCAGCCAAGTTGTTCTCGGTGATGTCAGCATCGGTGTTGGCAATTGTCTCTTTGTCAATCCAATAGGTGTTGTGGCGCTTGGCGAAGGCCATTTCGGTGCCAGCCTCAAAGGTGCCTTTCCAGATGGGATAAGAAAGCACCAGTTTGGTGGCGTACAAGTGGCTGTCAGTGCCCGAGCGGCTCAAGACGAAGTCATCGTTCACGGTGCTTTCCTCGATGTTCTCGCGGTCGGTGTTGATCTGCGAGGACATGAAGTCAAAGTTGAAGTCGATGCCCAGTTTGCCTGCTGTGCCGCTATAATAGGCATTGGTGAGCCAACCTAGCGGCTTGCTTTCGTGGCTGGTCTGCTCGGAGTAGAGATGGTCAATCTTAACGTCGTTCTCATAGACATCCTCGTCATAGATGACCATGTTCGTGCCGCCCAGGTAGTGGGTCAGGTCGGCACGGGCACCCACCGAGTGCTGGTCGTTGATTTGCCAGTTGACACCGGCGGTGTAGGTCAATTGATCATTCTTCCACGTCATGGTGTAGGGACCATTCTGACGGAAGACCTTGTCGATGTTGGTGATCTCTTCCAGCGAGCTGTACTGATGGTAATTCTGATGGAAATAATACACCGAACCGAACACGTCAACGCCGCTCGTGCGGTAGTTCAGCCCGAGTTTGCCTGAAGGCCTGTTGAACCCATAGCGCAGGTCCTGATCATCGGTCGCCGTAAGGTCCAGACTGAGGCCATCGCCCTGCTGCCGGCGGGTATGGATGCGCACTACCGCCCTGACCGTGGCGTCATACTGCGCGCCGGGGTTGTTGATGACTTCCACATCGCGAATGTCCTCGCTGCGCAACCGCTTCAGCTCGCTCGCATCGCGCAACAGACGGCCGTTGATATAGATGAGGGGCGCACCTTTTCCCAGCACCTCAGGACTCTCTTCGGTGCCCGTCATGCCCGGCACCTTGACGAGCATCTCGCCCAGTGTGCCTGCGGACGCTAACGAGGTACCCTCGATGCGGGTAATCATGGCGTTCCCTTTTAGACGGGTATTGGGGAGGTTGCCCTTGACGACAATCTCCATCAACTCGTGCATCTTGATTTCAGACTGCAGCGTGTCCTGCTCTTGCCCCCATGCGGTGACCCACACAAGACACGCAAGCAATCCTGACAATATGGTTTTTTTCATTTTATCTTGATTGTTACTATTATTTAGACGTGGCTGCGCCCAGATTATTACGGTCTCCCCTTAAAAAGTCTAGATTTTTCAACATTTTCATTTTTCTATTCAATTCAGTTGGAATTTTAGAAATCTTTTTGTATCTTTGCCGTGTGATTTTTAAATGGTTCTGTATATGAGTTTTCAGATTTTACAGCAATTGATAGCGGAATACTTCAAGACTCAACCTGTCTTGAAGGCTTGGTTGTTTGGCTCATATTCACGCGGTGAACAGAAGCCATGGAGCGATGTAGATATTCTAGTACAATATGACCGTTGTCGACCTGTTGGACTGTTGAAGATCGCAAGCATGAAGAATGATTTGGAAGACCTGCTTAATTGCGAAGTCGATTTAGTTGAAGATGGCACCCTCCGTCCTTGGGCTATCGAAAGTGTAAACAAAGACAAAAAATTGATTTATGAGAGAGCATAGCAGAGATTGTGGCCGATTGGAGGACATCCTTAAATATGCACAAAATGTTGAGCAAATGGTTTGTGGTATCAGTTACGAACAGTTCGTGGCTGATATACGCATCTATTATGCTGTCATGAAGAATCTTGAAATTATTGGTGAAGCAGCAAACATGCTGACTAGGCATTTCAAAGAAATATACAAAGAACTTCCTTGGCGTCAAATCGTCAGTATGCGAAACATACTAGTTCATGGATATGCTCAAGTCTCTGACATTGACCTATGGCAAACTGCGACAAATGATATCCAGCCTTTACGTGAACAAGTTCAAAAATACCTCGCAGAAATTAATTGGGAGGAATGGTCGCAGTGCGAAGACCCCTACACCGAAGTTGAAAACACAGTCTATAAGACGATGGTAGATTCAGCAAGACGCATGAAAGCCAAGGGATTCACCGAGGCTGTGATAGCTGAAATTACGGGGTTGTCAGTTGAAGAAATAAGGAGAATTTGAGAGCTTTGATGTGAATAATTCCTATCCCCCCTCAAAAATATTAATCCTTAAATTCTATAATTCGTGATATTTTTTTGCCCAAAACTCGCCATTAAGTGATTTCACGTTATTTGCGGTTTAGGTGTTTTCTCCCCTGTGGTACCCGTGGACGAGGCGGTACTTCCGCACATCGCGGAACAGGTCGGTGGCGTAGACAAAGTTGTTCAGGTCGTCGTTGTCCTGACTGTAAACCTCGTCCTTGTTGCCTATCCAGCCCACATGGCCCTTGTTGATAAACACGATGTTCTCGCCGATGCCCATCACCGAGTTCATGTCGTGCGTGTTGATGATGGTGGTGATGTTGAACTCGTGCGTGATGTCGCTCAGCAGTTCGTCAATCACTATCGAGGTCTTCGGGTCAAGGCCTGAGTTGGGCTCGTCGCAGAACAGGTACTTCGGGTTCAAGGCGATGGCACGGGCAATAGCAGCACGCTTCTGCATACCGCCCGACAGCTCGCTGGGATACTTGTTCTCACTGCCCGTCAGGTTAACGCGGTCGATGCAGAACTGCGCGCGTTCGCGCTGCTCCTCTGGGCTCATGCTCGAGAACATCATCAACGGGAACATCACGTTGCCCATCACCGTCTCGCTGTCAAATAGGGCAGACCCCTGGAACAGCATGCCAATCTCCTTACGCAATTCCTTCAGTTGCTTGCGGTCCATCTGCGTGATGTCGCGGCCGTCATATAGAATCTGGCCCACGTCGGGCTTGAAGAGTCCCACGATGTTTTTCACCAGCACGGTCTTGCCCGAACCGCTCTGGCCGATAATCAGGTTGGTCTTCCCGTCATAGAATGTCGCGTTGATGTCGAACAGCACTTGTCGACGACCGCCTGCTTCTTCAAACGATTTTTCTACTCCCTTGACTTCTATCATTTTTTTAGACTTTAGGCTTTAGGCATTAGGCTTTAGACCTTAGACTTCAGACCGTCTTGCCCCTTTCTAGCTACTTAACTACTTAACTCCCTTTAACTACTTAACTACTTTAATTATTGCAGCATTAGCTTGGTTAAAATCACGTCGGCGACCAGAATCATGATGTTGCTCATCACCACGGCGTCGGTGCTGGCCTTACCCACCTCGACCGATCCGCCTTGGACGGTATAGCCATAATAGGACGAGATGCTCGAGATGATAAAGGCAAAGAACAGCGACTTAATCAACGCGAACCACACATACCACTCAATGAACATGGCTTGGATACCATAAATATAGGTGTCTGGGTCGACGATGCCCGTGAGAATACAGATCAGGTAGCCACCAAATAGGCTGGTCGCCATACAGATGATCACGATAAAAGGCATGATGGTGATGAGACCCAGCACCTTGGGCATTACCAGGAAGTTGGCAGAGTTGATGCCCATGATGTCGAGCGCGTCAATCTGCTCGGTCACGCGCATCGTACCTATCTCGCTGGCGATGTTCGAACCAATCTTGCCCGACAATATCAGGCACAGGATGGATGACGAGAACTCCAGCAGAATAATCTCACGCGTGGTCATGCCCACCGTGTAACGAGGCAGCAACGGATTGCTGATATTGAGCTTGATGAGGATGGTACACAACGAGCCGATAAACAGTGACACAATCAATATCAAGGGGATTGAGTCGATGCCCAACTTGGTAATTTCGTCGGCATAGCGGCGGAAAAACACCTTCCACTTCTCAGGGACACCAAAACTGCGCCACATGAACATGCAGTAGCTCCCAAAACGATCAAGCGATTTGTTTAATGCCATCTTTATATAGACTTTAGACCTTAGACTTTAGACCTTAGACTTCGTCAATTAAATTATGTAATATTGCATAGACCGTGAGGCCTGCCACGCTCTTGATGCCGGTCTTGTGCATGATGTTCTTACGATGCGAGATGACCGTATGAATCGACACATTCAGCGCGTCGGCAATCTCCTTGTTGGTCATGCCGCGAGCCACCTGTACCAGCACATCGGTCTCACGCTTCGACAGTTCGTAGTTGCCCGACGAAACGCTTGTCTCGTGCTCGGTCGACTGGGCTGCCTTGACCAGGGTGTCGGCGATGGTGCCACGTGCGTCGCGGATGTCAATCACGCTGTCATAGCGCTTCAGCACCAACGGCTCGACATATTGGTAGACCAGCGCAACCACAGGGGTGGGGCGGTCGCCCAGCAATTGGGCGGGTTGGCTCGACAGGGTAGGGTTGAGCACAATCACGTCGGGTTTGCCCGTGACTAATCGCTCGGTCAAGCCCTCTAGGCTATATAGCGGGGGCAGCACCTTAAAGCGCGTCTGGGCACCGAGCAGACTCGACAACCCCTCGACAATCACCTCTGAAGGCTCGATGATGAGCACACGCGTCTTCATCGCACACTCCTTTCTAGGTGCATCACGTATGGCACCATTACCTTTTCTTCGACGAGGCTGTGACGATTCAGGTCTAGCGACAATTGCAGGATGTCATACACTACATCCACCGTGTCGTCACTGGTCACGCTTTCAGGCAAATATTTGAAGATAATCTGCACCAGGTCATTGAGCTTCTCTTCAAGGTTGCCGTGGTTCTCGACAAAGTCGCGCATCTGGTAACTTGAGTCTTGTTGTCCAGCCTGCAACGCCTCGATGTGGCGAAACACCGTGCCCTCTTCGTGCCCAAAATGATCAAGTACCTCGGTCTTGTAAATCTCAAAAAACCTAGTGAGCACAGTGGCAACTCGCTCAGGCAACTGCTCGACAATGTGCCCCAAGTGCTGCTCGATGTGCGGCAGCCGCTTGTGAACGTAGTAGTCATGCGAGTTGCGCAGGTAGGGCACGAGGCCCAGCATGTCGGTCGATAGAATCTCCTCGGTTGAGGGCTCATATTGAGCATTGCTATATACATTGCTGATGAGCAGGAAAAAGTCGGGTGCCACGCCGTGTCGACGGCACACATCATTCACCGAACGGTCGCCAAACCCCAGCGCAATGCCCATGCGTTGCAGCATCATCACCAGCTCGACATGAGCCGTGATGAGCTCGCTCATCTTTATCGTCGTATCTTTCATTCTAAATGAAAATTATAGTTTTCTCAGTCCTCCCAGTTCTCCCAGTTCTCCCGGAACTCCCAGAGAAACTACAAAGATACTGCTTTTCACTGAATGCCACAAAAAAATCACGCAAATCAAAAAAAATTCTTAATTCTTAATTCTTAATTCTTAATTATTTACTAACTTTGTCGTTTGGATTGGAGGGAAGTCACTACTTTACTCCCTTTAACTACTTAACTCCTTAACTGCTAAAAGAATGATTATCATCGGTATCGCTGGCGGCACCGGCTCAGGAAAAACTACCGTGGTGCGAAAAATCATGGAACGTCTGCCACAGGGCGAAGTGGGCATCATCTCACAGGACAATTACTACAAGGACTCAAGCCACATACCCCTAGAGGAACGTCAGAAAATCAACTTTGACGAGCCGGCGGCATTCGATTGGGACCTCTTGCTCAATCACTTGCAGATGCTCAAGCAAGGCAAGTCTATCGAGATGCCTACCTATTCCTACATTACCAGTACGCGCCAAGAAGAGACCATACCCATGGGACCCCACGAGGTGGTAGTTATTGAGGGTATCCTCGTGCTCAGCGACAAGCGCCTGCGCAACATGATGGACATCAAGGTCTTTGTTGATGCCGATGCTGATGACCGACTCATTCGAGTCATCGCTCGTGACTGCATCGAGCGAGGACGCACCGCGCAGGAGGTCATCGATCGCTATCAGAGTGTGCTGAAGCCCATGCACATGTTGCACATTGAGCCTTGCAAGCGATATGCCAATATCATCGTGCCCGAGGGAGGACACAATGAAGTGGCAATCAACATGATTACCGACTACATCAAGGCAAAACTCACGAAATAACCTACAAGCATGGCGATTAAGCTACCCTGGCCCAAGAAGAAACCCACCGGCAAGGCAGAACAGACGAATGTCATCAAGCCCGGCAGCAAGGAGGTGGCCGAACGACTTCACCAGTCGGGAGAGGAAGGTACCCTTGTCCTTACCACCGACAAGCTGGTGAAGAAGTACCGTCAGCGTACCGTTGCCAACCAGGTGTCCATCGAGGTGCATCAGGGAGAGATTGTAGGACTGCTTGGGCCTAATGGTGCCGGAAAGACGACTACCTTCTATATGACCACCGGACTGGTGGCACCCAATTCGGGCCGCGTTTTCCTTAACGATGTCGACATCACCAGTCTGCCTGTCTACAAGCGGGCACAACTGGGCATCGGCTACTTGCCTCAGGAGGCATCGGTGTTCCGTGCGCTCAGCGTCGAGGACAACCTGCGACTAGTGCTCGAGATGACCGACATCACACCCGAGCAGCAGAAGGAACGATTGGAGCAACTCATCGCAGAACTCCACCTCGAGAAGGTGCGTAAGAACTTGGGTAACCGACTTTCGGGAGGTGAGCGCCGCCGTTGCGAAATCGCACGCTGCCTCGCAATCAATCCGCGCTTCATCATGCTTGACGAACCTTTTGCGGGTGTTGACCCCATTGCCGTCGAGGACATCCAGAGCATTGTATACAAACTCAAGTCGAAGAACATAGGCATCCTCATCACCGACCACAATGCCCCGGAGACATTGAGTATCACTGATCGTGCCTATCTCTTGTTCGAGGGAAAAATCCTCTTCGAGGGCACCAGTGAAGAGCTCGCCGTCAACCCCGTCGTGCGTGAGAAATACCTCGGCACAAACTTCGTCTTCCGCCGCAAGCACTTCGACTAATAGCAAGATACTAGAAACAAGAAGCAGGAAGCAAGCTTGTAGGGACGCGGCTCCAGCCACGTCCGCAAGAATCAAGAAGCAAGATAGTTGTGTGACAAAAGAACCGTCCCCATGTCACATTCTTACATTCTTATGTCACACTCTTACGAGTATGACAATAATGGCAATCTCCTTTACGTTAATACATTAAGATTGAAGCCCGACATGACCGCCCAACCAGATACCGTGCAGCGTACCCGCGAGGAGAAATTCCGCTGGGACGAAGACAACCGCCTGACGGCTCTCTCCCAGAACGGCTACGTCTCCAATTATTGGTATGACGCGAATGGCGATAGGGTCATCAAGGAGCATGGCAGCAACATGGTGGTGTTCGTCAACAGCCGCCAGGACGGTTGTGTGACACAGACCGGCAGGTACAGCGTTTATCCCAACCCCTATTACAGCTACGGCGACGATGGCCGTTACACCAAGCACATCTACATCGGCGGTGAGCGTGTC
Source organism: Muribaculaceae bacterium (assembly GCA_016281825.1). Classification (GTDB taxonomy): domain Bacteria; phylum Bacteroidota; class Bacteroidia; order Bacteroidales; family Muribaculaceae; genus Sodaliphilus. Next base: position 3,184 of record JAEEJI010000270.1, on the reverse strand, counting down.
CTCTCGCAGGTGGGCGGTGTGTATGGCGAGCCAAGAATTCTTGATTTGATTGGTAAAGTCCAAATAGAAACGCAACGTTTTTTCCTCTCGGCGAAGCCCAAAACATGAAAAACACCGAGGGGAGCGCCTAGCGGCAAGGGGGCGAGCAGCCCGCGCCGAGCGTCAAGAACAGATGCAACACAAAAAAGGGAGACCGAGGTCTCCCGACAATTAATTAATTTTGTGTTGCAATGTCAAATCAATTAATTGAGGCACAAAGGTACGAAATTTATTTGGGAATCAAGCGAGGCTGGTCATTTTCTCGCATTTCCCAGGAGATTGGTGTCAACAAGAGCACCGTCAGTCGCGAAGTGTCCCGCAACAGGAAGGCTGACGGGGAATATGTCTGGAAGATAGCGCAGTCCAAGAGCGAGTCCCGCCGTCACGTCCTTGCCGGCAACCACCGGAAGGACCCTTTGCTGTGGCTTCGGGTCGACCAGCTGATCACCGAGGAGCAGTGGTCTCCGGCACAGATTGCCGGCTACCTTCGCCAGCGTGGCGTGTCGGTGTGCAAGCAGACGATCTACAACCATGTCCACGCCGACCCGACAGGTGTGCTGGCACGTAACATGCGCCACAGGCTCAAGTACAGGCGGAGGCTGAGCCGGCAGCGCCCCACCAAGGCCACAAACATTCCGAACCGCACGAGCATCCACGAGCGTCCCAACGAGGTCGACGGCAAGCGCCGGGGGGACTGGCAGATGGACCTGATCGTGGACTCTTTCGGGCATGCCATATTGACCTTGACCGAAACGGCCACCAACATGCTCATGATGGAGAAACTCAGATACGGCAAGCGGGCAAAACCGGTCGCAAGAGTGGTCAGCAGGCTGCTGTCACCGTACAGGGGCGAGGCAGTCAAGACCATCACCACAGACAACGGAAGCGAGTTCGCCGCGCACATGGACATCACGAAGGCCATCGGCGCGAAAGTCTATTTCACGGACAGCTACTGCTCATGGCAGAAGGGAGCCATTGAGAACATGAACAAACTCATCAGGCAGTACATACCGAAAACGGCCAACTTCAATGACTTCTCTAACAAGAAAATCATGGAGATACAAAAGAAAATCAATCGAAGACCAAGAGAAAAACTCAATTTCTCAACACCAAAACAAGAGTTTTTCAAATTTTTCAACTAATTTTGTCAGGTGTTGCATTTGTTGTTGGACTCTACATCTTGATTTGATTGATGAAATATATCGACAATGATTACATTTTGTTTGCTAATTTTCTGTATTTATTGTATTTTTGTCGTTTTGTTGTAAGAAAACAGCGGTGTCTTTTGACTATGTATATCACTAGTGTCCTAATTCTCAATTGTTTTTTCGCAGAACTCACATTATATATAATAACAAAGTAAACACTCATATGAATATATTTAATTCGTTAATTATTAAAGCCTGTTTTCAGTATTGTGACATTTTAAGAATTCTCATTTCTTTATGCCTATTGCTGGTACTTCTGTTTACCCTAAGTTGTAGCGATAATAATATCATCAAATCAAAAGGTTTGCTAATCCAGGGCTTGCATCCTGAAAGAATCTTATTTGTATCCGAGACTCGAGGATTTCTGGTCGGTTATTTAACTGAATTTGACGGTTCAACTATTGACAACATGCGTGACCCAAAGCACCCTCCTCAACCAAATAATAAGACAGTGATTTTTCAGACGTTAGATGGAGGGCATAATTGGGCTGAGGTTTGTTCAATTCCGAATACAAGAATCTCAAAAATCTCGAATATTGAAAACAATCGTTTCTATCTGGTTTCATGCGATAACAACGATGATTACACTCAGATAATCACATATGATATAAATAAGAATCAAGCCGTACCGCTTTTTCATGTCTCTGATGCAATTTCGGCAATATGGTCTGCTAATGAGAAATTGTTTTATTCTGTTAGTCATCCACCCTATATAATGGTATGTATTGACGCAGATGGTAATGATAATAACGTGAACCTAAATAACTATATTTTAGAAGGCATATGCGTTCAGGACATTGTTTTCGGCATTCTTAATAATAAAACTGCAAATTGCTTTACTAAGATTGGCAATCAGAGTCAGTCAATTGATCTTCCACTAGACCCAAAGCATTTATGCAAAACAAGAGACTCTAATGTCTTGATAGCTGGATATGCCAATAATCCTGTTAAGCATACAAGGATAGGGCTGTATGATATTGCTTCAAAATCATTAGAGATAGTTTCCTCTTTCGATGATTATTCTATTATTGGAGAGATGCAATCCTGTGACAATTACGTTGTCGCGACAATAGGAAATGGAGGACCTTTTTTTAATACTTACGATTTAGCCTATAGTACTGACAGTGGGCATCAATGGCGAATTGTCAAATTAAATGAATCCATTATTTCGCTGAGCTTAGTGTACGATGTTGTTTATGTGTTACGTGACGATATGAATATTATCAAGGTTGATTTGCATAATCCATAATTGATGTGACAGGGGGACGGTACTTTTGTCACAATATATTTTAGGAGTTTTATGACACGCTCGAACACCAACTACCGCACGGCACTGGTCGCGCCGACTGCTGGCGACAGCATCCGTGAGGCGCATTCTTACTAGCAGCATCGTTCACATTCAATATGACACTAGTTTTTTTATGTTTAATTTAACTGCGATTCCCAGATTGATGGAATCATTATAAGTATGAAACATCTTTACATAATTGGCAATGGATTTGATCTTCACCATGAGATGAAGACTAGCTACCCTCATTTCAGGGAGTGGCTTGAAGCAAATGACACGTGACACGACGTATTCGCGTAATTGACAAAGGTTCGCTGTTCGCACACCACCGCTGGCGCTGTGACTTATGCTGCGAACTTTAGATAAAATTGGCTGCACCTCAACAATACTCGAGCTAGCTCGGCATTGTATTCGGCTTGCACAATTTTTGTCGAGCTAAAGGTTTGCGGTTCAAAAATCATTTCGCGTCTTTCGCGGTTGGATTAGACATAAGAACAAAAGATGTTTCGCGTGCTTCGCGGTTAGAATTATGGCCAAAATGTTAAAAATCACGCAAATCACAAAAATAATTCTTAATTCTTAATTCTTAATTCTTAATTATTCACTACCTTTGCCGCGCTTTTTTGAGAACGCTCAAGTTTGCCAAAGG
>JAEEJI010000269.1 GCA_016281825.1 Muribaculaceae bacterium | reverse complement strand
TGATTTTTTTGTGTCGCATCTGTTTTTGCCGCTCGGCGGGGGCTGCTCGCCCCCTTGCCGCTAGGCGCTCCCCTCGGTGTTTTTCATGTTTTGGGCTTCGCCGAGAGGAAATAACGTTGCGTTTCTATTTGGACTTTACATTTTATTTCCGAGATGCCGCGTAATTTATCTAAAAATACACAATTATTGGGTGAACCGCCAAAAAAAACGCCAAATATTTCGTAAATTGAGCAAAAAGACCTAATTTTAGCGTGTTTTTTGAAACCCGACCCATCATGCAAGCAAAAAAACTGCTCCTTTTGGATGCCTATGCGCTCATCTTTCGCGCCTTCTATGCGATGATTCGCAATCCCCGTGTGACCAGTACGGGCATCGACACCAGTGCCGTATTTGGTTTTGTCAATATGCTCCAAGACTTGCTCAAGCGGGAGCAACCGTCGCACATTGCTGTGTGCTTTGACCCAGGGGGAAAGACCTTCCGTCATGAGGCTTACCCCGAATACAAGGCCAACCGTGACAAAACGCCCGAGGGCATCCTCACCGCAGTGCCCTATATCAAGCGTATTCTCGCTGCCTACCGCATCCCTGTCATCGTGGTCGACGGCTATGAGGCCGATGACATCATCGGCACGATGTCGCACCAGGCACAAGAGCATGGTTTCTTCACTTATATGGTCACTGGCGATAAGGACTTCGGGCAGCTGGTGACCGACCAAATTAAAATCAATAACCCTGGGAAGAATGAAATTCTGGGAGTGGAAGAAGTCAAGGCAAAGTATGGCATCGAATCACCACAACAAGTGATTGACTTGCTGGGACTGATGGGCGATTCCGCCGACAATATTCCGGGATGCCCCGGCGTAGGCGAGAAAACCGCCATCAAGTTAGTTCAAGAGTTTGGCTCGATTGATAACTTGCTAGAACACACCGACCAACTCAAGGGCGCACTGAAGACCAAGGTCGAGAACAATGTGGAGCAAATCAAGTTCTCGAAGCTCCTCGCTACCATCAAGACCGACGTGCCCATTGAGTGGGACGAGGATGCGTTGCGCCGAGAACCCGCTGACTTGGAGGCTCTTCGCAAGGTGTTCAACGAGTTGGAATTCCGCACTTTCACCGCCCGTCTCATAGACCAGGGCGAGGCGAATGTAGGTGTTAATACGCCCCCCCCAGCCCCCCCTAAAGAGAGGGGAGTTCCAAGTGGCAGTAAAACTGATGGAGGTATGCAGTTGTCGCTCTTCGAGGATGATGATTCTTACACTATTCCTGAGGCGGTTACTATCCCATCGCCCCCCTCTATCGTAGAGAGGGAGTCTGATAATCCTCAATTCTCAATGCTCAATTCTCAATTCAAAAAAATTTCTGACACCTACGCGGCCGATGACTTGGTCAAGCAACTGGCGAAGAAACCGCAAGTGGGACTGTGCCTGGTGAGTATGGGCGAGGAGGCGATGCGTGGCACACTGGTAGGGGTTGCCTTAAGTGCTGATACCGACAACGCCTACTACCTGCCGATGGATGGCATGGGATTCATGCTGCAGACATTAGAGCCATTGTTCGCTGGTCAAGCACGCATCGTCACCAACGACGTTAAACGGCTGATGGTGATGCTCGATGTGGCGGGTGTGAAGATGACCGCACCCTACTATGACGTTGGCGTCGCGCACTATCTGCTACAGCCCGAACGCACCCACAGCACAGCCGACATCGCAGCCGAACTGTTGCACTACACCGCCATGAGCGAACAGGAATTGGTGGGTGCCAAGGGACGCAAGCAGTTGCCTCTAGACCAAGTGCCTGCCGAACGCATCACGCGCTGGGCAGGTGAGCAAGCCATACTGAATTTGGCAATGCAGCCCGAATTGGATAAGCACCTCACTGACGAAGGTTTGACGCACCTGCTCACCGACATCGAACTGCCGCTGGTGCAGGTGTTGGCTCGCATGGAATTGGCAGGCGCACGCATCGACATAAAGGCTCTACAGGCCTACTCGTTGTCGCTGCAAGAGCAAATCCACACACTCGAGCAAGAATGCCAACAACTGGCGGGCGAATCATTCAACACGGCCTCGCCTGCACAAGTGGGACAAGTACTATTTGAAAAACTCCAACTAGACCCCAAGGCGAAGAAGACCAAGACGGGACAGTACAGCACCACCGAAGAGATTCTCACCAAACTCAAGAGCCGACATCCCATCGTAGGAAAAATCCTGGATCTGCGCGGCAAACGCAAATTGCTCAGCACCTATGTCGATGCGCTGCCGCAGCTCATCAACCCACGTACGGGTCGCATCCACACCACCTTTAATCAGACTGTCACTGCCACAGGCCGATTGTCGAGCACCAATCCAAACCTGCAGAACATCCCCGTGCGCACCGACGAGGGCCGCGAAATCCGTCGGGCGTTCATCCCAGCTGATGGAAACGTGTTTTTCAGCGCCGACTACTCGCAGATTGAACTGCGCTTGGTGGCGGACTTGAGTGGTGATAAGACCATGCTCGAGGCATTTGCCCACGACCAGGATATCCATGCCATCACCGCTGCGCGCATCTATCATGAGCCACTCGAGCAGGTCACACCCGAGCAACGTCGACGAGCCAAGACGGCGAACTTTGGTATCTTGTACGGAATCTCGGCATTCGGACTTGCCGAACGGCTGGACATCCCACGCAGTGAGGCGAAAATGCTGATTGATGGTTATTTCGCAACCTTCCCCGGTGTGCGTGACTATATCGACCGCAGCGTGCAGCAAGCCCGTGAGCGTGGTTTTGTCACTACGCTCGAGGGTCGCCGCCGTATGTTGCCCGACATCAACTCACGCAACGCAGTGGTGCGCAGTTTCAGCGAGCGCAACGCAGTGAACGCACCCATCCAGGGCACTGCAGCCGATATCATTAAGCGCGCGATGGTGGCGATTGACCGACGTTTTCGTGACGAGGGGCTGCAGTCGAAGATGATACTGCAAGTACACGATGAGTTGAACTTCGATGTCGTTCCTTCAGAGATTGAGCAGGTGCAGCGCATCGTCATTGGCGAGATGGAAGCCGCCTACAAGGGTCGTGTCCACCTCACCGCAAGCCATGCCGCCGCCAACAACTGGCTCGACGCACACTGATGTAGGGGGGCGCAAAACAAAACGGGCGAAATCTGCTATTTCGGCAAGATTTCGCCCGTTTTTATTCAGGTATACTAATTTCAGTCGATGATGTCGAAGCCGGTGTAAGGCTGTAGCGCTTTGGGGATGCGGATGCCCTCGGGGGTTTGGTTGTTCTCGAGCAGGGCAGCCACAATGCGAGGCAATGCTAGCGCCGATCCGTTGAGGGTGTGGCACAGGTGGGGCTTCTTGTCATCGCCACGATAGCGGCACTTCAGGCGGTTGGCTTGGTAGGTCTCAAAGTTGCTCACCGAGCTGACCTCGAGCCAGCGCTCCTGGGCGGCACTCCACACCTCGAAGTCGAAGGTGATGGCGCTGGTGAAGCTCATGTCACCACCACACAGGCGCAGGATGTGCCAGGGCAGTTCAAGTTTCTCGAGCAGTCCCTGCACATGATCCTTCATCTCCTCAAGGGCGGCATATGAGTCCTCAGGACGTTCGATGCGCACAATCTCAACCTTATCAAACTGGTGCAAACGGTTCAGACCACGCACATCCTTGCCGTAGCTGCCAGCCTCACGACGGAAACATGCCGAGTAGGCGCAGTTCTTCTTGGGCAGTTGATCCTGCGGGATGATGACGTCGCGGTAGATGTTGGTCACGGGCACCTCGGCGGTGGGAATCAGGTAGAAGTTGTCCACCTGGCAGTGGTACATCTGTCCCTCCTTGTCGGGTAGTTGGCCTGTGCCGTAACCCGAGTCCTCATTGACGACGTAGGGTGGCTGAATCTCGGTATAGCCAGCCTTGCCAGCCTCGGCGAGGAAGAATTGGATGAGCGCGCTCTGCAGACGTGCTCCCTTGCCGACGTATACGGGGAAACCGGCACCGGTAATCTTCACACCCAGGTCAAAGTCGATGAGGTTGTACTTCTTTGCCAAGTCCCAGTGGGGCAGAGCACCTTCGGGCAGTTGTGGCATCTCGCCACCGGTACGCTCGACGACGTTGTCCTCGGCAGTACGGCCCTCGGGCACGCCTGCATAAGGCACATTGGGCACCGAGAGCAAAATCTCGGTAATCTCGTTTTGGGCGGCCGTCATGCGGTCTTCAATCTCCTTGTTGGTAGTCTTCAAGGCGGCTACCTCAGCCTTTACCTTCTCGGCCTCGTCACGCTGCCCTTGCTTCATCAGCGCACCAATCTGGGCGGCCATCTTATTGAGTACGGCGGCATTGTCGTCGCGTTGCTTTTGTGCGGCACGGCGCTGTTTGTCGAGCTCGACCACACGCATGATGGGCTCACGACCGTCAAAGTGCTTCACGGCCAGGCGCTCGATGACATGCTCGGGATTCTCGTTGATAAATTGTAATGTAAGCATCTGTATATGATGATTTTAAGTCAATTTTTGCTTTGTGGTGCTAAAAAACTGACTGCAAAGGTAGTGCAAACCGAGCGAAATACAAAATAAACTTGTTTAATTTTATTTCCAAAGTGAAGCCTACTTTCGCCGCAGGCAACAGAGTGCAAATAATTGAGAATTGAGAACCTTTAGCTCGAAAAAGTTCGTAGCATGAGTCACCGCACTAGTGGTGAAATCCAAGCTGCAATTATCCATTGACTTAGTTCCAGTCGATGGCAGTGTCGAGCTTGCGCAGGTAGTAGGCGCGCAGGTCGTCCCAGCGGCAGTACGGCCCCTCGACGGTCTCGACCGGGAGCGTCGCCTCATGCTCGTTGAGCAGTACCTTGACCAAAATGTCTTTCTGACCGTGCATTGGCTCGTAGAACACCATCTGGATGTTGCAGGCCTTGGGGAAGATGTTGTAATCCTGCCAGTACAGGTGTAAGTTGTCTAAGTCAGTTGTCGACAGATTCACGTTGTCCAACTCCATCATGCAAGCCAGCGGAAGCAGACAGGTCTCGTGGCCGAAGCGCAGGTCAGCACCGCGACGCCCCTCGGCGATGGCGCGGTCGGCACTTTCAACAATGTTGCGCAACAAGGCCCGCTCAATAAACGGCATACGATTGCCATTCAGCGGGGAGTTCGCCCAATGCGTGTACCAGTAGATGTTTCGCAGGCGCCACAACTCAAAAATCTCGTCGTTGGTGAAATAATGATAGATTGACCAGCCGTCAAACACATGATGCCCTTGCAGAGAGCCGGCGATGTTGAATACACTGCGCATAAATGCCACCTCGCCGCCATCCTTGAAGTTCATTCCCACCGTGTCGGTAAACACCATATTCATGAACCGTGTGGGGTCGATGTGAGCCTTGTACAGGCTGTCGGTGATGACATCCACATCCTTGCGGATGTGATTTGCCAGCGTGTCCTCGCCATAGCCCCAGCCCATGTAGTACATGTCGTGGTAACTGGCATCGGTGGTGATGCGCATCTGCGCATTAGCGGCTCGCAGTATCATTGTCTCGTTCTGCATCGACAGGATGCAGCGCAGCACTACTGTCGAACGTGCGTCAATCCACGAATTGTCGTGGAACACTGTGGGGAAATTGTTCACCATGCGTTGTGCGATACCCTGATGCTGCTCGGCACCGATGTCGCTCAGGTCGCCGGCGCGGTCCTCGGCATAGAGCCATACGCGCTGCAAGTCCTTGAGCATCCGCTCACCCACGATGGTGAGTTGGTTGCTCTGCTGTGCTCGCTCTAACACGCGGATAGAACGGGTATAGCCACTGGCGCTTGTCAACCATCGGCTGCCGTGGCGGCCATAGTGCTCGATGAGGAACGGACGGTAGCCTGTTGGAGCATTAGTCAAGATTGGCGTGGGTTGATCGCCAGGAATGGGGTAAGCATAGTGGTTACTGCCACAACGGTCATAGTTGGCGATGATATCAACTTGCGGATTTGCGGCCCAAGCGATGCCCAAACATGCCAAGCCGCAAAGAATGGATATGATAATTCGTCTCATTATTGTCTTCTTTTGTAAACTTAACTACTAATCAATTACAGGAGATATGTAGGGCTGTCGTGAAAGCTTATCCATATAGTAGTCACGCACATCATTCCAGTGGTAGTAGGGCGCCATGTCGGTCTTGATGGGCAGTGTCGCCTCGTGCTCGTTGAGCAGTACCTTCACTAGGATGTCACCCTCGCCTTCATCAGGTTTGTAGTAAATTATCTGCAGATTGCAAGCCATCGGGAAGATTTTGTAGCTTTGCCAATGCTGGTCCAGTGTCGACAGGTCTTCGGTGTGGTAGTCGGCACCATTGATGCCCATTAGGCACACCAGCGGCAATACGACGCTCTCGTGACCGAACCGTAGACTTGCCTGATTGCGTCCCTCAAGGATGGCCTGGTCGGCGTCCTTGATAAAACTCCTCAGCAGGTTGCCCTCCATGAAGTCAACACGGCATTGCGTCAATGGGGTCTCGCCCGAGTAGATATACCACCGCAGGTTGTTGTAGCGCCACACATTGGTGGCCTCGTCTAGCGAGTAAAGGTCATAGAGGTCGGTTTTTTCCCACTGGTGATGGCTCTGCATATTGCCCACAACGTCAAACAGGTCAATCATTAAATCCTGGCCCTTGATGCTGTCGCGGGCAAATTTCTTGTCGCTGAACAGGCGCGAGAGAAATTTTTCTGGCTTGATCAACTTGGCCTTCATCGGGTCGAAATACGGATAGGCCGCCTCGCGTAACGGTTTCACCACGGGGTCGTCATAGTTCATGTAGTACATCTCAGCTTGGCTGGCATCGGTGGTGATGCGCAGACGCGGGTTCAGGCTCTTGAGCACGTCCACTTCGTTCTGCATTGACAGGATGCATCGAATCACTACAGTCGACCGGGCGCGTACCGATGCGTCGCCGGCAAACACAGCGGGGAAATTCTCGTACATGCGTCGTGCGATACCCTGATGCTGCTCGGCACCAATGTCGCTCAGTTCGCCATCACGTCCCTGGGCGCTGGCACGAAGTTCGCGCAGGATGGCAAGCACCTCCTTGCCGCGTTGGGTGAGTTTGCCGTTGCGCTCGCCTTTCTCGAGTTGCTCGACGGGGAAGTTGTACAGATGACTGCCAATCAGCCAACGGCTGCCGTGACGGCCGTAGTGGTTGATGAAGAACGGCCGATAGCCTTCAGGGTCAGCAGTCAACTCGGGCAGGTCCTTGTCGGGATACGCCCAGTAGTTGCCTGCGCTGCGTCGGATGTCCTGCTTGAAGTCATCCTTCACCCCAGCACTCACAACCAGTGCAGCCAATGCCACAATCAGTAGTAAAATCTTTTTTCTCATTATTGTATGTTTTTTTGTTCTTCTGTTCTGATATCTAGTTTATAACACTAGCGAACTGAAGCCGACGGCGAGTGTGATGGCAACGAAGACCCACATCACGTAGTGGCGCTTGGGTTGGTTACTCAGCGTGAACGAGTGTGCAATTTGGATGGCGAGGCACAAGTTAAGCAACGGTAGGAAGACAAGCATGTCGCGGTAGTCAACGCACATAGCCACGACACTCAGCAAGGTCACAATGATGAAGAATGCGTTGTAGACACGGAACTGAAGGCGGTAGTTGAGGATGGTCATCAGGTTCATTACCGTGAGCACAACCGCCAATATAGCCACCACGGCTGCCCAGGTGATAAGTAAACGCATTTGTGACAAATCCAGCGTATCCCACACAGCATTGATTTCTAATGGCTTGAAGTCGGTTAGGGGGTTGACAATGCCCAGTCCAATGACAATCCAGAACGGTGTGACAAGACCCAACAACATCGCCAGAAAGCCACGGAAGTCCATCGCACGCATATATAGGAAGCCTAAGGCAAATGCTGGGATGAGAATCACAAATGCCCATTGCCACAAGCATGCCGCTGCCAAAATAGCCATTGTCAAAAAAATGCGACCCTGCGAGTGCAGGTCCTCATAACTGGCGAACAACGTCAACACTTCCAGCACAAGGATGAGGCACAATGCTGTGCCCGTGTTGAACACGCTGCTGGTAACTGGAACGGCAAGCTCTAGTAAAAAGAATGCTGAGACAAAGATACACGTCATTGAGCGCACAAAGCTGAACACCTTGTTGATAAGCAGCATCAATGCGCCAATGCCCACAAGGCATGCCACGTTCAGAAGAGCCGAAGGCAATCCTGGCTCAACCAGCACGGTAGGCATCTCAAAAAAGATACCATTACCTGCATCCGATTCAGGAGCCTGACCAGCAGCCAGTATTGCGACAAGAACCAATAAGATGCCTGTGAGCGTCATGAACGTACGCCCATTCAAGAAATCAATATATTGTTCGTCTCGCAGCACTGTGTTTTTATTGGGAATGGAGAATTCCTGCTGGGCAGAAATTATGAATTATGCATTATGCATTAGATCAAATCCGATATCCCGCCGATAGTACTTGCCATCGAAGTGGATGCGCTGCACGCTCTGGAAAGAACGCTCCAAAGCCTCGGCCTGCGTTGTGCCATAACTAGTCACGGCTAGCACGCGCCCGCCATTGGTCACAAGATTGCCCTCGCTGTCCAGTGCCGTACCCGCATGGAACACGATACTGTCGGCAACGTCGTTCAACCCCGTGATGACCTTGCCCTTGGGATAACTGCCGGGATAGCCACCACTCACCATCATCACCGTCACCGCATAGCGCGGGTCGATGGCGACTTCCACATCGGCAACGTGTCCTGTGGCTGCTGCTTCCAGCAGGTCGATCAAGTCGCTCTGCAAACGCGGCATCACGCTCTCGGTTTCGGGGTCGCCCATGCGCACGTTGTATTCTATCACCAATGGGTCACCGCCCACATTGATGAGACCGAAGAAGATGAAGCCGCAGTAGGGTAGGGCTTCGGCTTGAAGTCCTGCGATGGTAGGTTCGATAATGCGTGTTCGCACCTTTTCCATGAAGGCTTCATCTGCAAAACTCACAGGTGAAACCGAGCCCATGCCGCCAGTGTTCAGTCCCGTGTCGCCCTCGCCGATGCGCTTGTAGTCCTTGGCGACAGGCAACAGGCGGTAGTCCTTGCCGTCGGTCACGACAAACACCGAGCATTCGATGCCTTTAAGGAACTGTTCGATGACCACAGTCGCGCTCGACTTGCCAAATTTGCCGTCAAGCATTGCGCTGAGTTCGCGCTTGGCCTCGTCTAGGTCATTGATGATGAGCACTCCCTTGCCTGCGGCGAGGCCATCGGCCTTGAGCACATAGGGTGACTGTTGCTGCTCCAGGAAGCGCAACCCCTCGGTCAAGTTATCGTGCGTGACGCTCAGATACTGCGCCGTGGGAATGCCATGACGCAGCATGAACCCCTTGGCGAAGTCCTTGCTGCCCTCCAGTTGCGCCCCGGCGGCACTGGGACCTACCATCAGGACGTGGCACAGTTGCTCGTCGCTCTTGAAGTGGTCGACAATGCCCGCTACCAACGGATCCTCGCTACCCACCACCACCATGTCGATGGCATTTGCCAACGCAAACTCGCCGACAGCAGCAAAGTCCATCGGCTTGATAGGCACCAATGTGCCATACAGCGCCATACCGGCATTACCGGGTGCGATGAATAACTCGCCCAATCGTGGGCTTTGGCTCAATTTCCAGGCGATGGCGCATTCACGCCCACCAGACCCAAGCAATAAGATGTTCACTGTTTTCTAATTGAAAATGAAGCCTCACCCCCACCCCCTCTCCAGAGCGAGAGGGGAGTCTTGTAATCCAAGCTATAAAAATGTCAGTTGTCAAAACTCCCCTCTCCCCCCGGAGAGAGGGTGGGGGTGAGGCCGATTATTAAAGCTCTTTCCGCTTCCAGCTCTTGCGACGACCGTGGATGATGGGCACTTCCTTGTCTTCGCTCAGCGTGGGACCTTGGCCAGGTGTGAAACGAGGCGTGCGCCGCTCACCATCACCACGGTGTTGACGGTCTTCACGCCTTGGGCGGTCTTCTCGGCGAGGACGATGCTCGTCACGGCGTGAGTCTTGACGGTCGTCACGGCGCGCGCGGCGGTCATGCGCACGGTCACCGTCACCGCGATGATGACGTTCGTCACGGCGCATCTGGCGCGGACGACGCTCACCGCCATCTTCATCGCTGAAGGTCTCCTTGAACTCACGCCGCACCAGTTTGCGCTTGTCTTCACTGGCACGGAAGCCCTCGTTGCGGATATGTTCGCCGCGGCTGCGCATCTCGTCGTAGGTGCCGTCAAAGATGACATACTCGCGCAACTCGCAGTCAAGAGCACCATTGAGCAATGGATAGTGTACCGAGGGACGGAGACCGATGCGGTCAAATTGGTCGTTGTCGTAGGCGATAATCCACGCGTGATAGCCACGGAACACGTGTTTGAGCTTGCTGCCAATCATGCCGTAGAACGCCTCGGCATCTTCTAGACGCAGGCGCTGGTCATAAGGGGGATTGGTGATGAGGTAGCCGTTGGCAGGGATTTCCTCAATTTCGGCAAAGTCGCGACGCTCGAGCTCGATGTATTTCGCAACACCCGCCGCCTTGACGTTGGCGCGGCTGATGGCGATAGCTTTGGCGTCGATGTCCGACCCGTATATCTTGTGTTCGAACTCCCGCTCCTGACTGTCATCGTTGTAGATACTGTCAAACAGGTCTTCGTCATAGTCTTCCCAGCGTTGGAAGGCATACTCCTGCCGGAACACCCCAGGATTGATGTTGCAGGCGATGAGTGCGGCCTCAACTAGGAACGTGCCCGAGCCGCACATCGGGTCTACCAGGTCGCACTGGCCATCCCAACCGCTCAGGCGGATGATGCCGGCGGCAAGTACCTCGTTGATGGGCGCGTCGGTCTGCGCCTCGCGCCAGCCTCGCTTATACAACGGTTCGCCGCTCGAGTCGAGCGACAGTGTCACTTCATCGCCGTTGATGTGCACGTCTAGACGGATATCGGGATTGCTCACGCGGATACTGGGGCGGCGTCCCATACGGTCAATGAAGTAGTCGACAATGGCATCTTTCACACGGTAGGTAACAAAGCGCGAGTGGCGGAACTCCTCGCCTGTGGTCGTGGAGTCGATGGCAAAGGTCTGGCTGGCACGCATCACTGTGTTCCAATCAAAGCGCTTGACCTGCTCATAAAGGTCATCGGCATCGGTAGAGCGGAATTTATAGAAGGGTTTCAACACCCGCAAGGCGGTGCGCAGGCAAAAGTTGGCACGGTACATTAACTCTTTGTCGCCCTCAAACGACACCATTCGCACACCCTCCAACACATTCTCGGCGCCCAGCGAGCGCAACTCGTCGGCAAGCACGCCTTCCAACCCTTGGAAGGTCTTGGCCACCATTTCAAATTTCTCAGTCATCACGTCTATTCGTTATTTTCGCCTGCAAAGGTACAATTTTTAATTAAGAATTAAGAATTAAGAGTTAAGAATTATTCTGCTTTGCTTCGTTTTTTAATAGAGAATTGAGACCGCGTTTCGCGCTGGTAAGGAAACTCATTCCCCCTCTCCCTCCGGAGAGGGGGTCAGGGGGTGAGGCCGGAGGGGGGAAGAGGAGGAATCGGGGGCGGGACAACGGGGTGCTTGCGGCGGTAGTAGAGGTGGTAGAGCACTACCGATAGCACCAGCGCGCCCAGGATGGTCAGGCCCAGCCAAGGACGCAGCACCACAAAGGTGACGGCAATCGTGGTGACGGCAAGGAGGGTGCCGAACACCCAACTGAAGAGGTTGATACCGATGCGGGCTACTGTACCTAACACAGGGATAGAACCGACCAGTCGCCGCACCACGCCCAACAGCTGCTTGATGCCGCCCACCAGCATCAACCAGCCAATGATGCGCAATGACCACACAAGCCATTTGTGCCCCCAGATCTCAAACGCAATGTCCTCGGATGGGTCAAAATCGGTCGGAGTGAACCGACAATATGTGAGCCAGTAGCCATCGCTGCAGCGGTAGGGTTGAAGGGTGTCGCCGTGCGCCTGAGCCGAGGTAAAGTACTTCCCCTCTCCACGATAGATGAAAGTTACACGCACATCGCCCACTTCAGGCGAAGATGGATACTCGCCGAAGTATACGCTTTGACTGAAAAGATGGTGGGGAATCTTGCCGTGCTGCGTCAAACTGTCAATGGAATGCTTGTAAGTGCGGTTGTTTTGGTTGAGGAACTCTAAGTCTGTCTTCATAGGCTGAATGCTGTCGATGAGTTCGGGATGCATTAGATACGGTCCGAACTTCGCGCCTTGGGAGTAGGTCTTGTGCGAATCGATGACAAGAAGGGTGGTGTTCTTGTTGTTCCGGGGAGCGTTGCCCTGAAATTTTTCGGAATCCACTGGCTTGGGACTCCATTCAAGTACATATTCATAATGGGTGACAGTGTAGGTCCCATTCTCGTCTTTACGCCTTTCATCATACTGGTGCTCCACCCACTGGTAGTACTCCACCTTCCGCTCTACCCCCAAAAAGTGTCCGCCAAAGCCGAAGAGCGGGTCGCTCACTGCTTTGCCGGCACGAGCTGATGCCCCATAGTGAAGCAACTTGCCTTCGTTGGCAGGGTCAATGCGGGTGGTGTCAAGCAACTCAGTTAGGTTGGCGCCAGCTTCCGCGAACAAGCGCACGGCATGCACATGGTGATTCTCGTTCCACACAAGCAGTGCTATCGCACCGAATATCAGCGGCAGTCCTGCCACATAGTTCATCCAAGTGGGATGCAAATTTGGGGTCGATTGTCTCATAAAGAATGATTTATGCCGCAAATATACGAAATAATCCTCAATATTTGTGCAAGTTGAGTGTAAAAATAAATCATTTGTTTTGCCGAGACACAGCCAAATATATCCAATTAAAAAACGAAGCAAAGCAGAATAATTCTTAACTCTTAATTCTTAATTCTTAATTAAAAATTGTACCTTTGCACCCAAAATTATTCATCTACAACAAAACAGACATAATGGAAAAGATTCAAGCAGGTAAATTCGTACAGCTTGCATACGAGATTTTTGTCAGTAATGAGCAGGGCGACACGTCAGTGTTTAAGTTCGCAAATGACCGACCCGACTCCTTCGTCTTCGGCATGGAGCAAGGTATGTTGCCTCAATTCATGAAAGGTATCGAAGGATTGGCCACCGGGGATAAATTTGACTTTACGCTGGGTGCGGGCGAGGCTTTCGGCGACAAGGACCCGGACATGATTGGCCCTATCTCGCGCGAGAAATTTCTGGTTGACGGAAAATTTGACGACGAGAACATTTATGAGGGCGCACGATTGACCATGCGCACTCAGGATGGGTATTATATGGACGGTCGCGTCATCGAGTTGACCGACGATGCCGTCGTGCTCGATTTCAATCATCCATTGGCTGGTGAGCGCGTGCGCTATGCCGGCGAGGTCATCGCCGTGCGCGATGCTACGCCTGAAGAGCTCAACCCCGCGCCCCATGGCTGTGGTTGCGGCTGCGACAGCTGCGGACACGACCATGAACATGGTTGCGACTGCGGTTGCGATGGATGCAACTAAAGCCACAATATCGTCCAATGTAATAACCTTTTAACTTCTAAATAGAATGAAAATTAGACTATTCATGATTTCGTTGGCCGCCCTAGTTTGCATGGGCATGGCCGCACGCACCACCGCGGGCATCACCTATCCCGGTGACCCCACAGCAACCAAGTGCTACACCCTGAGCAACGGTCTCAAGGTGTTCCTCAGTGAGAACCACCAGAGCCCACGCATCAGCGCGCACATCGCCGTGCGCACCGGCTCGCGTAACGACCCCGCCGAGACCACTGGTCTGGCACACTACCTTGAGCACCTGATGTTCAAGGGTACCAAGCAGTTCGGCACCAGCAACTACGAGGCCGAGGTGCCCCTGCTGGCCGACATCGAGTGCCGCTATGAGGAGTACCGCAAGGTCACCGACCCCGAGCGTCGCCGCCAGCTCTACCACGAGATTGACAGTGTGTCGCAGGTTGCTGCGCAGTATAACATTCCCAACGAGTATGACAAACTCATGTCAGGCATCGGCGGCATTGGTACCAATGCCTACACCAGCACCGACGTGACTTGCTATACCGAGGACATCCCCGCCAATGAGGTTGACCGCTGGGCTCGCATCCAGGCCGACCGCTTCCAGAACATGGTCATTCGCGGCTTCCATACAGAGCTAGAGGCCGTCTATGAGGAGTACAACATTGGCATCGCCAAGGACCAGTGGAAGTTCTTCGATGCAATGAATGCCAAGATGTTCCCAACCCACCCCTATGGCACACAGACGACCATTGGCACGCAGGAGCATCTGAAGAATCCTTCAATCACCAACATCAAGAACTACTTCAACAACTACTACTGCCCCAACAACGTGGCCATCTGTATGGCAGGTGACTTCAACAGTGACGAAGTTATCGCCATCCTGGAAAAGCACTTTGGCAGCTGGAAACCCAACCCGAAACTGACGCGTCCCGAGTTCGCACCCTTGGCTCCGATCACCGCGCCCGTCGACACCACTGTCGTGGGTCAGGAGGCCGAGTTTATGGCCCTGGGATGGCGATTTGAAGGCGGCGCTTCGCTGCAGAACGACACCATCGAGGTGATCGCCGACATGCTCAGTAACGGCACCGCTGGACTGATGGACTTGAACTTGAACCAGCCGC
>JAEEJI010000268.1 GCA_016281825.1 Muribaculaceae bacterium | reverse complement strand
GCGGCGGTCGATGACTATCGTCCCACGGCCGACGAGCAGTATGACTTCAAGGTGCTGTGGTTTCGTGACACATTGCGTTGGCTGTTGCCCTCGCCGCTGCCTTGCCCATGGGGTCTACGCAGTTACCTCAAGCACCACGCCCAGGAGTTTGACATGATTCTCACCAGCGAGGTCTTTGCCTTCACCTCGTTGTTTGCAGCGCGCGTTGCCCCCGAGAAGACGCTCATCTGGCAGGAACTCTCAGTTCATCAGCGCAAGTGGCACCGCTGGCCGTCACGCTTTTGGCACAATTATGTGGCGCCCTGGGCGTTCAAGCATGTGCCTGTGGTCGTGACACGTTCACAACGCGCGCATGACTTCATCAAACCTTATCTCAAACAAACGGTCGACACCGTGGTGGACCACGGCATCGACCTTAGTTGGTTGCCAGTTAACTCGAAAAAATGCAAACAGTTTATCGCCATTGGTCAACTGATTGAGCGCAAGGGGATGGACACCATCATTGACCGCTTTGCCCAGTTCTGTGGACTGCCACAGGCCGAGGGCTATTCTCTTCTCATCGCGGGGCAGGGACCCATGGTAGACGCGCTGCGACAGCAGGCCGCCCGCTTGGGCATCGATGACCGTGTCA
This sequence comes from Muribaculaceae bacterium, assembly GCA_016281825.1. Classification (GTDB taxonomy): domain Bacteria; phylum Bacteroidota; class Bacteroidia; order Bacteroidales; family Muribaculaceae; genus Sodaliphilus. Next base: position 5,850 of record JAEEJI010000268.1, on the reverse strand, counting down.
AGTTCTTGGGGCATTTGAGTCATGCCGCACTGGGTGAATATCTGGCGCAGTCGGTTGCATCGCTCGTGGCGACGAGCCACGACTTGAATATGGTCAGTGTCACCGAGTCCATCGCGGCTGGCACACCCGTCATCATGAACACTGTGCCCAATACCGCCGACTTCGTCCAGCAGCACGCCCTAGGCATAGTCCGCGACAAATGGGATGCCAATGACTTGTTGGCAGTAGCGCATGATCAGGGTTTTGCCCAGCGTTGCCAAGCCATCCGTTCCACCCTCTCCTGCGAAGCCGCCGCCCAGCGACTCATCACAATCATGAAAGGGGGAGATAGCTAATCGCCACCATCCCCCTCGGTCTCCTACGCCGCGCCATGGCGCGGTCAAAGAGCTTTATTAGCTAAACTCAAAAATTCAGCCCCAGCACCTTCCAAAACTCAAAGGGCAGCGACACGTTCTCCAACTGGATGCAACCTTTGAACAGAGGCGCGACCTCATTCACCGAGTAACCGGCGCTGCCGCAGCCAATGGCTGTCACTAGGAAGCGCTGCTCGGGATGCTCTTCAGCATACTTTGCGAAGCGGGAAATTGCATTACGCAGCAACTCCATGCCATCAGTTGAAGGAATGGCATAGCTCTGACCTTGCAGACCCTCGCCCTGACCCCACACCGCACCGAAGTAGTTCAAGGCAAAGGCTGCTGCCCCACCATCGTGATGACCTTGAGGATTGCTCCCAAAGACAAAAATCTCGTTCTGCTCGAGGTGGGTGATGATGCGAGGCGTCACACGGTCGCTGTAGTACTCGCTGGAGTAACGGCGCTTCATGCGAAGTTTCTCCTCATCGCTCATGGGGCCGTGGCGATAGTCTTTCGAAATCTTGAAAAAGAATGCGCGACGGTTCGAACGCTCATAGTCCCAAGAGCTCGCAGTGCCTCTGGCGTCGTGTGCAAATTCCAACACATGATCAATCGACAGCAGTTCGGTCACCTCTTTCACATCGTGCGCCGAGCCCATGTAGGAGAACGTCCAACCTTCGTTCTTGAGTTGTTCAATGAGTGCGCGAAGGCGCGAGGCGCGCCACTCTCGGGATGCGTTCTCCAGACCGTCGGTAATCACGGTCACTACCGCCGAAGCATCCGCATTGCCATGGATGCGCTGATGTAGCGCCGTCAGTGACTGACCCATTGCGTCATACAGCGGGGTACAGCCACCAGGATGGTAGTCGGTAAATTCGCCCACTTGGTCGATGGGCTGGCAGTCAATCAGTGTTCTCACGTCAGAGCGTTGGCTGCCTGAGTCGAACGTCACCAGCGTGACCAGGTGTTCCTGAACGTCACTGAAGTCTTTCTGAGCCTGACGGATAGTGTTCAAGGTCTCGTTGATGCCCGAAAGCGTGGAGTTGCGCAAGCAACTCATCGAACCGCTCTCATCGACAATGATCAGATTGTAAATTTGTGCTTTCATCTTGTGTGTTCGTTTGTGTGTTTATTAATAAGAGAGTTGTGTGCTGGTGGAGAGATAAGATTTGTGAGGTCTTGAGAGAAGACCACTATAAATACCTAAAAATGTGTATATTGTAGAATTCGTGATAAAAGAAACCCTCGTGAAAGGTTCTAGAATTCGAGACGGAAGCCGCGCTCCTTGAGCTCGTCATAGCTCTCGCGATTGAAGCTATATAAGAAAGCCTCCCTGCGGTTGGGCATCGTGACGGTCTCGCCCGATTCCCCTAGCAGTCCCAGGTGGCGCATCTTGTTGTAGAAGTTGCGGCGGTCAAACTTCACTCCCAGCACGGCCTCATAGAGACGTTGCAGTTGCGTCATCGTGAACTGTGGCGGAAGCAGCTCAAAACCGATGGGCTCGAAGTGAATCTGGCGCCGTAGCTCGGCGATGGCCTGGCGCAAGATTGCGTCGTGGTCAAATGCCAGACGAGGAACGTCGTCAAGCGGAAACCACTGCGCCCGGGCAGCATCGTCGCCACCTACCACCTCACTCAGTTGTACCAGCGCATAATAGGCGATGGTGATGACGCGCTCACGAGGATCGCGGTCTAGCGTGCTGAACGTGTGGAATTGCCGCATATAGGCTGCCTCCAGCCCCGCTTCCTCACGCAACTCTCGACGGGCGCACTCCTCGGCGGTCTCCTCCATGCGGATAAACCCGCCCGGAAATGCCCAGCGACCCTTGTACGGCTCGATGCCGCGTTCAATCAGCAGCACGTTCAATCGTGTGCCGTCAAACCCGAAGATCACGCAGTCGGTCGTCACTGCTGGGTGAGGATATTGATAGCAGTAATTCACTCGCTTATGAGTTGCGTAAATTTCACGCAGCAAAGTTAATGCCTTTCCACGATATAGCCAAAAAACATTGCGTAAAATTTACGCAATTAAGTTTTTTTAACCCCTCCCCTTTTGATGAAAGGAGAGGGGTTAAGTTTGAAACCACCCATAGGTATGACCGCCAAATCCCCTCGGTCACCTATGCCGCGCCTCCTGGCGTGGCCCCAATAATAACCAACGCTTACTTATAGCTCTGTACATAGATATTGATGAGCTCCTCGCGATTGAGGAAGCGCGGATCGAGGTCGAGCATCGCTTGGCCTGTGGCGCACGCGTTGTCCACCATGCGCTCAAAATCGGCCATCGTGATGCCATACTCGCTCAAGCGGATGTCGCTCACGCCGCAATTGCGCTGCATCACTGCCAATGCGTCGAGGAAGTCGCTTGGCCGCGCCGCCTTCTGCTGCGTCATCTTCTCCGCCATTTTCATGTAGCGCTTCATCATGTCGTTCTTGAAGGTCTTGAAGTAGGCCTGGCTGATGGCAATCAGTCCGGCACCGTGTGGCAGACGCGGGAAAAACGCGCTCATCGCGTGTTCCAGCGCATGTTCGCCCGTGCAGCAGCTGGTGCTCTCCACCATGCCCGCCAGGGTGCTCGCCCACGCCACCTTGATGCGCGCCCAGCGGTTCTTCGGGTCGGCAACGGCGACAGGCAGGTATTTATAAAGGATGCGGATGGACTCCAGCGCATACAGGTCGCTGATGGGTGTGTGTGCTTTGCTGATGTAGCCCTCGGCAGCGTGGAAGAACGCGTCAAAGCCCTGGTATGCCGTCAGCCGTGGCGGAACACTCATCATCAAGTCGGGGTCGACCACCGCCAACGTGGGGAACACGTGCGGCGAGCCCCAGCCAATCTTCTCTTGTGTCTCTTCATGGGTAATCACGCTCCACGGGTCCACTTCAGTGCCTGTGCCCGCGGTTGTCGGGATGGCGACGATGGGCAACGCGCGATCGATGGGTTGGCCGCCGCCAGTGCCACCACTCACATAGTCCCAGAAGTCCCCGCCCATCGCCACGGTGACAGCGATGGCCTTCGCTGTGTCAATCGAGCTGCCGCCACCCAGGCCAATGACAAAGTCGCATGCGTGAGTCCGGCACACCTCGGCGCCTTCCATCACGTGCGACTTGATGGGATTGGGTAATATCTTGTCAAAAGTGACATGACCGATGCCGGCCTTGTCAAGTTGGTCCTCGAGGGTCGACAGGTAGCCGAAACGCTTCATCGAGCTGCCTGCCGAAATAACAATTAAGGCTTTTTTGCCCGGCAAGGGCATCGTGGCCAGGTTCTTCAGCTCCCCACCACCGAACTGCAGTCGGGTGGGGATGTTCAGGCCAAACTTCATTTGTCCTCTCATATCTTCTAGGGTATTATGGCGCCGCTGACGGCACCAGGTTAATATTGTGTCAGGGAGCATGCCCTGCATTTTCCAACACCGCAAAGATATAAAACTTTTTGGACAATTCCTAATTTTTTGCCACATTTCGCACCAAATTAGAGCAACCCCCACCCTCACACTTGCCCATGTGACAAAAAAACACTAATTTTGCAAGTTCTTTTGTGCATTGTGCATTAGGCGTTGTGCGTTAAATATAATGATCGAAGCTAAACATATCATCAAGCGTTACGGAAACCTCGAGGTGCTCAGGGGCGTAGACGTGACAATCGGCGAAGCCGAGGTGGTCACCATCGTTGGCCCCAGCGGGGCCGGCAAAACCACCCTGCTCCAAATCATTGGCACCCTCGACCGGCCCGATGACGGCACAGTCATCTACGATGGTGTCGACGTACTTCGGCTGCGGGGGCGCGAACTGGCACAGTTCCGCAACCGAAACATTGGCTTTGTCTTCCAGTTCCACCAACTGCTGCCCGAGTTCACCACCTTGGAGAACGTCGCCATTCCTGCCCTCATTGGTGGCGAGAAGCGCGACGTGGCATACCAGCGTGCTAAGGAGCTGCTCGACTACCTCCACCTCACCGACCGCCTCGAGCACAAACCCGCACAACTGTCGGGAGGCGAACGACAACGCGTGGCGGTGGCACGAGCACTCATCAACCGGCCCAAGGTAATCCTTGCCGACGAGCCCAGCGGAAGCCTGGACACCGCCAACAAGCAAGAACTGCACAGGCTGTTCTTCCAATTACGTGACGAGATGAAGCAGACCTTCGTCATCGTTACCCACGACGAGACACTGGCTGGCGAGGCCGACCGCATCCTGCGCATGCAGGACGGAAACATTCTCAATGCACAATGAACAATCACCGTCTAAACATATTGTCCCGAATCGCTCTACTGATGGGCGTGCTGATGCTCATGCTGGTGGCGTGTGGTGAGGAGGATGTTGACCGTCGCTACACCGACTACCGCTTGGACATCGTCACGTTCATGGGCAATGACGGCGGAGCGCGCTTCGAACTGCTGCGGCGCGACGACTCGACGGCTGTGCTGCTGCAGAGCGATGTCGCCTTGGGTACATCGTTCAAGCCGGGTAACCGTGTGCTGCTGCGATACGATTGGGCCGACCATGCCACGGGCAACAACCGCCGCATCAACGCGTATGGCATCTCGGCCATCGTGAGCGACTCCCTGCGATACACCGTCAAGCCCCTCAGCGAGTACCTCAACCAGATGGAGCCTGTCAAACTCTTGAGCATCTGGCGAACAGGAGACTACCTGAACCTGCACTGCCAGGCCGAGTACACAGGCAAGTCACGCCACTTCTACCTCTTGCTCGACAGTGCCACAGCACGACAGGACACTGTGCATTGTTACCTCGTCAACAACACCCACGGCGACACCACATACCACTGGCGAGAGGCATACGCCTCATTCTATGTGGGGAGCATCTGGAATCGACCCTCCTGCCGCACCATGCGCATCCACATCAATGATGCCGCCTTCCCCGAAAGGGCAACCCATGACTTTAACAAGAGTGCCCCCTAGGCGCATAACAAAATTGTCATCAGACGATAATTCTCAATTCTCAATTTTCAATTGAATAAAGTAATGGCTAACGAAAACAAACAGAACCAAATCCAAATCGAAGTACCTGCTGACGAAATGCAGGGAAGATACGCCAACTTGGCTGTCATCACCCACGGACCCAACGACTTCTTCATCGACATGATTCTGATGGCACCCAACACACCCAAGGCGCGTGTCCAGAGCCGCATCATCATGACGCCAGAGAACGCTAAGCAGTTGCTCATCGCCCTCAACGAGAACGTCCGCAAGTATGAGCAGGCCTTCGGCGAAATCAAGCCCCGCCAGGCCAAGGCTGGTGCCAATCCTGGCATCATGGACTTCCCCCTCCCCAAAGGCCAGGCTTAAATAATGCATAATGCACAATGACCGCCATCCCAGTGCGCTCAAAAAAATCTTAATTCTTAATTCTTAATTCGGATTAATGCTTTCAATTTATAACACGCTCACGCGGCGCAAAGAGCCCTTCAAGCCACTCAACGAGGGGCGCGTGGGCATGTACGTCTGCGGACCCACCGTTTACGGCGACCCGCACCT
>JAEEJI010000029.1 GCA_016281825.1 Muribaculaceae bacterium | reverse complement strand
CCACAATAATTAACAAAACACAACCAATTGCACACAAAAATGCATGAAATAATATGAATTCAGTTTTCATCTGAACTATTCTAAAGATTTGTAATGGTCTTTTGAATCATATATATATACCTTTCCATTAATCATTACCTGATTAAATATAGCACCATTAGTGTTAATTGAGTTATAATAATTATATGTTACAGGGACATAATTTGGAAAATTAGGAGGCCCAATTGAGATATATGTGGTCTTTTGTTTTAAAAAATGCATTTTCATCTCACTGAGAGATTTAACATAATCCCAAATATTTTTATCAAGTTTAGTTCTACCGTGCGAACTAATCAAATCATCAAAAAATGAATCCGAAGTTTTTATAATTCCATATCTATTAACCCCTTCTATAATACTATTTTCACCAAAATTTTTATAGCCTAATACCGCATCATTATTTATTTGCATTTGCAATGTATTGGGTGCATGAGCTGAAAACTCACTTGGGTCGGCTGGAGATAAATGTACTATTGTTCCCATCTCCATACCTTGTTTCATCAAATAAGAGATAATCCCTTCTGAATATGCTGAACCCATACTATGTGAGACGACATTAATTCTCTCACCATCTTTCATTTTAGATTTTATACTATGATAAAGAGTATGCGCATACAAATATCCAGCATTAAAACGATCTTTTCCAGAGGAGTTATATGTCCCCCTTCCATCAACATACATCACATTGCCATCAGAAAAAAAACTTTGTGCGGCTTTTATAAAAAAAGGATTCCAATAATCCTTTCCTGATGAATTTCCAATCATATACCTTGTAATAAGATTATTCCTTGTATTATAATAACCATTCACAAATAAAGTCAATTTACCATCCAAATCAATATTATTATTTGGAGAGCCTAATGAATAACAATATGAAGATATTCCATAATAACTTTCTTGCAATTTGTCTGTTCCATACCAAATACTCAATCTCGGGTTCATGTATCTAGCGCCATAGTAGTACAGTCCTGTCTCCTCGTCAAGTTCCTTGCCGTTGAACTTGAAGGGAGTACCATAGTTACCAGCTTGACCTTCGAGGAACACCTCGCCGTATGGGAGATACTCAATCTGCTGGGACACTCCGCCGTTGCCGTCGGTGACAAGGGTGGAGCTGCCCAAGTGGTCAGCATGGATGAACCAGATGTTGCCGTTATAGGATGCATCACCACGAGGACCTGTTCCACTCCCCGCACTTCCCATTCCCTCGCTGTCCTCGGCGGGGAGGACGAACTCTAGGGCCTGCCGTGTCTGACCCTCAAACGCATTGGGCAAGTCGAAGTAAGCATAGTTGGCCTCGGCAGAATCGCTCATGGCGGTGAGTTTGGTCGCGTAAGGGATATTCAGCTGCGTCACGCCGACATCATAGCCGGCATGACTGATGTTGTAGCCGCCGGCGGGCGAGTTGCTCACGTCGCCGGGACTCAGCGTGCCCGTCATCGAGGCAACGCGCTCACTGCCGATGTACAGATGCTTGGTGAAGCTGTTTCCTTGGATGCTGAAGTAGGGGCTGAAGTAAGCGGTGCTTGGCTGCATGTCCAGCATGCGCCCATCACGCACACTATTGACGAAAACCGCCATGCTGCCGCCGTGCATCTTCACCGTGCGTTCACCGTCTGCATCATACCAATAGTGAGACACGTAGCCGTTCTGAGAGAGTGCCGTCAGGCGGTTCTCCTCGTCCCAGCGGAACTTCTCCTCACGGGTTCTCTGTACGGTATCTGGTTGGGCGGTCATGTCAGGCTTAATTCTTTTAGTATTAACGTAAAGGATGTTGCCATTATTGTCATACTCGTAAGAATGTGCCTCACGGATGCTGTCGCCAGCAGTCAGCGCGACCAGTGCCGTGCGGCAGTTGGTGCTCGAGCGTGTCATAAAACTCCTAAAATATATTGTGACAAAAGAACCGTCCCCATGGCACACGAGAATACAAATCTTCTGAAGCGATGCCGCGACAAGAGAGCCGTCTCCGTGGCACATAAGTCACATAAACCATCTCTTAGAGAGAGCGAAAGCCGATTATAAACTTGACGGCAAAACCACTTTCTCCATAAATAATGGTAATTTGCCATAATATCTTTTAAAAAACTCTTGCTCTCCATCAAAATTGTAGCGGATTAACAATACGCTATCTGCTTCTTCATTCAAAAATTGTATAATATCATCAGATTTCTCTTTTCTTTGAAACACAGTAAAATTGTACCTGTTGATTTTAAAAACAATGTCTTTTTCAATTAATATTCCATTTTTAAAATACAAAAAGACACTATCACAAATCATTAAGAAACAACTATCATATGGTTCATTATTTAAACTAGTCGGTCGAAAGCATTTATATTCTTCCCAAACATACGCATTATCACAAAATGGCACTTCCACAACTCCCTCTTCCAGGTTTGCATCCCCTGAAGAACAAACATTATCTTCAATACGATTTGAATTGATATTTGCCCTCACACAGCTTATAAGAAATATCAATAGGAAAAATATATGTAATAATCTTTTCATAGTTCTACTTATTTTGTCTTGTTTCATTGAATAATTTCCAATCAACATCAGCTTTCGCTTTAACCATTAGTAATCTGTTTGTCTCTGTTTTACAGCCTACATAAGTAGCTAATGCATCCAAATACGCATTGTACCTAGCTTCATTATCTATAATTTGAGTGTACTTCTCCCGCGTCGCTGCATCCAAACCAAACCACGCATATGTTCCTTGTAGGCTACCCATCCATGCCATAGCATTATACCAGTCTTCTGAATGTGTTGAACCATAGTATTTATCAAATTCCTTCATACCATTTACAAAAAGACTAATATTCCCTTCGGCCATAGTTTCATGTTCACCTTGATAACTTTTGTATATCTTCTGACTTTCCATATGTCTAGAAAGGTTTGGATATGAAGAAGTTCTGTTCTCGTCAGAAATCATTTGATACTTTTGATGCAGGCCTTCGTGAAAAACTACTTTTGCCATAAAAGTAGGATCAACTACAAAAAGACCATTCTTTTGGAGACCATTCTTTCCTATAAGGATAGTACGTCCATTTGGGCTTCTTTCAATCGGTGCATAGCCATAATAATTATTATTACTCGATTTCTGGATAAACAAATTATCTTGATTCCTTATATATCTTTTATAAATGGTTTGATATGTTTTGGTTCTTAATATAGCACTTTTTACTCTATTTATACTTCGCCCAAGTTGCCAAATTACTTCCCTGCCATTTGGGTCAAAAGCATTGATAGGATTCCCCATCGAGTAACAATAACTAGATACATTTGGATATCGATTTTCATTAATATCGCAGCCATACCAAACACCCAGTCTCGGATTCATGTATCTTGCTCCATAGTAATATAAGCCTGTCTCCTCGTCGAGTTCCTTGCCGTTGAACTTGTAGGGCGTGGCATAGGTCGTTGACTGTTTTTCCAAGAAGACCTCGCCGTATGGAAGATACTCAATCTGCTGGCTGACATTGCCATTGCCGTCAGTGACAAGCGTGGAACTGCCCAGGTGGTCGGTGTGAATGAACCAGATGTCGCCGTTGTAGATGTTGTCACCACGAGGCCCTGTGCCACTACCCACGCTTCCACCATTGCCCATTTCCTCACTGTCCACGGCGGGAAGGACGAACTCGCGCATCTGACGCGTCTGGCCCTCAAGGGCGTTGGGCAGGTCAAAGTACGCATAGTTTGCCTCGGCAGAGTCAATCATGGCTGCTCGCTTGTAGGCGTAGGGGATGTTCAGCTGGGTCACGCCAACATCATAGCCCGCATGGCTGATATCGTAACCGTTCACATCACCATACGATAACGAACCTGTGATTGAAGCGACACGTTCACTGCCGATGTACAGGTGCTTGGTGAACTGGCCTTCATGGATAGTAAAATAGGGGCTGAAATAGGCAGTGGTCTGCTGTGAGTCCAGCGAGCGGCCGTCACGCTCACTATTGACGAACACCGCCATGCTGCCGCCGTACATCTTCACCGTGCGCTCACCGTCGGCATCGTACCAGTAGTGAGACACATAGCCGTTCTGCGAGAGTGCCGTCAGGCGGTTCTCCTCATCCCAGCGGAATCGCTCCTCGCGGGTTCTCTGAACGGTATCGGGTTGCGCGGTCATGTCGGGCTTTAGTCTTGATGTATTAACGTAAACCATGTTACCATTATTGTCATACTCGTAACTATGTGCCTCACGAATACTGTCGTCCGGTGTCGGTGCGACGAATATCGTGTTGTAGTTCACATCTGTGACCGTCGACATCTGGAACTTCTTCCCGGCTGCCTGATTATAGCTATAACCCAGGTTATAGCCTGCATAGCAAACATCGTTATTGCCCTCACTTTTCTGCATCACCTGCCGCTTGCCCGTAACGCGGTACATGTTGTCGTACGTCATGTTCAAGTCGTAGAGAGTGGAGTTACCCTGGCTCCGACCATGCGCCTCGACCAGGCGGTTCAGCGGGTCATAAGCATAGGTATGGCTGATTGCGGGAAGTAACTGGTTGCTCGAGATGGTCGAAACGCTTGTGATGTTGCCTACATCGTCGTAATTGTACATACGACCAGCGATGCACAGACGGGTATTCGAGAGAGTCACCATCTGATACAGCCGTCGGTTGTCGGCATTATAGCTATAGGTGGTCTTGGAGCCGTTGCCGTACTTGATGTGTACTCTGTCGCCGAACTTGTCGTAGCCGATTTCCTGTATATAGTGGTACGAAGCGAGGTCGCCGTTGTAGACCAACTGCAACTGGCCAGTGCGGTCATAGTGGTAAGTGATACACTCACAGATGCCGTTGGTGCGCGGGAACTGCATCTGCTTCAGCTTGCCGAAGTTGTCGTAGGTCCATGTCATCTCGGCGGTGGCGATCGTGCTGCCCGGGATAGTTACGGTACGCTTCATACGGCTGACGTTGCCCAACAAGTCGTAGTGGTACTCGTTGCCGCCGCTGCCGTCCTCGCGGAACTTGACACGTCCACGCAAGCCCTGCTCGGAGTTCTCGTCGCCATAGTGGTAGATGACATCGTTCTCGGGATGCTCGGGATAGGACACTCGCTTGAGGCGGCCCTGCTCGTAGGTATAGCGGATGAACTGGCTTTTACCCCTAAGATTGGCTGTCTGGCGCGTCAGCACATTACCCAATGCGTCGTAGGTGAACGTAGTCTTTCCGCTGGCGGGATGGGTGACCTCTGTGCGGCGGTTGCCCAAATCGTAGGACGAGCGGGTGGCGTTTCCCTCGGTATCAGTGACTGTGGTCAGTCGACCGATGCCGTCATAGGCGAACGTGGTGTTCAACGCTTCCGCACCGACACCGCCCTTATACTGGACACTCTTCACCATGTGGCCACTGCCGTCTGTATTTGTGCGGCTGGCATTGCCATTAGCGTCGATAATGGTCGTTGTCGTTGCGTTGCCCTCGATGCCGTACTGGTAGGAGGTCGTCGTGTTGTCGGGGAGAGTGACCGCTGTCTCACGGTCAAGCAAGTCGTAGACCGTGGTGGTGTAATACTCGTTTTTCTGTGCTACCGCAGCGTACGTACCAACAGTATTGTCGGTTGCCGTTGAGGGGTAGTAAGAGCGTACTGCGCGGCCATAGCCGTCATAGTCGGTGCGACCCGTCACGATGGTCTTGCCGACAATCTCATTGCCCTCCCAGATGACACCGTCCTTTCGGACCTGTATAGGCCGACCAAAGCCGTCGACAAACGTTACCACACGCATCGAGTCGATATAATGGATGGGAACCTCGTTGTCAAGGACGGTGTTCGGGAAATAGTACACTGTCACTGCATAGGCAGGTGTAGTGATGACACCATCGGTAACCGTTGCGCAAGGATTGTAGCGGAACCTCATGGCAGGAGTGGCATTGGTCGAGTCCAAGGGCGACTTGACCGAAATCATGCGACCGAGGTTATCATTGGTCGTTCGGTAGACCGCACCGTTCTTGTCCACTTGCTTGTTGGTAATGCCGAAGCGGTAATCGATCTCTCCGCTGTGGCTGTGGAGACCGTATGAGTCCACGATGCCGCTGAGATAGGAGTTCTGCGTCGTCTCATGGTGGTACTGATACTGTACACGTGTCGAGTCGGCACCCATAGGCAGCGTGGTGCTCAGGAGGTTGCCATAGTTGTCATAGCTGTAGTCGGTCGTGGCATAGACAGGGTTGGGATAAGTCTCCACGTAGATATAGGGTTCCTGGTCAGGATAATATCGACTTATTGGGCCAGGGTCGAAGCCTCCCGCACCGCCGAATCCGTTGGTACCCGCCGTACCGCCGTCATCCCTGCCTGGGCCTATGTCACTACCACCATTCACTGGAGTGACCGAACTGTAGGACAACATCCGCCTGATTTGCGTGATATGGTTCGGGTGGTGGAGGTTATAACTGGCCTCAGTGAGGTTGTAGAGGTACCCACGGCTATCCGCCACTTTCACCCGCCTGGGCAGACCGATGATATAAGCGGTATCCGACAAGTTATAGCTGTATTCGACGCTGGTCTGGTAGTCGTAGGAGCCACGGCCAGTTTCAGAGAGCCCCGCCTTGTCGCTGTGGCGGAAGTATCGCACAAGGCCATGATCGCCCATGCGGTCGTAGTATTGGTACCAGTCCTGCGACATGATGGCAGAATCAGATTCAGCTTCGTAACGGCGTGTCTCGCTGAAGCGCATCGGGCAGTAGGCGGCGCCGCGGTCGTTCCAATAGTGATAGTTATCAGAATCGAACGAGAACTGCCCACCGTTGTAGCCCCTATTCTCACAGTCGTTTGTCAGGGAGTATTTGTAATATTTGTTCTCAGTCTTGACACACTTATTCCCTTGCGGGCTGGCGACGTAGGTCTGTAGCAGATTGCCAACGGTGTAGATACTAGTGGTATCATAGACCTCAACGGACTGCCGCAAGGGAGCGTTGTTATTCGCAGGGTCTACCTGCCAGGTGGTCACCTTGCCGAATCCCAAGAACTCGCGTTCATGACGGTCGCGCACGCCGCGGGCGTAATCGAAGGTCTGGCGAGTGTTGGGAATGTCGTAATCGATGCCGTGAATACCACGGTCGACAGTAACAGTGGACATCACCCACTTGCCGCCCGGCAGGCCGTAGGTGGGGGTGGAGTGTATATAGTCAATCTCGAACTTGCCGCCCAACGAGTTGGTCACTGACCGCAAGCGGTTGGTACGGCGGATGGTGGAGCGACGCACGCGCAGGTCGTTCTCGCCGTCGCTCTCGAGGATATCAATAAAGCCATCACCATCGATGTCGCGCAGTTCCAATTTGGAGCGGCTCATGCCTTGGCCAATACCAAAACCAGGGTTTATGGCCAATTTTATGGCTGGTGCATTGGGGGTAATCGGGAATGTGATAGTTGCGGCCGTATTGGCGCTCTCAGCCGTGGCCAAAGAACTGCGGATGCCGGGCATGTTGGGCCAGACAATCTCTTCATCGAAATTGTCCCCTTGATTTAGCGCAACCTTGATGCTGCTCCCATCCTTATAAACCTTGTCGGGCATCCCATCACCATTGACATCAATCAAGTCATACTGGTTGTTATAGTTTGATGTGGACACACCCACACCTGCGGAAAAACTGCCTGCAGCCATGTTGAAATTGAATGGTAGACTCAAGCCAGCATTTGGAGCGATCTGATTGCCCTTGGTCTGCTGAACAGCATCCAGACTCATACTCATATCCACAGGGGGCGTGAAAGCGTATCCCATATTTAGTCTTACATAACCATCAGCAGTAATCCAATCAGGCAGTCCATCGCCATTGATGTCGACAAATGCAGCATCTGAGTGGTCATCACTTGAATTATAGCCAAGTCCAATATCTAACAACATTCCGCCGTTTTTCGCACTTTGGGCAGGCAGATTATTAGTGGCCGCATGGGTGCTTGTCACACCTGTCCTACTTCCTACTGAGAACGCATGTTCGGCACTTCCGCCAGCCGACACCGCCAATGAATGGCATTCGCCGGAATTGGAGCCAATTCCGCTCAGTGTTTCCCCGCTGAACCCTCCTGTCGTATTCGTGTACTGTATGGCATGCGGGGTGATGATATCGGGATAACCGTCGCCATTCATGTCCATGTAGTCCAGCCGCGACTCGTTGGTGCCGTTTGCGTTGCTCAGTGACATTGGGATGCTCATTGCACCGACAGGGATACTTCCTCCCACTACCCCTCCGATACTGATATTGCGTGAGTGCAATGTAAAGCCTCTAGCAGTGCTTCCCTGCCACTTTTCGCCAATACTCACCGTCACTTCATCAAGACCGCCTAGCAAGTTCTGCGGGCTGACATTTTTCTCGCCCAGTCGGGATGCGCCCATGGTGGTTCCCGTAATGAAGATATCATGGTTGGGACCATACCAGCCACGTTGTGTTTCATGGTTGGGAACGGCAAGAGAGAAGGGTATCGTGCGCGCGTCAAGGGTGTCCTGAAGCGTGACATTTGGGTCATATAACCTTAGTAGGGCCGTGTTAATGGGAGTTGAAAAACGCGCGTCTGCACCCGTGTTGTATGCGAACTGTCCCCAACCGCGGTATAACTGTCCGAACCGTTCCTCATCGGTCACAGTATACACACTTGTCACTCTACTGTTTGTGTAGTTCGTATGGAGACCCGACACATGAACATCTGGATTATCTATGCTCAAAGCTAGTGCGGGATTATATGTGAACAGCTCAAACCAGATTGAGTCTGAATATAAGGTAACTATGTTCATATCGGCACCACCTACAATCATACCATTGGATATTGTAATGTCTCGTTTGCCGTAAAACCTGTTCTTTGATTTGGCAGTCATATAGAAAGTGCCGCTTTCATTACTATTGAACGAACACTGCAGTCCAATGTGAAGCGTGTCCGCCACTGTCACTGGGCATGGTGAGCTAAGTATAACACACTCAGGGAATATGGAATAAGAAACGGGGACTCCGATACTGTCTTTTTCTGTCTTAAGGATAGGAAACCATTTTAGGTCTTCCCACGCCACATTTGACGATGTGACCACCTCGCATTCGACATTCTGTTCCCCGCTAGTATATGGTATAGAGAGCGAGAGATTGCCATTAAAGGTTTCATCCCATGCGAACGTGCGCTCATAGGCTATATTCCGTGTAAAAGGCTTCGCTTGGCCAGCCGTATCTACTCTCTCGCTAGACGTAAACACGCGCAGCTTGACGTTGTCAGATGTGATAGGCTTCTCAAATGTGCCGATGATATCAAGCTCCTTGTTCCCCTTGAATGGGATGACACTTTTCTCAGACACAACCTCACTCTCTTGGGAGTCAAAGCGATTTGAGAAGTGCCCATTGGGAGTCGTGAGATAGGGCATTCCCGAATAAGTAATGACTGGTCTCCAAGCGACACGATCTGAAGAAGCATCACTAAGCAATTGTCGACCAGACTGAAGACGGAAGAAGATTCTGTCACCTTTGGCAACTTGGACTGACTGCCATGCCGCAGTATGCACTGATGCATCATCTGGACCGATGGAATCTGAAAGCAGGACCTGGTTCTCATGCTGAATGGAAAACCACACACCATCTGCACCGTCATCGTCGTCTTCCTGCGGCGGCAAGAGCGAAACACCTCCGCCAATGGATATGGTTCCCGCATAAGGAGCGACCCAAACGCGTACCATGTCGACCATCGGTGAATTGGCTAAAATCTCCTCTCGCTCTTCTTCACTGACCTCCGTATCGGACGTGTCAATGTCACCACTTGCTATGATGGGACTAGGAGAGTCCGCGCTGCTTAATGAGAACGACGGCGTAAGAACATCGCCAACGTATTTCGTTGTGTTAAAATAAACTTTCCCTTTGCGAACGATATCGATAAGGCCATCACCGTTTACATCAGCAAAATAGGTGTCTGTACTGGAGTTGGTCACTGCCGCGTCAACGCCAACCGAGAGCGTGGCTCCATAAAGCCGTGGAAAAGACTTGACTCCGCCACCAAATGTCGTGGTGCGGGTATGGGAGAAGCGGTTAACACCAATAATATCGACAACATTGGGAGATGTGATTCCAGGCCGATATTTGAGAACTCCGCCACTGACAAACACCTTGTCTAGCACGCCGTCTCCATCTATATCCACCAATGTTGATAGACCATCCGTATTGGACAAGTTGAAATTAAAGTCTATACCGACTGTGTTCCGTTTTGTCATGTCACTGTCATACGGTCCTACACCCACATAAGCGGAGGTGGAAAAATTCATGGATTTGCTACCTCCCAAAGCAGTCACGTTGCCACTGAAATCTCCTATTTCAGGCAAAGGAAAAATAAAGCCGGCATTGAGATGGTCATTGGGTGCCGAAAGGGATTCTGGTACTGCCTGATAGGGCATTATATTTCCACCCACTTTGGCGTCATTATAATAATCGAAGGACTGGAATGAAACGGTGTCGTTCGACACGATGTGCGCAATAGAGTCCAGCAGCTCACGACTGAACGTGCCGTCTCTATAATTGAGGGAATAGGTGCGTAGATTCTCATAATTGCCTGTGCCAGCTGCCCGAAAGTCTACATCGACGCTCTCGAGCAGATGAGTTGAGGCGGTGAGGAAGCCGTATCGTGCGCTATTAGCGCTCATTGCCTTACCCTGCTCACGGTTGTGGAAAGTAACGCGTGTGTGCGGACCTGCATGTTCTTTATTTTTGGCAGTGACCTGCGACAACCACAAATCGCGCACTGCGAAAGATCCACCATACAAGTATATGGTGTCGGCTTGCCAGATATAGTCGATGCGGTCGCCATGGGTCTCACGCACGCTGTTCAGACGCCACTCAGCGATGACTTCACGCTGGATGCCGTCAACGCCAGTGTAGTTGCCCTTGACACAAGAGGACTCGGCCACACCATAGGTGTAGACCGTTCCGTCGCGGCTGGTGACCTCCCACCAGTAATTGTTGGGAGCGTTGCCGTGGCGGACAATCTTGCTGAAGTCGCCGCCTTGGCGCACGAAGAACATACGGCATGTGTCACGGGGAACGGAGTCCTGACGGTGCGCAACAGTCATTGAGCCTCTGCTCATCATCGCCAGCATCTGCCCGTTCAATAGATAGGTCTCGCTCTCAAACTCTGTGCTGTAACGCGGCACACCCCATCGGGTGTCAACGGTGATGGCGGGTATGCGAAGATCCCAGCCCTCGCCGGCCCAGCCGCTGCCATCGTCGCTGTTGTATGTCAACATGAGGCTCGGCTGCATGCCGTTACGAGCCGGTGGCATTTCGAACGGGTACTGCAGGTTAGCAGAGCCGCGGTTATTGGCGGTCGGCGGGGTGATGAACGTGAGTTTGGAAGTGGGGTCTGCGGCCTGGATATCGGACATCATTGTAGGCACAAACGCCCCTGTCTCGGGAGTCTCTGGGGCGACAATCACACCATTGATCATATCGGTGAAGTGGGTGGTACGGGACACCACAGTGGCGGTTTCCCTGTCCACCTCGATTCGCTCCAATGCCACCCAACGCTCGAGCGAGGTGTCGTAGTAGTAGGTCCGTATGTCGTCCTCTGTATAGCCGCTTGGAATACGGGTGCGGTCATAGCTCAGGCGCACTGTCGCGCCCTCGCCGCCGAAATGGGTGCCATGTGGCAAGAAACGACAACCCTCGCCCTGTACGGTGACGTTGGTCATACCGTAGTCCATCGGAGGGACGGATGCGGAATCGAGCGAGGCAACACTCATCTGAAGGTCGTGAAGCAGCACACGGTCACCGAAGCTGATGCAAGTCAGACCCGACAGGGAAAGACTATCGGCCACGCCACTACTGAAATTTCGCTCGGCCAATGACTGTGCACGCAACGAGAAGGTGGCGCACAGGTATGCCAAAGTAATGGCGCTCAATGCGAATAATCTATAATGGTATTGTTT
>JAEEJI010000267.1 GCA_016281825.1 Muribaculaceae bacterium | reverse complement strand
TTTAATCTATAATCTACTGCAATAACCGCAATTATTGCAGTACAAAGCACAGCGAGGGGTCGAAGCGCGGCAGGGCGTAGAGTTGCACGTCGCGGTCGCGCTGGTCGATGGCGTTGCTGCCGTCGCCCACTGTGGCACCGGCATGCTGCAGTGCGGTAAGCATGGCTTCGCGCGCCAGGTCGGGAGTGTTGTTGTCCTTGCTCAGGTGGCACAGAAACACGTAGCGAAGCCCGGCGTGGTAGTGGTCGCGGACAAAGTTGGCTGCCACCATATTGTCGAGGTGGCCAACGTCGCCGCGCACACGGTTTTTCAGATACTCCGGATAGCGCCCGCCGTCGAGCATTGCCCGGTCGTAGTTTGCCTCAATCATCAGATAGTTGGCGCGCGCCATGTAGTAACTGGCGCGCTCGGTGATGTAGCCCATGTCGGTCGCCACGACAAAGTGGCTGTCGCCCACGTCGATCGAGAACCCCATGTTGTCGGTGCCGTCGTGCGAGGTGTCGAAGGCGGTAAACGTCATCCCTGCCAACCTAAACTCAATCTCCTTGAAGATGTTCTCCTGATACTCCTGCACGCGCCGAGAGATGTTGTGGCGTCGCAGCAGCCCCTTGAGCAACTTGGGCGTGCAGTAGATGCGCAGGTGCTTGTAGCGCCGCACCGTCGTGTAGACATATCGCACGTGGTCTTGGTGGTCGTGGGTGAGCACGATGCCCTTGACGGCTGTGGGCTCAACACCGTTGGTGCGCAGCGTGCTGAACACGATGTCAGGGTCGATGCCGGCATCGATGAGCACACCGGCACTGGTGGTGCCCAGGTAGGCGCAGTTGCCGCTGCTGCCGCTGCCCAGACTGATGAAAAACACGTCGCCGTGCCCCTGCGACGTGGTGTCAGGCATCTTGCGCTGTGCGTGACGACTGGTTTCCAGTTCATTCTCGCTGCCGTCGAAGGAGATAAGTTCTGATTCTATATTTTTGTTCATTAGACAATTATTTCAACTATTTGTATAACAAAAAGATGGTTGGCACCTTAGGCAAATCGACCTTTTCTGCCCCCCACTGCGCCACGGTGCGTGTGACGATGTGCTCCTGCGGCCCGGTGATGTCGCTGGCCACACACAGCCGCAGTTGCTTGGGCAGCGTGCGCACCAATTCGGCCAGCAGCGAGTTGTTGCGGTAAGGTGTCTCGATAAAGATTTGCGTCTGGTCCTCATGCACGATGCGGTGCTCCATCTCTTTCAGGCGACGCGACCGCGCCTTGCCGTCGATGGGCAGATAGCCTGTGAAGGCGAAACTCTGGCCGTTGAATCCCGACGCCATCAGCCCCATCAGTATGCTCGACGGGCCCACCAGCGGAATCACGCGATAGCCCTGGCGCTGTGCCAGCGCCACCACGTCGGCACCCGGATCGGCCACCGCCGGGCAGCCCGCCTCGCTGATCACACCCATTGCATGGCCCTCGGCCAGCGCGGTGAGGTATGTGGCCACCTCGCGCGGGTCGGTGTGCTCGTTGAGTTCATAGAACGTCAATTTGTCGATGTTGATATTTCGGTCGCATTTTTTCAGGAATCGGCGTGCCGACCGCACGTTTTCCACGATGAAGTGGCGCAACTCGCGCACCACAGCCGTGTTGCCGGATGGCAGCACGTGCTCTAACTCCACCTCGCTAAGGGGCACAGGGATAAGGTATAACGCCGTTTCAATCATCTTTATGACATAAAACTTGGGCTCAGCGCCCAAATCTAATTTGCAAAGTTACGAATAAGCGAGGGAAAAGCCAAATTTATTTGGGCTTTTCCGAGCGAGAGTAACTTCGACGGCAGTCAACGTTACGAATAAGCGAGCGGTGAGCAAAGAAAAAAACTTGTTTTTTTCAATTGCTAACCCGAGCGAGAGTAACTTCGACCGCAGTCAACGTTACGAATCCCATCGCCTCCTTTGGGGACAATGTGAGAATAATCGCTTCAAAATGGACCTTTTTCACCGCTTGGTTGCAATCGTTTCAAAAAATGAGACTACCTTTGCATTGCGACGATAAGGATTTCGCTTATGGTACGCAAGACATCAAGACTGCGGTTAAACGATATCTCGCTGTTATCTGTCATCTGTTATCTGTTATCTGTTATCTGTTATCTGTTATCTGTTATCTGTCATCTGTCATCTGTTATCTGTATATTAAATGATTGGCGAAGTATGACAACATATTATTGTTGTAAATTCTGCCGCTGATGATTGCAGCAGAATTGTAGCACAAAATGATACTGCACGCTCCGCTCCACAATGCCGAGTGTGTTGTTTTGTTGTGTTCTCTCTTTTTTCAGAGCATCCCCAGGAGTGTTAAAAAATATTATTGATGCAGCAAACGTGCAATGTCAGTTGTCAAGAGTAATGATGGTCGCTCACCAAGAAATCGAAACCACCGTTCTCGTTGAGAGATGTCGTCAAGGCAACATGGATGCCTTGCGCTTGCTGTATTCCGGCTTATACCCAAGTTTGCTGGAAACGGCACGACGTTATGTCGACAACGACACGGCGCGCGATGTTGTTCATGATTCATTCCTTATGGCTTTGACCTCATTGAATTTATTACGCGACGACAGGCGCATCGAGGCATGGTTGACACGCATCGTTCGCAATATGGCCCTCAACCACATTAAGCACGATAGAGCCATACAGACCCTGCCGCTTGAAGCTGTGCAAGACGCCATTCCCGATGAAACGCCCGACGAGCCTCTCATCCCTCTGGATGTGCTTATGAGCATGGTTCGGAGTCTTCCTAATGGTTATGAGCAAGTGTTCCGCTTGCGCACTCTGGCAGGTCTGAGCCACGATGAAATCAGTCGCCGTTTGGGTATCAGCAGCAGTACCAGCCGGTCGCAATACACTCATGCGCGTCGCATGCTGCAAAGCATGTTAAGGCGTTATTGGGCATTGGCACTGCTGGCATTGCTCGCTCCGCTGACCTATTTCTTGGTCAATTATCAACCCGATCTGCCTCGTACTGACCAACCACAACCATCGGCTCGACATGATGGCACCGGCGACACGATGATTTATCAGCCAGTTTCTCCTGAAGAACCATTGTTTGCACCCATTGTTGCTGAACACGACATGCCTGCACTGACGCCTGTGGTCGATAGGATTGACTCGGTTGCAGTCGCAGATTCGACAACAATTATCGCCTCGCCCACCATTGCGCACTTGGCACTGGACCTGCCCTCGTGGAGTTATATGCCAACTGCCAATCCCCCATATATACCCAATATTAAGGTGGTGAGACCTGCCGGTGTGAAGAACAAGCGTGGACGCGTGCAGTTGCATTTGGCCTATGGCGGAGCACCCGCAGCGACGTCAACTTCGGTCGACAACTTCCTTTCGGTCATTAACTTTGCCAGTGGCGGCACACAGCGCAACGTTCGCTTATACACATGGAAGGACTATGCTGACTATCTCAAATCTAACTCCGAATATTTGGATACGATTGAATCAAACTTTATGAACCAAGTCATAGAGCAACACACCGACACGGTTCCAAGTGACATCACAAGTGGAGAAAGAGAGGTTATCTACGACACAACGCCATTGAGCGAGGTCAAACACCATGAGCGGCCACGCACATATATGCTCTCGCTGTCCTGTCCGTTGAACAAGCGGTGGAGCTTGATGTCAGGACTGGGGTTCACCACCATGCGTTCGACATTTGAGAGCACAGACAATGGCAACTATATGGCTCTACGCACCCAACGACTTAATTACCTCACCTTGCCGTTAGGGGCAACTTATAATATTTGGCAACACAAACGCTTGTCACTCTACGCCACGGGCAGTCTGCAACTCGACTTGCCGCTGCGGGGGCGTGAAACAACACGGTATATGTATACAGGCAACTATGAGCATGCTCCAGGTGACTCGATTGTATTCCCCAAAACGCATAACGTTATTCGGGCGCCATGGCAGTGGTCGGTGGGCGCTGGAGTAGGGGTGCAATACCAGTTGCTGCCTCATGTCAATGCCTTCTTCGAACCCAACTTCCGCTATTATATACCCACTCATGGCCCTGTTGAGAACTATCGTACCGACCATCCTTGGGACATCGCTCTGCCTTTCGGCATTCGGTTCACTCCATAACCGAATTGACCGAAATCTTTTCTGGTAGCGATGCAGCAAACTTCTTCTCTCGTTTGTCATTAGAGAAAGAAGTTTATTAAAATGGCACAGTTTCATCTCTTCCCTCATCAAGTTTCAGCATTGGTGGTTTTCATGTCACTGACTATGCTGAACGCAAATGCGCAAACCGGCACTTTGCCTGTAATGTACATCGAAACCATAAATCACCAACCCATCACGTCAAAGACGGTATATATACCCGGGACGTATTTCTTGGTTGACAATCAGAACCCAGACTTTAACATCGGTTCTGCCGAAAGTCCTATGTCGCTTGAGATTCGAGGGAGAGGCCATTCGTCATGGAGAGGGGTGAAGAAACCATACAAAATCAAGTTGGCGGAAAAAACTCCGTTACTGGGTATGAACAAGCACAAGCACTGGGCTTTACTCAGGTTCTACGAACCCACAGTGGCGGGAATGCAGCTGGGAAACATAATGGGTATGGATTGGACACCATCAACACGACCCGTCGAAGTGGTACTCAATGGCGATTACCTCGGTCTCTACCTGCTCACCGAGACGAACCGCATCGACAAGAACCGACTCAATATATATGAGCAACCCAACTGGAATGAGGATGAAAACACGATACCTTACGGATGGCTCGTGGAGGTGGACAATTACTATGAGACCAACCAGATAAGTATCAGGGAAAACGATTCTTGGAATCTTAGACTCACTTATCACTCACCCGATTCACTCTCCACGGCTCAAAGACAATGGCTGGTGGGAGAGTTTCAGGACATCAATGCGGCAATATATGATAAAGACAAAATCAATAGCACATGGGAACAGATGATTGATGTTGATGCCATGGCACGGTATTTCATCATTCAAGAGGTTCTCGACAATAGCGACGGATTTCACGGCAGTTTCTACCTGCACAAAGACCGGAAGGATGATGCTCGTTGGATTGCAGGTCCGCTATGGGACTTGTCGTGCAATCAACGGGAGAAAACCGACTACACGTTCCGAATGAAAACATCTTACGGCTTCACGCCACATTGGATAGGTGAGCTGATCCAAGACACCGACTTCTGCAACGCAGTGAAAGATGCGTGGGAAGAATTCTATCCTCGAGAGGTGCAACCGTTGATGGATTATATCGATGAGCATCTTCTGTTGTGCAGCGACTCATTCGAGCAAGAAAAAGTCCAGTGGAATTTTACAAATCAAGACCCTCTTGATGTGAGAGTGGACAGGCTCAAATCGGCTCTACTCGCCAACATTGAATGGTTTGACAACAACCTGCCGTCACCCCCCGGCACCAATACAAAAGTCGTTTTAGTCAATAAAGAAGTTGTTAAGGTAGAGTATGTAAATTTGGCCGGCATGAGAAGCACTCGCCCATGGGATGGAGTCAACATAAAGGTGACAACTTATGACGACGGCAGCACGTCAACCACCAAAGTTATAATGAAATAGAAACCCCAAAGGGCAATGCGCGCCCGCAGCGGCGGGAATAGCGCATTGCCCTATCTTATTCACTGGCCCCCTCCCTCCGTGGGGCGGTGGGCTACAGTTTCGCGAATTGCTGCAGGATGTCGCAGTGGCTGATGTAGGGTGCCACTTGTCCTGGGTGCTGGCGGTAGAACTGCAGCAGCGCCGTCATGGCATTGGTCTTGGCGGGATATTGCCCTGCGTTTTCGAGCCATAGGCTTTCGGCGTAGGGTGCGCCCCAATAGCCGTAAGGCAGCCCTTGCGGGATGAAGGCCAGGGCGTAGAGGCATTGCTGCGTGAGTTCAAAGTCGCCGTGGGCGTCGTTGAGCGCCTCATTGAGCAACTTCACCGTCTCGCCCACATAGTCCATCTCGTTTTTGTATTCCACACTGTCGTTGACGCTGTGGCTGTAACGGGTCAGGTACCAGCAGTCGCCCAGATGGCTCGCCTGGTAGTAGAGCGACGCGAGGCGGTAGGCGTCGTTGGCCCTCTCGATTGTGTTGCTGGTGAGAAGGATATGGTTTTTCAGCGC
>JAEEJI010000028.1 GCA_016281825.1 Muribaculaceae bacterium | reverse complement strand
TATCAGCAACTTATTTTGGATAAAATGCTCACGTTCGGCAAAGCAAGAACAAGTTCTTGTTTGCTCTCACTTAATCGCATTTTTCATCGAACTCACGTTATATTATTTGTTGTTTGTGTTGTTATAGTTGTCTGATTTGGATAATCTTGTCTGCGCTTGCGTGTCTGCGAAGCCGGGGCAAGCTATCAAGCAGACCTTTGGCAATTGAGAATTATTATCTAATAGAGAATTTAGCTTGCCCCTCTCCCCCCGGAGAGGGGGTCAGGGGGTGAGGCTTCTATACCTTAATGAGGATGGTGATGCGGACTGCCATGTCGAAGAGGGCAATTTTGGCGTTTCCGTTGCCGGCGATGTGCTCGGCGGCGAGGCGGAACTGCTCGTACATCTGCTCGACGTTGTTCTCGTTGATGTAGGGGGCGAAACGGGTGCTGAACTGCTGTTCCTCGCGGGTGAGGTAGTTGAGTTCGGGGTGTCGCAGGTTATAGACGAAGTTCTCCCTCACCTGGCGCGCGGCATAGGCGAGGAAGCGGCGCGACTTCTCGCGCTTCATTTCGGCGACACGCTCGGACCATGTCTTGAGTTTGCCCAGGTTGCGCATATAGGCCAAACGCATGAGTTCAACAAAGTACTGGTGGAACTCCTGCCCCTCGTTACCCTCCTGCAGACTGTGTATAGCCTGGATGACATTGCCGTCGGAGGGCGCGGCCACTGCCAGAGCGTCCTGCGGGTCAATGCCGTACTGCTGTGCAAGGAAGTCGGCGACCTGTTGAACGCCTAGACGCCTCATCTCAACACGCTGCACGCGCGAGAAGATAGTGGGTAAGATGCCCTTGGCATTGTCGCTGACCAGGATGAACTTGCAATCATCGTAGGGTTCCTCAATGAGTTTGAGCAGCTTGTTGGCTGCCTTCTCCTCCAGTTTCTCGGGGAGCCAAATGATGCTAACTTTGTACTTGGCGGTGAACGATGACATGCTCATCTTGCGCAGGATGTTCCCGCTCTCCTTGACCAAAATGGAGGGCTGTGAGTTCTCGTTCTTGAGCACCTCGAGCCAGTGCTGGTAGTCCTCGACAATAGGGTTGTCGGCAAGGAACTCACGCCAGTGGTCCAGGAAGTCGTCGCAGGTGGCCTCGCTGTTCTTGTCCTTGCGCCAATAGGGGAAGGAATAGAACGTGTCGGTATGGTTAAATGATTCGTGTTGCTTGCACGAAGGGCATTTTCCGCAGGGTTCCCCATCGTGGCGGTTGGTGCAATGCAGGTACTGCGCCATGACGCGCGCCAATGCCAGTTTGGGCACGCCTGGCTCACCGTGCAACAGCAGCGCATGCGGCAACCGATCGCTGTCAATGAGTTGCCTAACCCGGTCGACAGCCTGCTCATTGCCTAATATGTCGCTAAATTTCATGTATTTGTTTTTGAGAATACCCCGTGGACGGGACACTTAAAGTTTGTGCAAAGTTAGTGTATTTTTGGTAATCTGCCAAAACAATCCACCTCGAAAGTTTTTTTGACATGATTCAAGCGAAAAGACGACGCTTTGAGCATAATTTCGGGCAAAGAGTGACCAAATGTCGAGTAAAGCACAAAATCCCTGACAATCAGGTCAGATGTTATAAAACATGTTGCGGTGAAATGTGTGCAAAAAGTTTGTGGCACAAGAAAATATGTTGTACTTTTGCCGCCGATTTAGAATTCGTTCGCATAACACAATACAATGGCAACAAAAGAAAAAGAAAAAGCGAAAGTCCAGTTTCGGCAGAGCATCGTTGTTCGCTTCTCGGGCGACAGTGGCGATGGCATGCAGCTGGCTGGCAACATCTTCTCGAATGTGAGCGCCGGACTGGGCGACCGCATCTCGACCTTCCCCGATTACCCCGCCGAGGTTCGCGCCCCGCAAGGCTCGCTGGGTGGCGTGTCGGGATTCCAAGTTCACATCGGCCATGGCGTTCACACGCCGGGTGACGAGTGTGACGTGCTGGTGGCGATGAACCCCGCCGCCCTGAAGCAAAATGCCCAGTATCTGCGCAAGAACGGTGCCGCCATTGTCGACATCGACACCTTCACACAGGCCGGGCTGGACAAGGCGCTGTACACCACTACTGAGCCTTACGAGGAGTTGGGCATCACCGCCCAGGTCATCGAGGCCCCCATCACCACAATGGTCAAGGAAGCACTCAAGGACACGGGCATGGACCTGAAGGCTCAGCTCAAGTGCCGCAACATGTTCGCCTTGGGTCTGGTGTGCTGGCTGTTCAACCGCCCCATGGAGGCTCCGCTGAAATTCCTCAAGGCCAAGTTTGCCGACAAGCCCGCAGTCTACGAAGCCAATGAATTAGTCATCAAGGGCGGCTACAACTATGGTCACAACATCCACGCCACCGTGTCGACCTACCGCATCCAAAGCGATGATGTGCGTCCCGGTATCTACACTGACGTGACGGGCAACAAGGCCACCGCCTGGGGTCTGATCAAGGCCTCGGAGATGAGCGGTCGTCCATTGTTCCTGGGTTCCTACCCCATTACCCCCGCTACCGACATCCTGCATGAGTTGGCCAAGCGCCGCGATCTGGGCGTGAAAGCCATCCAGATGGAGGACGAGATTGGCGGTATCTGTTCAGCTGTGGGTGCTGCATTTGCTGGTCACTTGGCCGTAACTTCAACCTCGGGACCCGGCCTGGCACTGAAGAGCGAGGCATTGGGTCTGGCCGTGATGGCCGAGCTGCCGCTGGTGCTGGTCGATGTGATGCGTGGCGGTCCGTCTACGGGTCTTCCCACCAAGACCGAGCAGACCGACCTGTTCCAGGCGCTGTACGGTCGCAGCGGCGAGAGTCCGCTGGTGGTGCTTGCTGCCGCTTCGCCCACCGATTGCTTCAAGATGGCCTTCCAAGCCGCTCGCCTCGCCATTGAACACATGACACCTGTCATCCTGTTGACCGACGCGTTCATCGCCAACGGTTCGTCGGCATGGCGCATCCCCGAGGAGGGCGAGTTACCTACCATCAAGCCGAACTTTGTTCCCGAAGCGTTGAAGCCCACCTGGACTCCGTTCATGCGCAACGCGCTGGGCATCCGCTATTGGGCCATCCCCGGCACCCCCGGTCTGGAGCATGTGGTGGGTGGTCTGGAGAAAGACTACAATACGGGCATCCTGAGCAACGATCCCATCAACCATGCACACATGGTGGAAACGCGCCGCATGAAGATTGCCAATATCGCCAATGTCATACCCGAGCTCAAGCTCAAGGGCGACCCCACCGCCGACACGATCATCCTAGGCTGGGGCAGCACCTATGGCCATATCCTTGACGCAGTGAACCGTCTGAATGCCGATGGATTCAAGATTGCCATGACCCACCTGCGCTATATCAACCCGCTGCCCAAGAATACTGCCGAGTTGTTGAGCCGCTACAAGACGGTGATTGTCGCCGAACTGAACACGGGCCAAATGGCTACCTATCTGCAGAGCAAAGTACCCAACCTGAACATCTGCCACATCAACAAGGTGCAAGGCCAGCCGTTCATGGTGCAAGAGATCGTAGACGGAGTTAAGAACATCATGATGGAGGAGGAATAACCATGGAACAGAAACAAAACGAACAGGCTTGTGCCTTTAAGCCTCTGGACTACAAGAACAACCAGCCCGTGCGCTGGTGTCCCGGTTGCGGTGCCCACGCCGTGCTCAATGTCCTGCTCACGGCGATGGCTCAACTGAATATTCCGCCCGAGAAAACCGCTGT
>JAEEJI010000266.1 GCA_016281825.1 Muribaculaceae bacterium | reverse complement strand
TGTGGTGGATGTGGTGGAGAACAGCGGAATCCGCACCGCCATCGTCGATGTGTCGTTTGCATGCCACATGCCCGACTGCCTTGAGATGCCCTACCAACCCCGCATCAGCCAAGCATTGCCCAAGGTGGATCGCACCAAACCAACGTACCGCATCGGCGGTAACTCGTGTCTGAGTGGTGACTATGTGGGCGACTGGAGTTTCGCCGAACCCTTGAAGATGGGCGACCGGTTGACGTTTGAGGACATGAACCACTACACGACGGTGAAGACCCACATGTTCAACGGCATCCAACACCCGTCGCTGGTACTCAAGCGTATGGACGGTGCCACAGTGGTGATGCGGGAGTTCACCTACGAGGACTACAAGAGGAGGATGGACTAGGAGCCCCCCTCAGTCCCCCCTAAAGAGGGGGAAGCTCAGTCAGACTTAAAAAACTGAATACTAAATGAGACGAGGTAAACATATTTGTGAGACGCTGAAGGGAATCCGTCGTGAGATTGCCGAGGCGAACGAGATTGATTACAGCCCCACCCCTTGCAACCACGAGGGTGACTGTGCGGGCACTTGCCCGGCATGCGAAAGTGAGACTCGTTGGCTCGAGAGCCAATTGCGGTTGCGTCAGTCGCTAGGCAAAGCGGTAACCATCGCTGGGCTTACCCTTGGTGCAGCGTCACTGGTAAGTTGCAATAGTTGCTCGGTGTTCCATCCGAAGGGTAAAGTTGTAGTTCCTGATCGACCCGTGATGGTGGACTCAATTGATGAGCCAGAAATAGGCAAGGTGCCTGACACAAGCTATTTACATCAAAGCGAGCCACAGGATTTAATGAATAATGAATAATGAATAACGAATAATGTATAATTTCATCGCCTGGTGGTATCACACACTCCTCCGTCGCTGCGCGACACCTCCCCTAACTTAGGGGAGGAGTTAGTTTATAGATTACAGAATATGAAACAGACATTACCATACTTTCGACCGATTTTGAAGTCGACGCAGAGTAAGGCGAACAACGACATCATCGACGAGTGCGTCGAGCTATATGAGGCCGGCAAACCTCAAGAGTCGCTGCTGCGCCTGATTGACTTCTTCAACCCAGAGTTTCGCGAGAAATACAGTAACAAGTCAGGTACGAAGTTGCAGATACCTCACGGCTCCATAGTTGTTAACATCCATCTAGGCAAGCGCGAGGTATATATCTACAGCGACTTCCTGACGATTCCTGTCGAGCAGCGGTTGCCGATGCTCCGTCAAATTGCTGAGATGAATTCCAGCCGCCTGATGTTGCCGCGTTTTGTGCTTGATGGCAACCAACTACGCATTGAGTACCGTTGCAGCACTGCTCAGAGCCACCCTTACAAGATTTTCACCGTGTTGCGCAACATCTGTATGGTGGGTGACCGCTATGACGATGAGTTTATCGACAAGTTCGGTGCCACTCGCTCCTACACTCCCATAGTAGAGCCATACAACACGCGCGATGTGAACTATATCTACAAGGCAGTTCAGACGTTGTGCTCGCAGTCTCTTGAAGGCATCGACAAGTATAGCCGTCAACGCTTCTACGGCAATGCGATGCAGGTGTTGGCTACAGCCATCTGCCAGATTAACTATGTCGCCAACCCTCAGGGTGGTTTGCTGAACAAAATTAACCGCACCATCGGGATGCTGAGTTCGGACGATGTCCCCATCCTCGACCAGTTGAAGAAGGGTGTTACCGCGCTGCAAGATATTCAAAAGCTGAGCAAGAAGGAGATGGCTCGCGACTTGTATCACGTCAACATTCTGGTGTCACCCAATATGCGAGGTACACTGCAGACATTGCAGAAGAAGTTGGCCGACATCTTCAAGATGGCTCTTGAGCGTATCCAGTTCAAAGACTACGAGCAGGTAGCACTGCGTTTGACTTATGCCATCTATCGTTTATTCTACGAGTACGATATTCCTGACAACATCAACGCAGTGTTAACCAAGGGATTGAAGCAGGCTTGCGGCGCTCCGTTCAAGGAGGCATCGATGACCTTGCTTCAGACCATTGATTATCTGATGGATGATGATAACTTTGATGCGTAATGAATATAGTTTATAGTTTATAGTTTATAGTTGAGAGTTCTTAATTCTTAACTTATAAATTTTTAATTGAATCGAATGTTCAATCCAGATATATTTAAAGCTGTGTTTCAAGTGAAACACTCGGGTGGCTCGGGCAGTTGCTTCTACCTGAAGTCGCTTAACCTGTTTGTGACCAACAACCATGTAGTAGAAGGCTTCCACGAGGTAGCCATCCATGACCATAACAAAGTGCCCCACCTAGCCAAGGTGGTAGTGGTGAACACGACTGTCGACCTGGCGTTGTTGGCTGTAGATGATGACTTCAGCGATTTGCCTGAACTGACGCTTGCTGCCGACCATGCGTTGACCTACGGCGACAAGATGAAGGTTGCGGGCTATCCCTACGGCATGCCGTTCACAGTGACCGAAGGCACGGTATCATCGCCCAAGCAGTTGATGGACGGGCGTTATTATGTGCAGATTGATGCCCCTGTGAACCCCGGCAACTCGGGCGGCCCTATCTTCAACGAGAATGGTGAGGTAGCTGCAGTGACCGTCGCCAAGTTCACCGATGCGGACAATATGGGCTTCGGCATCCGCATCGAAGACCTG
>JAEEJI010000265.1 GCA_016281825.1 Muribaculaceae bacterium | reverse complement strand
TTTGCCGAACGTGAACGACTTAGAGCGAAGCTCAACGCCGTGATTAAGTGAGAGCAAAATTGAGCTCGCTCAAATTTTGCCGAACGTGAACGACTTAGAGCGAAGCTCAACATTCTTGTCAAGTAAACCACGTTTTCTACTCACTACAATAAATCCCCCGCTGCAGCCAGCGGGGGACTTATTTGTTCCCCCTTTAGGGGGTTAGGATACTAGTCCTGTCCCAGTCCCCCTACCCCCCTAAAGGGGGAATGATTTGTTCTGCAACTTAGTAAGTCCCCCTCTTTAGGGGGGATTTAGGGGGGACTCGCTTGTGCATTAGAACACCACCACCTTATACGCCTGGTGGCTGGAGCGTGTCGTGAGGATATAGATGCCCGAGGGTAGGGTGATAGTGTCATCGTTGCGCACCTCGTCGATGCGCCGCACCACTTGCCCGCGCGTGTTGTAGATGACCACGTCCTCGAGCGGCTCGCCGCACTTCACAACCACACCGCCGGCAGACATCAACAGTGCCAATGGGCGGTCGGCCTCCACACCGGTGATGCCGCTTTGGTCGATGGTGATGACGTTGGACTCGGGCGACAGGTAGCCCAGACGGTAGCTCTGCACATTGTAGGTGTGGATGTGGGCAGGGTTACGGTCGGTAAACTCCATGGTGGTCTGCTGGCCGTCATCGGTGGTGAAGGCTTCACTGTCAATCACGTTGCCCAGCTTGTCATAGATGGTGCGGTTCACCACATAGTAGTCTACCTCGTCGCTGGTGGCGCGCCATGAGGCGATATAACTGCTGTCGGTGATTTCCTCGGCGGGGAGGGCAGTCACGGCATGCAGGTTGGGAACGGCGCGGCAACTGGCGTTCAAGCCCATACCGAAGCTGCCCGTCAACCCGCCGTCACTGATGACCAGACGCGTCTTGTGGTCGCCTAACTCGGTGGGCGTGTAGGTCACGGTCAGCGGATAACCCTGCGCGCTGTTGGCGGTTTGACGGTCGATTGACGACACCGCCGACTTGAACATGGTCGCATCATCGCGATAGATGGTCACCGTGAGGTTGCTCGTTAGGTTATGGCCCTTGACATAGACGGTGATGCTCAGTGTTTTGCCCAAAGCCACCTCGCCAAAGTACACCTCGGTGTCCTGAACGGGAGAGATGAGCTCGGGCGGACCGGTGATGACATCGTTGCCGCCGGTGAACACCTCGCCCGCGCGGTTACCCCAGATGTATTCCATCAGGTCGGGGAAGTCGATGAACGGGTTGCGGTTGTTCTGGCAGCGGTACACGGCATCGTTGCGAGCCTTCTCCTTGTCGCTGACCGGGTCCTCGCGAGCCCAACGCAGCAACAGGTCGATGGACCACTGGTTGAGCGTGAGCCAGGTGTTGCCAGTCATCATCCAGGTGTATTTCCACTGATAGTCCTGGTAGGCTGCGGCCATATAGAAATAGGTGCGGGCAAAGTCGCCCTTGTAGCGGTCATCGGGCTCAAACACCACGCTCGAGCCGCCGCCTTGACCGGTCTTGGGCGTGCCGGTCTTGGTCACGCCGTTGTCAAAGTTGGTGCGCGACACCTCGCCCAACGGGTAGTGCAGTTTGGCGCTGTTGGCATTCGCGTCGCTGGGGTAGAGGTGGTTCAGGTCGGTATAGGCGATGTAGCCCTGGTTCTCGTTGTAGCCGCCCCACCAACTCTTGGGCAGGGCGTGTTCCTTGTTCATCCCGCTGGTGCTGCTGCCCAGGCGCGAACTGAAATAATAGGTGTAGTTGCTGTACATGTCCCACACGCGGCGCGGGTCGTCGGGCATACAGTCGGTCTGCGGGAAATAGGTCCACAGACTGCCGTAACTGTGAACGGTGCGCTGGATGGCGAGGTCGTGGATGGCGTTCTTCAACGCCTGACCACTCTTGCCGCTGAGCGTGTTATAGTATCCAACGGGCACGTCGGCTATTGCGGCGAACACCACCGAGATAGCACTGAACAGCATGAGTATCGTTCTTTTCATAGGCTTAATATATTTCGGCCGTAAAGTTACACATTTTTTTGCTTATAAAGCAACAAATAATCACCCATATTCTTTGACAACTGTTTTTTTCTTACTAACTTTGCCCATTATTCAAGGCACTCTACTAGCGCGAAGCGCGGTCTTAATTCTCCATTCTTAATTCTCCATTCTCAATTCTCCATTCTCAATTCTTAATTCTCCATTCTCCATTCTCAATTCTCCATTCTCAATTCTTAATTCTTAATTCTTAATTCTTAATTCTTAATTAATATGACAGCTTTATCTCCGATGCAGCTAGGCATCTTAATACTAGCATTATTCGTCCTGCTGGGCGTGTTTATCTACCTGGCACGTAAGCACTCCGACAAGGACTTAGCGGCTTTCACAGCACAGAAAGATGAACCCGACACGGTCGATGGCTTTGTGGAGGCTCATGGCGAACCTGAGGCTGTGGTTGTACTTGACGCCACGCGGAGTAATGAATTGAACTACGTGGTCTTGGTCTATGAGAACGAACTGATTGTCAATGGCGAACCCATCGAGCGTGGCAAGATCACCAATGTGACCTTCAACAACGCCAACAACCCCTACGTCAACAGCGACTACCAGTTGGTGCTCACCACCACTATCCCCGACAAGCCCACCGTCAAGGCTCCCGTCGGCAGTGACTCCCACTGGGCCAGCGAAGTCACCACCCAACTGGCAGAGTACATTTAAGGGGGGAAACCTACCAGCGCGCAGCGCGGTCTACCAATGAAATAGTCTACCAGCCCGAAGGGCGTTCTACCAATGAAATGGTCTACCAGCCCGAAGGGCGTTCTACCAATGAAATGGTCTACCAGCGCGCAGCGCGGTCTACCAATGAAATGGTCTACCAGCCCGAAGGGCGTTCTACCAGCGCGCAGCGCGGTCTACCAATGAAATGGTCTACCAGCCCGAAGGGCGGTCTAATCGTCGGCACAATATCCTCATTCGTCGGGCAAGCCGTGCGATAGGTCGATAACGCCAAAAACGCCATGTAACTTCGCCCCAGGTCATGCGTCTAAAAGACAAAGAGACGAAAAAACATGTTTCACTTGTCATGAATCAGAAATGGTTCGGACGCAAAGACCAAACGTTATGAAGACTAAAGTTATCATCTCAGCAATCGCCGCACTGGCTATGCTGATGCCCGGCATCGCCGAGGCCCGTAACAGCAACCGTCCTGCCGACAGTGGCAAGCATCGTACCGAGTTCCGTATGGCCGACAAGCGCCATGGCAAGGACCTCAAACCGATGGGACACTTCGACCGCCGTCACGCAATGGGAGCACGTTTCGATCGTCGCCCAGTACACGGACGCTTCGTCTACATCAACCGTGAACGCCTCTGGCTAGCCGACGGGGTTCTCTACCGAGTCATCCCTGCACGCCACGGAAACGTCTATGTAGTCATCGGATTTATCGACTGAGCCATGGCACATCACGACAAAGCCCGAAAAAGGGCGTATCACCAGACATCAAGTCGCTGACAACCCAGTTGCCAGCGACTTCTGTTCAATAAAATCTTTTGTTCTTTTGCACTTATGTCTAATTGAACCGCGAAGCCACGCGATTTCAGACAACTAGAACAACAATCCACAACTTATATTGATTGTTGTTTATGTTGTTAGTGTTGTCTGATTCTCAACCGCGAAGCAATTGCACTTTAGCATCAACAATGTAGGGGCGACCAATGGCGCGAGCCGTCCCTACAGCATCTATGCTGAGGCGATGCCCATTGATGATGGAAGACATTCCCGTGTCGCCCACAAACAAACAGCGCCGCGACTCAAGTTGAGCCACGGCGCATAATTTCACGCATTAGCTAAAAGCTAATAGCTTTCTTACTTCACAACAATCTTCTTGCCGTTGTGGATGTAGATGCCGGCGGGCAGGTTGCCGCTGACCTTCTGACCCATCAGGTTGTAGTAGTTGTTGTCGCCCTTGACATCGCTCTTGATGGTGTCGATACCAACAACAGTCTCCTTGGTAACAATCATCTTCAGGCCTGCGAGAGCAGCGCGGTCAGCAACCAGCTTGATGGTGTAAGTGCCAGCCTCGGGCAGACGGAAGTTCTGGACGGCAGGAGCGGGATCATCGTAAAGCGTAATGGGAGAATCCATCCAGTCGGTGAGGTCGAAGAAACCAGCTCCGTTGGCATCCTCACCACCGTACCAAATCCAGCCACCATCTTCGGCAGGAGTGACAATCTTGAACTCTTGTGCGGTATCGTTCGCATCCTCAAAGTTTTGAGCCTCAACCTCAACGGTTGCACCATCTTCGCCAATCTCGATGGGGTTATTCCAGTCATTGAAGCCAAGTACATAGTAAACAGGCGCCTCCTGACCCTCGGCAAGCGTGGTGAACTCTACGCTTGCAGTCCAGTCAGAAACCTTGTCACCCTCGGCGCGGGTTTCAATGCGGTTCACACCCTGTACCTGCACCTCATAGTCGGTCTCAGGAGTCAGACCGTCGATGTTGTAAGAGGCCTCATCAAGATCCTCAACCACAGTCCAGTCGAAAACCATCAGTTCCTCATCGGGATCGGGTACGGTAATCTCAATGTCATCAACATACAAAGTGTACATATCGTAGCTGTTGTAGTGACGGATAGCGACCCAACCAATCTTACCATTCCACTCTTCATTGCTCAGGTCGAACTCATAAGGAGTAAACTCACCAGACGCGGGCGCAAAGTCCGCACCAACTTGTACGAATTCATCCAAGCTAGCATAATTCTTGTTCGGGCAGACAAACACGCCCAGGTTGTCAAGATAAGTGGATGAATAGTTCATTGCATTGAACTTCAGTGAGCCACCCAACTTGACGGGGAACAACAACCAGTTGTCGGGATCGAGACTGGTGTAGTTATAATAGCTGGCCGAATAGAAGCAAAGGTCGGTTTGTTCGCTGTCGGTGTAAGCCAGGCCCCAGCCGTTGTTGTCGCCGTCGGCATCATAAGCATAGACACCATAGAGCTGCTCGTCTAGAATCTCATCGTCATTGGGCAGGTCGAGGAAGCGGTTGATCTTGGCGACATTGTCACACTGGCGGTAGCGCAGGTTGAAGAGCGGGTTGTTTTCGCCAGCAGTCCAAGTAACATCAGCGGTAGTGGAACCAGGAACAACTGCCAGCTCGGTAGGAATAGCGGGTGCGGTCGGGTCTTCAATCTCAATCTCGGCGCCATCGTTTGAGCCATGGAGAGAAATGGTGATGACATAAGCGCATTCGCTCTGGAACTCATAGTCATCGCCACGGCCGGGGAAGCCACCATTGTTCGAAGTGATCCACATGCGGTCGCCTACGGTGGGGTTGGTGATGCAGTAGTCATACACACCGGCAGGAATCAAGATAGTTTCCTGACCGTTCATGATGATGTTCGTTGTTGCCAAGGCGCCGTCGGCGTTCTCCGGAATCTTGTACTCAAACTCGGCATAGACTTCTGCAGAGGCATCGCCACTAGTGGTCAGACCACCAGTCTCAGGAATAATGGTGCCGTAAGCGGTTGCGTCGGCATCAAGCAGCATCTGATAGCCAGAGCCATCTTGCCAAACATCGCCTGCAACGAGCGTCACGCTGGCATAGCCCTCGGGAACGACGTCGCGGGTAGGTACATACTGATAGTTGGTCGACACAATACCAGGGGCAGCCACGCGAGCTACTTGCTCAGTCTTGCTCATGCCCTTAGGCAAGTTCTTCACCGTCTTGCTGATGGGAGTAGCTGCGCTTGCGCACAGAGCACCGGCCATCAAAAGAGCCAATAATGTAATCTTCTTCATAAAAAATAGAAAATTAAAGGGTTAAACAAAAAGGTTACTTTTCGCCGACAAATGTACGACATTTATTTGATATAGCAAAACTTTCCTTGAAAAAATGCTATCTTTTTCCTGAAATTCCTTGTTTTTTGACACTCCTTATATAATAAAGTACACAAACTCCTCCCCGAAGAGGGGGAGCTGTTTTGTCCTCACCTAAGCTAGGGGACCAATGGTGCAAGCCGAACGCAGAGCGAGAGTTTGCTCGCGCTATGCTGAGGCGCAGCCCATTGATGCTGGAAGAGCTGTCGCGCAGCGAAGGAGGAGTGTGTGACCCCACCAGGCGATGTAATTGTGCATTCTCCATTCTCCATTCTCCATTATTCATTATTCATTAAATAAGGGTACGCGATCTCCCACAGGAATAGCGCATGACCTGGCATCGACTCACCAGCCTTGCAACGGTCCCGCTCCTCAATAATCTGGCAAAACTCATCCACGCTGATCTTGTGCATGCCCACTTCAACCAACGTCCCCACGATGGCGCGTACCATGTTGCGCAGGAAACGGTCGGCGGTGATGGTAAACACCCACTGCTCGCCCTCGCGCTCCCATCGAGCGTGCGTGATATGACAAATGTTGGTCTTCACATCGGTGTGCAGTTTGCTGAACGAGGTGAAATCGCTGTACTCCAGCAGCCGCGACGCAGCCTCGTTCATCAAAGCGAAGTCCAGGTCTGCGCGGCAACGCCAACTCAACGGATAGAGGAATGGCGACTTGCTCGTGTGCGCAAAATATTTATAGGTGCGGCTCGTGGCGTCGAAGCGCGCGTGCGCGTCGCCATGCACCGGAAAGATGGCGTGGATGGCAATGTCCCGGCCCACGATACCATTCAGCTTGTGGCACAGCAGTGCCGGGTCGGCGATGGGCGTGTCCACATCAAAGTGTGCCACCATCATCCGGGCGTTCACACCCGTGTCGGTACGGCCCGCGCCGGTGAACGACACCGGGTGGCGCAGCACAGTGGCCATCGCACGCTCGATGGTCTCCTGCACGCTCGGGTCATGGGGTTGGATCTGCCACCCGTGGTAACCCGCCCCACGGTAGCTCAGTCGCATAAAGTAACGCAAATGAGAAAAAGTTAAGAGTTGAACCTTTAGTAATCGCCCTTTTTGTCCTCCCCTAAGTTAGGGGACCAATGGTGCAAGCCGAACGCAGAGCGAGAGTTTGCTCGCGCTATGCTGAGGCGCAGCCCATTGATGCTGGAAGAGCTGTCGCGTAGCGACAGAGGAGTGTGTGATATCACTAGGCGTTCTGACACACGCCCCCGCCCTTCGGGCACCCCCTCTAGAGGGGGAGCTGGTTTGTCCTCCCCTAAGTTAGGGGAG
>JAEEJI010000264.1 GCA_016281825.1 Muribaculaceae bacterium | reverse complement strand
TGCTCAAAAAACGCCCCATACTTGCCTTCCAGAAAGACTTCCTGCGTTGGATGCTCTCGGACGGTGCCTACGCTTTGCTGCTGCAAGGCAAACCTAGCGAGAACCAACTGTCACTCAAGGTCGAGTGGGTCGAAATCACCTCGTTTGCCCATCAGGTAAAGACATGTATGTATGCCGGCGGCGAAAAGGACAAGAATGGCGACCTGCACGGATGGGCCTCCTTCCCCGAGGAGGAGTGGCTCAACCAGTCACTGTTTGCGCTCAAGCAGGACGTGGAACTACTCGGCGAGAATATTGTGCCCCTGGGTGTGGACTACCTGCTGCAACTCTTCGAGAAGCACAACTTCAAACCCGAGGAAGTAGATTGGTTCCTCCCCCACCTGTCATCGATGTACTTCAAGGACAAAATCATGGAGGGGTCGGCCGCGAAGGGCTTTGTCTTCCCCGAGGAGAAGTGGTTCATAAACCTGCCCCGCATCGGAAACATCGCTTCGGCGTCAGGCTTCGCCATGCTTGAGGAACTCATGTATTCGGGCAAACTCCAAAAGGGTCAGAAAATCCTGATGATGATTCCCGAGAGCGCCCGCTTCTCTTATTGCTACGCCTTGTTTACTGTCTGCTAATAAAAGGAGAAGGCAAGATTCTCTACCAGCGCTCATGCGCGGTCTACCAGCAGAATGCGATCTTCCAATATAATGGTCTACCAGCGCGCAGCGCGGTCTAATTTTATAATATGAAAGTAAAAGACGTCCCGCAGGATTTGAAATACATGGGTGGAACCGTGATCCGTGACCTGGACTATGCCGTTGACGAAGACGGAAAGTACCAGGCCGTGCGCAGTGACGGGTGGTCGCCGCAGAACGACGCCCTCGAGGTCACCATGGATGGCATCGATGAAGAGTGCCAGGAAATTCTGCAGCGTGTGCGAGCAGGCGAGACCAGCCCGCTGGAGTACCATGCCGCACGCAATGTGATGCCCCTGGAACTGCTGGCAAGATACACCGGGTTCTCCAAACGAAAGGTCAGGAAACACCTGGCCCCCAAGAACTTTAACAAACTTGATGATGAGACGCTCGCCGTCTATGCCGATGCACTGCGCATCACCGTCGACGAGCTGAAGAGCATACCTGAACAATAATGATTTTGGCATTAGAACATCGCCCGGCGGCACATTGCGAGAATGGTGCCACGGCGACATTGTTACGTTTTCACGGAATAGACTTGTCAGAACCGATGATCTTCGGTCTGGCAAGTGGCATTTTCTTTACGCACATACCCTTTATCAAGATGTCGGGCATGCCCGTCACCTCGTTCCGTACCTTCCCGGGCATCCTG
This sequence comes from Muribaculaceae bacterium, assembly GCA_016281825.1. GTDB lineage: Bacteria > Bacteroidota > Bacteroidia > Bacteroidales > Muribaculaceae > Sodaliphilus. The sequence continues at coordinate 3,405 of JAEEJI010000264.1, read as the reverse complement.
TTCAAGCGAGTGACCAAGCAGCTGGGCATCAAGACCGTCACGCATCGTTACCTGAACAAGGAGCACGCCATGCGCGACCTGGACAAAATATTGCTTGAGCGGCAGATTCCCGTGGGCTGTGTCGTGGGGATGTACTACCTGCCCTATATGCCCATAGAGTACCGTTTCCACTTCAACGGACACAACATCTGCATCGTCGGCAAGGACGAGGAGACAGGCGATTATACCGTCCATGACGCCAACGCCACCGAGCGTGTCACCATCTCTCCCAAGGACCTGCTCAAGGTGCGTTTCGCCAAGGGCGGAACCTACCCGTTGTTGGGGCAGATGTACTGGATTGAGTCGGTTCCAGACCAGTTGCCCGACTTGCGGCCCATCATCTTCAAAGCCATCAAAAAGGCTTGCTGGATGATGACCTCGCAGCCCAGTTGGATACACTATGTAGGTGTCAACGGCATCGATTACCTCTCGCGCCGCATACGCACTTGGGAGAAAGACTGGGGCAAACGCAGGGCGGCACTCAATCTGGCACAAATCATCCGCATGCTCGAGGAGATTGGCACGGGCGGCGCCGGCTTCCGATTCCTCTATGGAGCCTTCCTGCAAGAGGCTGCCGAACTGACGGGTGTCGAAGAGTTGAACGAATATTCGCATCGCATCACCGAGATAGGCGACCTGTGGCGAGACTTCGCCTACAAGGCGTCGCGCATCTTCAAGCGCCGACAAGGCGAGAACTATACCTACGATGACCTGGGCGACGTGCTGGAGCAAATCGGCAAACTCGAACGCGCCTTCTTCACCGAACTCAAAGAAACAGTCCTGAAGTATATCTAGGCGATAAGGGCGCTCCGCGCTTTCAGGTTTCAGGGCCGCGCTTTAATAATATATAAATAATTAGGAATTATGCATTGATAAAATGACCTCCTTTTTTCTGAACATATATGACTTCTTTCAGCGCAAGAAACGCTTGTGCTGGGCGCTGATGGTGGCGGCAACCTGCATCCTGCTAGCCATGGTGGCCTCGTTGCGCTACAACGAGAACATCCTCGACTTCATGCCTATGGGCGAGGACGAACAGAAGGCCATCACCCTCTATCAGGACATCTCGGGTGGCCAGCGCATCATCGCCATGTTCAAGATGAAGGAAGACTCGACCGATGTCGACCGCATGACCGAGGCCGTTGACCTCTTTGCCGAGAAGTTGGCAACCAGCCCGGCGCATGAGCAGGTAGGAGAGGTCACCACTCAGGTTGACTTTGACAAGGTCAGCGGCATCACCGACTTCATCTACCAGAACATGCCGCTGATGCTCGACGAGGCCGACTACGACCGCATGGAGCAGATTTTGTCCAATCCCGACTCCATTGATTCGCAGCTGGCGAATGATGTGCAGATGATCATGATGCCCGCCACGGGAATGTTTGCCAACAACATCGGCAACGACCCGCTGGGGCTCTTCGGCGACGTGATGGCATTGCTGCAGGCCAAGCAGGCATCGCTGCCCTTCGAGATGGACAACGGATACATCTTCACCTCCGGGAAGAAATATGCCATTGCCATGATGACCTCGCCTTACGGGGCGATGGAGACCGCCGGCAACGCCTTGCTGGTCGAGCAGGTCGACAGTGTCGCCAAGCAGACCATGCAAGAGATTCCCGAGGTGGAGGTGGCACTCACTGGGTCGCCGGTCATCGCCGTGGGCAACGCCCGACAAATCAAGGCCGACAGTTATTGGGCCATCTCCATCGCGGTCACGCTCATCGTCTTGCTGCTGATCTTTTCGTTCCGCAAGACCAAGCACATCCTGCTCATCGGCGTCGCCATCCTCTTTGGATGGCTCTTCGCCATGGGCTTCACCGCCGTGTTGCGCAGCGATGTCTCGCTCATCGTGCTGGCCATCGGGTCTATCATCATCGGCATCGCGGTGAACTATCCCTTGCACTTTGTCGCGCACATCGACCATGGTGGCACCGTGCGCGACGTGCTCAAGGAGATGGTGCCGCCTCTGCTCATCGGCAACATCACCACCGTCGGTGCCTTCGCCAGCTTGATTCCGCTCGATGCTCCGGCGCTGCGCGACCTGGGGCTTTTTGCCGTGTTCATGCTCATCGGCACCATCCTGTTTGTGCTGATTTTCTTGCCGCATCTGGTCAAGCAACGCGCTGTGGCAGGGGAGGAAAAACTCTCGTTTGGCCGCATCTCGTCGGTCTCGCCCGACAAGCACCGCTGGCTCTTGTGGGTCTTCTTGTTGCTCACCGTCTTCTTCGGATATTTCAGCTTGAAGACCTCATTCGATGCCAACATGCACCATGTCAACTACATGACTCCCGAGCAGACCCAACTGCTGGGCGACCTGACGGCATCGGCGGGACTCAATGACACTTCGAACGTCTACCTTGCCACCGAGGGCAAGACTTGGGACGAGGCACTCAAGCAGCGCGAGCGCATGGCGCCCCTGCTTGATAGTCTGCAGACCGCAGGCAAGCTGCGCAAGTACTCCGATGTGACCCACTTCATCTGCTCGGCCGACGAGCAACAGCGGCGCATCGACCGTTGGAACGCCTTCTGGGACAAGCACCGCGACCAGGCCATTCAGACCATCAACCAGCACGCACCCCAGTACGGCTTCAGCGATGATGCTTTCACAGGATTTGTCGATATCATCAACAACACCTATGAGCCGCACGACTTCGATTACTTTGAGACTGTGCAGTCGGCGTTGCTCACCAACTCGTTCAGCGAGAGTACCGGCAACTGCACCGTCGTCGATGTGATTGACGCATCCCAGTGCAATATCCAGCAGTTGGAGGACACCCTTAACCAGAGGGTGGACAAGGGTGGCTACGCCTTCGATTTCGTGGGTATGAACAGCGCGGTGGCGCGCTCGCTCAGCGACAACTTCAATTACATCGGTTTTGCTTGCGGATTCATCGTGTTCGTCTTCCTGTGGATTTCATTCGGCAGGCTCGAGTTGGCATTGCTGGCCTTCCTGCCTATGGCGATGGGCTGGATTTGGATTCTAGGCATCATGTACCTGTGCGGCATGCAGTTCAACATTGTCAACGTCATCCTGGCCACGTTCATCTTCGGTCAGGGCGACGACTATACCATCTTCATTACCGACGGACTCATCAACGAGTTTGCTTACCACAAGAAATTGCTGCGCTCTTATAAGAACAGCATCATCATCTCGGCCCTCATCCTCTTCATCGGCATGGGTGCGCTCATCATCGCCAAGCACCCGGCGTTGCACTCGCTGGCCGAGGTGACCATCGTGGGCATGTTCACCGTGGTGCTGATGGCGTGGATTGTGCCGCCGCTCATCTTCGGGTGGCTCACCAAGAACGAGGGCAAGGTGCGTCGCTCGCCCGTGACCATCGAGCAGGCGATACGCACGGGTTACAG
>JAEEJI010000263.1 GCA_016281825.1 Muribaculaceae bacterium | reverse complement strand
TATGTCGCCTATGACTACAAGGGAACTATGCCCGAACACTATCATCTTGAGCTTCGCGACAGCATCGTCGGCATCCATCAGTATGCGTTCTACAATCAGAAGAACCTTGAGAAGATCACGTTGCCCTTCAGCGTCTATGACCTGGGCGGATGGTGCTTCAGCTCCTGCTCCAATATCCAGGAGGTTCATGCCAAGATGAACCAGCCGCGCTATACCTCCAGCCAATACAACCTGTATGGCGACTGGACGGTGTTCTATCAGGTGAACGTAAGCAATGCGACACTCTATGTGCCAGTCGGGTGCAAGCAATACTATGAGGATGCAATCGGCTGGAGAGCATTTGGTCAAATCCTTGAGGAGGGAGGGATGGTCGGCGATGTGACTGGCGACCATAGCGTTGACATCGCCGATGTGAACATGATCATCAACATCATGCTTGGCAAGGCTCCTTCCAACCCAGCTGCTGATGTTACCGGGGACGGTGGCGTAGACATCGCTGATGTGAACATGGTCATCAACATCATGCTTGGCAAGAACATTTTCGACTGACGACGTTCCATTCCACGTCAATTAGTCGGTATTTTCTGGCTTATTGCAACAAAAATCGGCAGTTATAGCCGATTTTTTTGTCTTTAAGGGTTGTATGTCGGAAAAATGTAGTAATTTTGTGGGATAATATGGATAGTTATGGCCACCGAACTGCATGACACCCTAGCTCGTCTGCAACGCAAGAGTGCAGTCCTGATTGAGAAGTATCAGGCTTTGCTTGCCGAATGCCAGTCGGCCCAGAGCGAGTTGGACTCCACGCGTCGGCGTGTCCATGAGCTCGAGACGCGTGTCGAGCAGCTCGAGATGGACAACAATTACCTTCGGATGGCGCACACGGTCGCGCCCTCTCCCGAGTCAGTCGCCCAGTCGCGTGCCCTTCTATCCAGATTAGTGCGGGACATTGACCGCTGCATCTCACAACTGAACAGTTAAATAATTAAGAATTAAGAATTAAGAATTAAGGATTAAGAATTAAGGATTAAGAATTAAGGATTAAGGATTAAGAGTTCAATGGTTGTGAGTTGTAGATATAATAAGAAAAGATTGTTTTAAACTATCGATATGGCGAACGACAAACAGAACATCTGGATTCATCTAGCCGACACCGAGGCGATGCCTTTGAATGTCGAGCGTTCGGATGAAGCCACCTACCGTGAGGCCGAGAAGTTGGTCAACACGTTGTGGGAACGCTGGATGCTCCGTTTTTCTGACAACAGTTCGTCACATGAAGTTCTGGCTCGCGTGGCCTTCCAGTTTGCCCGTCTCTACTTGGAGACCTACCAGGAGAACAAAGATGTCAATGACTACCTGACCGAGTTTGAGCACCAGCTCGACGAGATAGTGGTGAAGATATAGGCATTTGTCGTTGTGCGACAAGTTGTTCTGTATTCTTTGCCCTTGTTCAGGTTCCTGCACTACCCTACCAGCCACCCCATTCATGGGTATCGGCTGGAGTGTGGTGTTTTTTTGTATGTGTAACTACCTTTTTAATAATATATAATAAACTACAAATTAGACAAATGAACATTATACTTGCAATTGTTCTAATTGCGGTTGCCTTTGTGTTGGGCTTGTTTATCGCCTACATGATGTCAAAACGCAATGCCAAGTCGGCGGCCAACGAGATTCTCGAGAAGGCGCGCCTGGAGGCCGAAGTGTTGAAAAACAACGAGGTTATTAAAGGAAAGGAAGAAGGTATGAGCATCCAGCGTGATGCCGAGAAGCAGGCCAATGCCCGTCTGTCGAAAGTACAGTCGACCGAGGCCAAGCTCAAGCAACGCGAGATGCAGCTCAATCAGCAACAAGGCGAGGTTCAGCGCAAGCGCAACGAGGTAGACAGTCTCAAGAGCACGCTAGACCACCAAAGCCTGGCTCTTGACGAGCGCAAGAAAGAGGTTGACCGTCTGGAGAAGACCGTTCGCGGCACGCTTGAGCACGTGAGCGGCCTCAGCGCCGAAGAGGCCAAGGAGAAGCTGATTGAGAGCCTCAAAGACGAGGCCAAGACCGCTGCTGCCAGCTACATCAACGACATCATGGATGATGCCAAGCTCACCGCGAACAAGGAGGCCAAGCGCATCATCGTCGAGACCATCCAGCGTGTCGCCACCGAGACCGCCATCGAGAATGCCGTGACCGTGTTCCACATCGACAACGACGAGATCAAAGGTCGTATCATCGGGCGTGAGGGTCGCAACATCCGTGCCCTGGAGGCCGCCACCGGCATCGAGATTATCGTCGACGACACGCCCGAAGCCATCGTATTGTCGGGCTTTGACCCCGTTCGCCGCGAGATAGCCCGTCTGGCCCTGCACCAGTTGGTTGCCGACGGCCGTATCCACCCCGCGCGCATTGAGGAGGTTGTTGCGAAGGTGCGCCATCAGATCGAGGACGAGATTATCGAGACCGGCAAGCGCACCGCCATCGACCTGGGTATCCATGGCCTTCACCCCGAGCTCATCCGTCTCATCGGCAAGATGAAATATCGTTCCAGCTACGGCCAGAACCTGCTGCAGCACTCTCGTGAGACCGCCAACCTGTGTGCCATCATGGCCAGCGAGTTGGGTCTGAACCCCAAGAAGGCCCGCCGTGCCGGTCTGTTGCACGACATCGGCAAAGTGCCCGATGACGAGCCCGAACTGCCACATGCCCAGTTGGGTATGAAGTTGGCCGAGAAATACAAGGAGAAGGCCGACATCTGCAACGCCATTGGCGCTCACCACGATGAGGAGGAGGCCACCAGCCTCTATGCTCCCATCGTGCAAGTGTGCGACGCCATCAGTGGTGCCCGTCCCGGTGCCCGCCGCGAGGTGGTCGAGGCGTACATCAAGCGTCTGAACGACCTGGAGAAGCTCGCCCTGTCTTACCCCGGCGTGGTGAAGACCTACGCCATTCAGGCGGGTCGCGAGTTGCGCGTGATTGTCGGTGCCGACAAGATTACCGACGAGGAGACCGAGAAGCTCAGCACCGAGATTGCTCAGAAGATTCAGGACGAGCTCACCTATCCGGGTCAAGTACGCATCACTGTCATCCGCGAGACCCGCGCCGTCAGTTACGCGAAATAGGCTCCCTAGATGAAACTGTATCATAAGTCAAGAACAACTGATTAATCTGAATAATCTGATTAGAATACCAACCATAACACCCTGTAAATCAGATTATTTAAAAAATCAGAAAAATCAGTTGTTTAACAAACTGATAGTTTTGATAAAGTTTCACTTGCTACTGTAACAAGAGATTAACATGAACGATGACAATAATAGACTGCCCGTTCCTCCGCTGCCCGACGAGGGCGACTGCATCCAGTGCAGCAACCCTTGTTGTGGCGGTGAGTGCAACGTGCGCAGCAACTTACATAGCTACAACTGGCTGGGCGACATTCCCGGCGGTGAGGCCGACTTTGACATCGTCGAGATCCACTTCAAGAACACCCGCCGCGGGTTCTACCGCAACACGTCGCGTCTCGACCTGAAAGAGGGCGACTGGGTGGCCGTGGAAGCCAACCCCGGGCATGACATCGGGCAGGTGGCAATGACCGGGCGGTTGGTGAAGCTGCAGATGCGTCGTGCCAACCTGCGTCCCGACCTCGAGATTCTGCGGGTGTTCCGCAAAGCCAAGACCGCCGACCTGGAGCGTTACGAGGCCGCCAAGGCTCGCGAGCAGGACACGATGATCCGGTCTCGCAAGATTGCTGCCGACCTGGGGTTGAAGATGAAGATTGGCGATGTGGAGTATCAGGGCGATGGCAACAAGGCCATTTTCTACTACATTGCCGACGAGCGCGTAGACTTCCGCCAGCTAATCAAAGTGCTGGCCGAGGTGTTCCGCATCCGCGTTGAGATGAAACAGATAGGCGCGCGCCAGGAGGCCGGCCGCATTGGCGGCATCGGTCCGTGTGGCCGCCCGCTGTGCTGTGCCACGTGGATGACCAACTTTGTGTCGGTCGCCACCAGTGCGGCGCGTTTCCAGGACATCTCGCTGAACCCGCAGAAGTTGGCGGGTCAGTGTGCCAAGCTCAAGTGTTGCATCAACTATGAGGTGGACACCTACGTCGAGGCCTCGAAGCAGATGCCTCCCAAGGACACCATCCTTGAGACCAAGGACGCGGTCTACTTTCCATTCAAGGTCGACACGCTGAAGGGCGAGATTTCTTACTCGACCGACAAGAACGTGCCCGCCAATCTGGTGACCATTCCGCGTGAGCGCATCTTCGAGGTGATGGCGCTGAACCGCAACGGCGTGAAGCCCGACAAACTCTCGCTCGACGCGGCAGAGCGCGACCTGGAGGCCAAGGCATTCGGCGACATCCTTAGTCAGGATGCCATCAACCGCTTTGACCGCAAGAAGAAGCGCAACAAGAAGAAAGGGGTTGAGCAGCGCGAGAGCCAGCCTCTGGGCGAGCGTCGCGAGCGTCCGCAAGGCGATCGTCGTGACCGTCACGACCGCCAGCGTGGTGAGGGCACAATGCCTCGCAATGACCTGCGTCGCGCCCCGCGTCCCGACCGCATCCAGCGCAACCGCCAACCCAAACCTAACCGTCGCGAAGGCAGAGATGGCTCGCAGAACGCACAGAACAAGGGTTAGCGTCTTGCTATGGATAGCGTCATTGTGCGTTAGCCTGTGCTGCTGCCGACCTGACACCTCGACCTACAGCCACTTTGAGCATGTGCCGGGGCAGGTGTGGCATCACGACATGCCCATGCGGTTTGCACCCATCTGGGCCGATTCGGTCGTCGTGCATGACTTGTGGCTGACGGTGCGCCACACGCAGGACTACCCATACGGCAACCTGCCGATGGTGGTCGACCTGATTGGCGACAGTGGCCAAGTGACACGCCATCGTGTGCGTATGGCGGTCACCGACGGTCGCGGCAATTGGCAGGGGCAAGGTTTCGGCACGTTGTTCCAGTGCCGCACCCTGGTAGCAAGCGGCATCACCGCCAGTCAGGCACGGCGCGTGGTGGTGTGGCAAGCCGTGGACTCGTGCGATGCGCTGCCCGGAGTGAGCGATATCGGCATTCTTTTGAATTAAGAATTATTCTGCCGCTTTCAGACAACATGGACGATTTCAACAACTTATATTATGTTGTCACTGTTGTTTTGGTTGTCTGATTTTTATGGAGAATTGAGAATTATTCTAGAGATTCTAGATTTTCTAGATGGTCTAGATTGTGATAACAGGCGATGAAGATTGATAAGGCTGAGGCCCGCAAGACGGGCATCCAATTACTGAAATATGGTGTGATTGGCGTGATGAACACGCTCATCACGCTGGTGTCGTTCTACCTGCTCAACACCAAGCTGGGCGTGCCATACGGCCCGTCGAACATCATCGGCTATGTGCTGGGTGTGATCAACAGTTTCATCTGGAACCGCAACTGGGTATTCAAGACAGGCGTGAATGTCAAGCGTGAGGCGTTGCTGTTTGGTTGCGGCTTCGTGCTGTGCTGGATGCTGCAGGGCGTGGTGAGCTGGGTGCTGCTTGAGGGCGTGGGGATGAAAGACCTGCCGAACGATGCCATCCCGTTTGTCCCGATGGAGAAGGCCGGCCAGAACATCGTGATGGTCATCTCGATGGTTGTCTACACGGTGGCGAACTACGCCTACAACCGGTTTGTCACGTTCAAAGCCAAGGAGTGATCACGGGGATTCCTTGTCACAATTTTTCGAATTTTCGAGCTTTCGAGCTTTTGAGCTTTCGAGCATTCGAGACAGAATGAAAAAGACAAGCCAGTGGCAGGGAGAGTTTCCCTGCCACTGGCATTTTGTTGTTTGCTTGTGGCCTCGCCGTGGGCGAGGCATAGTAGACCGAAGCGGAAAACTCTCCTACATGATAGCTTTGGTGCTCCGGGTTGTACCGTCGGTGTAGCGTGTGACGACGATGTTGACACCTTGCCACGGCTTCGCGCTGCGCTGGCCTGCGAGGTTGACGTATTCAACACCAGCAACCTGACGATCGACCTTCACGTCTGCGACTGAGGTGATGACACCATTCCCTGTTTCATTACCATTACCAATATAGAACGGCCACACTTCATACTCACCATTTATTGGTTCATTTTCATTATAATCTAAAGTACCGGCCTTTTTTCGACTACCTATCTTTCGAACAACACCAAAGAAGCGATAAGCTATCCCATCTTCAAACGAATAGTTATAGAACTCAGCATAATTAGGCTTTACATAATAACCACCTTGAAGTCCCAACCCATTGATAGTTCCGTCCTCACTCTTCTTGGGAATAACAAACGCTGATTTAGTTGAATTCCAAATGCCCCAATCAAAGAATGCCACCTCAAGAGTTTTAGGTCGAACAAAGAAGCATCCTTGCTGAACTTCAGATTCAAAGAAATTCGCTGGGATAAAGGTATTTACATTTATTACATTTTCATTATCAATTGTTTTGCAACTAGTTACATTTAGAATCGGATTGCCATTATTCTCAAGGTATGTTCCTTGAACATTTGATAATAATGCTTTCAGTGCTAAGAAGTCATTAACTGGATGAGAATAATACCAGTCAGCCATCTTATGTAATGATGAGCTATTATCATAAGGCATGTGAATCTCAATCCAGTTGCTTTGATCGTCATACTGTCCAGTATTTTCTTCAGCTGAGTTGAAATACTGATTTGCCATATAATCATGGGCATTCTGAGAGTTCACACTGCGATAGCTTTCTGCACAGTTATTATTATCTTTTGCGAATATAACAACATCTTCGCCGTCGTAATGGAATGCATACGCTACCTGCAAGTCATCTTTGATTTTATACTTTGTATTATCATGACCATTGATTACAATCCATTGCAACGTATGCGATGAGGGGTCAAGATATGCCATATTCCCATTCCATTCAGTGACTGGATCGTCAAACACTGGTTCGTCATTCACCGCACCACTCAACATGGAATAACCATCAAACGGTATCACTTGTGCAGCGTTCGAGCTATGCTCAGGATTGTAGCCAAAGAAGTCACCACACCAAGATAATGAATTAATCTTAGCCTCCTCGCGATAAGTCTCAGCAAGTGCTTTTGCATCAGCAGTTCTTTGTCCAAAAGCCTCATTATATTTGTCATAGAAGAACTTGTTGCGAATGCCGTTAACGATTAGTTGACGAATGTTGGCCGCCACCATTGCATCGGTCGAGATACCATTTTCAACAGTTACTTGTAACAACTGCGTGACTAAATCTCTAACAGCACTAAAGAACTCGTCTTTTTCCATTGACTTTAATGAATTTTTGAGTTCCTCGTCTGTCACGATTTCATCAATCATATTGATGCCAATGCCATAGATATAGTCAATCGCATCTTGTCCATAGGTGCTTACAGCATTGTCATAATACAAAGTAACCATATCATAGATCTGGTCAAATGAATAGTTCAGCCATGGTCCAATCTGCTGATTGAAATTTGCGATATCTTGATCGCTCATGGTGAACATTCCCGGCACCAGTTTCACGTCATTTGTTCCATCACCGGTCCAAGAGATCAAGACAGGGACATTATCAGGGATAAACTCCCAATTTAGGGCTACCTTCCCTCCATCTTCATTAATAAGATAGGCAGTAGCACCCTCGGGCAACATGAATGGGAAATCAACATAAACTGTTGCCCAGTTCTTGCCATCAACATTGATATAACCATCGCTGTTTGCATTGTTATAAGGGGGAGTATAATAGTTTTCGTCTCCATCAACTGGTGTCAGATACCAATTACACCATACATCATAAGGAGGGAAATATTGTTCTGCCAACCGCTGGAAATCAGCCGATGCGTGTGTAGCATCCATCGCTAAGCCAAAGTTACTGCCAATTGCCGTTTGCGCGACACCATGATTATCACGGAACAAAGCGGTCAAGCCTGCCATATTAAAACTGGCTTGATACAATGAGCCGTTCTCACCAGCGTCAATAAGCAGTGCTTCACCAGCTGTGCGTGCTGGATTAACATTAACAGGAACGAAAGGAAGCGGGTAGTTACTTCCTAAGTGAGAACTCAACAATTCATTAAACAAGCCCATCATCTGAGAGGTGATGACCTGCGTACCAGCGCCTTGCGCTTCAATATTATATAAGCCATACGGCATGCCTATCTGAAGCGAGGCCTCGTCAAGGAAATCCACATGCAAGATTGAGCCCGCATCACTGTGCAAGAAATGATTATTTTCAGCCATATTAATGGCAGTCATTTGAATGTTTCCAATGTTGCTCACTACATCCAGATTCTTACCACTTTGACCATTGAAAGCACGGTAGAAACCAGGGCCGTAGAAATTTCCTGTGAAGGAAAGTTGCTCCATGTCCCTACTGGGCCAAATGATGTCGGTATACATTAGATAGTCATCTCGATACCAATTGCCACCCGACTTGTATAGGTTACCTTTTATATAATCTTGGTCTCCACTGCCATTCCAATCAGAAGAGCCATCGCTGCGTACGACTTTGACTTTTTGTGGAATATTATCCCATGTCCATAAAAACATTGAACTTCCACCATAGTTGCCACCGACATAGCAGTTGCCCCCCCAACGGTTGCCTTGCTCAATGACACAATCCCCAGGAAAACTCCCATTATTACCAGTGGAATTCCAAGCATATACATATGACCCAGCTTCATTTAAGAACCAGTCATCTCTTGAAATCTCTAAAAAGATGTATGATGAAGCATTCTTGATTCGTGTCAGGTTGATACCGAAGCGTTCATTGCTTTTATAGTCAAAGTAGCTATCCTTGCTGGAGTCAAAGGTGATGGCGGGTGAGGCGTTAGCACCATCATTGGAGGTGGCGAATGTGACAGTCGCGCCATTGGTCACGCTAGTAAAATACCAAACAGCGCCATCAGTGGTGCTGACCTGTCTAGTCATTGGGCCATAACTGCCATTGTCAATCTTAAAGTAGGGAGAAGCAGTTCCCTTGACATACATGTAAGCTGCAAGGGAGCCTTGCCAACTGCTGGCAAATAGCAACAAGAGTAAACACAATCGGCATAATTGCCAGTTCGGGAATTTGAGTGCGGTAGCGAGTGCCACCTTCATCTTGTTCATTTCGTTAATAGTTTTTTTAGTGTTAGACAAGGAGATGATTCCTTGACCATATTGTTAGTGAATGTTAGTTATCGAATATTATATATATTGTACGCCTCGTGGACGCGTATTGTTGTCATTTTATTTTGCCATGCCGATGGCATGGCATAGCAGACCGATAGGGAGTGCGTTATTGAGTTGTCTCTTGTTTAGTCAGCAGGACAAGGCTGAGGTCTCGTTGGGTTATTCATATTAAACCCACCCCAATCCCCTCCCCTATATAAAGAGGAGGGAAATTGTGGGTGGAATTACATTTAAAAGTCATACTCCCCAGCCCCCTCTATCTTAGAGGGGGAGTTGGGGAAATTTAAATTACTTCACGACCTTGGTGATGACCTTGGTGCCGTCGTTGTAGGTAGTAACCACAACGTTCACGCCGTCAAATGCCTTGTCGCTCTGCATACCAGCAACGTTGATGTAACGTACGCTGGTGACCGTCTTGCCGTTGATGGCATCGATAGCGGTCGGTTCCTCCTCTTCCTCAACGGGGAAGATGTAGTAAGCATCGGCAACATCAAGGTTAGTGATATCAAGTGCGGGAACATTGCCGTCAGTGTTGCTGACGCCCTCGCAGAAGGCGACGCCGTCGTCGGTGTTACCCAGAGCCATGAGCGACTTGTTGCCTGCAGTGCCATCGAAGTGGTTAGCATAGAGCAGGTTGCCGTTGTTGACATCATACTGCGTGCTCACGACACGGCGGGGAGCGCCGCTAGGCTCAGCAGTGGGATCCTCTTCCTCAGCAGCGGGAGCCACGGGCTCGAGCTTGTTGTTCTCAGCACCAGCCTGGTCGCAGATCAGGAGCACAGCCATGTTGGCGGGCACGGGGCTAGCGACCTCTTCCTTGGTGATGACCAATCCTTGCATACCTTCCTGTGCTTCGGCACCGGTGACCTTGTAGGCCTTCATGCCTTCGCTCAGAGTGTAGGGGAAGTCAGTGTAGAGTGTGGTGACATACTTGGTGTTGCCATCCTCGTCCTCTCCACTGATGGTAGGATCAACAGCGAAGTAGTTGCCATCGTTGGTAACAGGCTCGAGGACCCAACGGGCCTTGTCGCCATACTCGGCAACGAGAGCCTCATTGCGACCACCGTTCTCGTCGCAGACATCGAAGTAGCCGAACGAGCTGTCAGGATCCTGGGTCAGTGCATAAGTGTGACCAGGAACCACATTGTGCATGTTGTTCTCAACCAAAGCAATGATAGCGGGGTCGCTACCACGATCCTTCAAACCCTGGATCAGTTTGTCAACTGCAAAGTTCCAAACATTGACAGTGTCAAGACCAATGATAGCACCAGCCTCGTTGGTGCGGAAGAAGCCATACTCAGCAAACGACTGGCTGATGGTGTAACCACTGGTGCCTCCGAAGATACTGCCCACCTGCTCATCCAACTCAGCCAGACCCGGCAGAGTGACTTGGCAATAAACTGCATCCTCACGGTTATCGGTGATAGTAGGAACGAGATAGAGATATGCGAAGCGCTCAGTCCAGTCAGTCACCTTATTATTCAAGATAGTGATCAGTTCTTCCTTAAGATTCTGAGCGTTCTCATAATCTGAGTTCTCGATTGCCTCATCCAATGCATTGAGAGCAAACTGCTTAGCTAGCATAATGGCCTTGTCGGCGTAGGCAAGCACGTCGTCGCTCTGACCACTCAGGCCCGTGATCTTAGTCTTGCCATAAGGCATGCCTTCCATGCCAACATAGATGACAGTACCCGGCTCGGTCACAGCCTCGTCTGCGGTAGCATCAGGCTCTGCAGTATAGCGGCCGTCAACGTTGACGTATGCCTTTCCATTTACACCAGCAGCATTGCGGATACGGTAGTAGCCGCTCTCGGCAAACGCCTGGGTCTCAACCTCCACCATATTCCAACGAGCAACTCTTTTTTGTGCATTGCCCAAAGCATTGAATTCAGCCTCGGTCAGATAGCCGAAGGTGTCATCGGGATCAGCTGTCAAGTAATAAGTGGTACCCGGAACGATGTTCGGCAGATTGTTCTCAATCAAATCCTTGAAGCCACCGAGTCCATGATCACCAAGTTGGTCCAGACGGCTCATCACTTGACGAACGGCCCAGTTCCATGCGCCATCGGTCACGCCATGCTGAGCGGCAGCTTCCTCTACCCAATCAGGAATCATGGGGATAGTTGCCACAGCATAGACAAATTGTCCGTTAGGAATCAGACGCATGAACGCTGCGTTGTCAGCATAATCCTTAACAGTCTCCTTGGCAAGTTCTACCTCCTCGTCTGTCATAGGATATGTCACCGCGTTGGGATTTGTCAAATGGATGTCAATAAATGCATTCGCCAGTGCAACACAATAGTTCACATAGCTGTAAACCTGCACACCCTCACCCATGAGTGAGGTCACTTTGTAAGAACCATCACCATCGCCATGGTAGTAGGTACCATCTGCGTTGTAGTTGATGTCCCACTCGTCGCCGATACCCACATAAAGGATGGTAGCATCCTCCTCAGTGGCATCGGGCTTAGCGTACGTTGAGCTTTTGACATCAACATACTTCTGAGAACCAACATTCTGGACCTTGTAGTATCCAGACTTCGGCTGTGCCGCTGCTCCTAGGCTGAAGAGAGCCACCAGAGCCAGCGTCAGCAACATCTGTAAATTCTTCTTCATAATGTTAATAAATTAGGTTAATTAAAAAAGTTTAATGAGTTCGCCCCCCTCAATCCCCCCTAAAGAGGGGGAGATTCAGTGAGGCATGAAATTATAGTTACTTATCTCTTAATTCTTTTAGTAGTCGAAGTGGTTCCATCGGTGTAACGGGTGACGACGATGTTGATGCCTTGCCAGGGCTGCGTCGAGCGTATGCCGGCCAGGTTGTAATACTCCACGCCCGCCACCTCGCGCTGAGCACCGAGCTGCATTACATCGGTGATGACACCATCGACATAGGAACCTTCCATAGTCAAAGAAGTTGGAGATACTTCATATTGTTTCGACTGGCTATCAGCACGATTCGGGTATTTTGACGTATTTAGCACTCTGATAAGTGCATTAGGCATCTGATAGACAACACCTTCTTGTAAACTTAGATTCAAGAATTCACGGTTGTATCCAAATTCACCTTGGAGGTTTGCCAGATTCCAAGTTTGGCCGTTATCGCCTACAAGCATCGGTGGAGTAGTGAACTTGCTGCCATCCCAATATGCCCACTCAATGTTTGCGAGCTCCATGGGTTTGGGTTGGACGAAGAAATAAGTGTTTTGATTGACCGGGGACTCTTGTGTGCCACCGAAACTTGCTGCGATGTAAGTGTTGAGCGACGATTGGACCTCATCGCCACAACCAGTGGGTATCACATCGAGTTGGAATGTCGGGTTCTCTTTGTTAAGTAATACACCCTTGACATTGGTCAATTGATGGTTGTTGACTGCTAGCATTTGATCCGCAGTCAATTCTTGTCCATCTGGCAATTGTAGTACAATCCAATTGCTTTGGTCATATTCTGTCGTCGAAGGTATCAATCCAGACACTGTACGCATGTAATCAATCCACTCTTCATTGGACTGAACATCCTTGTTAGCATATCCATTGTCATCCTTGCAGATGATTAGTCCAGGTTCATCAAGAATACACACAGCCGTGAGGTCGGTGATAGAGTACTTGGTGTCACTGGGATTCTGATTAACCAAGCCTGCAAGAGTGATGCTCTGGTAAGCAGAGTTGAAAGTATAGTTAGCAGAGGCTATCACACTTTCGCTATAGCCTTTTGTCGCTTTAGCCATAATGGTAAAAGTACCAGCACTGGTATTTGGCAGATTAAAGGGAGAGCCATAGGGTGTCCATGTTTCGCCACCATCGAGAGAATATTGAATGTTTGCGCCTTCGGCTACACTGGAAATCGTTGCCAAAATATTTTCTCCAACATACGCCTCAGTTTTGTCCAAAGTGATGGTTGTTGTTACATCCTCGAATAATGCACATTGTATCAAAGAATATGCAGTATTGCCATCCAATTTAGGAAAAGTTTTATTGCT
The DNA here is from genome assembly GCA_016281825.1 of Muribaculaceae bacterium. Lineage (GTDB taxonomy): Bacteria > Bacteroidota > Bacteroidia > Bacteroidales > Muribaculaceae > Sodaliphilus. Next base: position 2,613 of record JAEEJI010000263.1, on the reverse strand, counting down.
ATAAGTACCCTGTGCCACTTGTTTCCAAAAGCCTACAACACCATTCTCATTAACACTCAACTCATAGTAAGGAGTTGTATTTGATACATAATCAGAATAATCTGGATTTAGTTTGAAATACCCTACTTGATCTCCAGACATAGGGACACGATCAACTCCGCTAGAATTATAACTAGATTGCCTTCCAAAATCATGCCGATGTGCACCATAATTATTATAAAGAGCAGTACTGACAGTGTATGAGGTGTTTGTCGAGATATAGTTCTCGGGATCATTGACTGGCATCAATTTATTGTCTTCTGGTGAGGTTGAAGTGCTCTCGATGATTACAGGCATACCCGCAGGGACAACATCGCCAGGCTGATATGCAACCATCGTTGCCATTTCACCTGATGTGGTTGGTACACCTGTGACATGATAGACCTTCATAGAAGCTCCTGTAGGTATCTGACAGGGAAATGATGTTCGCAATGTAGTGTAATACTTGCCATTAACAGATATTTGAGCATCAGGTTGAGCCGCAAAGTAGTTATTATCCAAACTGATTGGTTCTAGATACCATGCAGATCGATAATCTTGATTCTTTATGACAATGAGAGCACCATTATTGTCAGTATAGTAAATTGGACCCAATACATCAGAAGCACCTGTGTTTACATGCTTTGCTGAAATTGTCATACCGATGGTATATGCCTGATTTGCGCTTGACATATCAACATAAGCGCCATCGGTTTTTACTTCTCCGGCATTAGAGCCATAGAAACTGCCTGTAGACAATTGCTTGATGTGAGTACCTTGTACAATGAAGTTGAACTGAGATCCATTAGGTTTCAGATAAATCACAGTGCTAGGCATAGTGTATGATTGACTAACGCTTCGCATCTTGATATCCTGTGCAAGCTGTGTCTGCGCTCTAGAAATACCTGCATCCTCAGTAAATGTACTCACAGAACCGATTATGGTCTGCATGTTAAATAAATTGTCCTCCAGGCTTATCACATGACTGCTTGTTGCGGGATTGGCGCTACGGAAACGATAATATCCAGAAGCTGGAGCTGAGGATTGTGTGTCAAAATGAGCAACATATTCAGCCCTCTCTGTAACAGTAATCGTATAAGGATTATCAGAGCTAACCAGCTGACCATTCTTATACCATGCTACATCATAATAGTTACCATTTTTTGACAAGGCAGTCATCGTGACCACATCGCCATCATGGTTATTAGGATTGCTAATTGTTGCAACACCACGATTTGTGTTATTGGAAGAGACTGTGACCCAAGCATCTGCTAGTACGGGTTCGTAAGTAGCTCTTTCTGTAACAGTTAATGTCCATGGATTCTTTCCATGTGTTTCATCCAGTCTCGAAGCCTCTACAATTTCGCCCGTCCCTTTATTTATCCAATGAGTGACATAACATCCATTAAGTGTTGCTGTCAACTTCACACTTTGCCCTTGGTAATTGTTTGGGTTACTGATAGCCACAGTGCATTTATTGGCATTTGGGGTTGACACTTTGACCCAAGACGCTTCTGTGACAGGCTCATACTTACCCGCAGTCTCTGTAGTTACCTTAAAAGTGTAAGGATTTTTGCGGCTAGAAGCAGCAATAATATCTGTATCGCCTACTTTACGCCAACCTACAATAGCATATCCTGAAGCAAGAGTGGCCGTTAGAGAAACATTAGCATTCAAAGTGTTGACTGAAGGGCTTACAGTAACTTTAGTACATTGTTGGCCATCACATGTAGCAGTGACATAAGTCTTATAGAATGTTGGCGTGAGTATGACAGTTGAAACAGTTCCAGATTTAGTACTTATGCTCGGAGAGACATTGAAAGTGTGTTTCCCGTCAACTAATTCCGCCTCTCGATTTGCAATCAGACCAGTTTTATTTGATACCCATTTAATATAATTATAGTCTCCCCCATTCGTCATGGCCGAAAAATAGAATGTCGGGCTACTGCTTAACTGCTCACCGCTAGATTTATCTAATGTGATCGAACTTTCACTATAAACACTCTCTCCACTTGGGCTACTAGTTCCAACATACACTTTACCTACAGCGGGCGTTTGTGTGGGTTTTGCTGCAGCAACAGTGATTTTATAATAATAAGTGGGATCACTTGCCAATGTGTATTGCCCCACCAAGAGAAAAGCCATTATGAGTAACAGCCTATTTAACAAAGAGTTTTTCAACGCTATGTTTTTGAGTGTCATTTGTTTTTTCTTATTAGTTGCTCGCCTTTGTCAATAGGCGGGCTGTTTATTGAATGAATTGTTAATAGTTTCTTTTGTGACTGGAGAAATGGCGCTAGATGCACTAAAAAGGCTAGAATCACTAGACGATAATTACTCCTGTTTGCCCGGTGGGCTATGTGGTTTGTCAAACTTTGTCATATTGTAGTTTGTTCATTATCGGATTGAGTACCGGTTGTTTATAGGTTCTCCACTTTCCAGTCGTCGATGGTGCGGCTGCCGGCGGAGATGTTGCCATCATCGAGCCAAAGGTTCTTGTACTTGACCAACGACTGTCCCATTCCCATGCGCACTTCACGGTTAGGGATTCCCAAGGTATAGTCTTGGAACTCGCGGTTATATTCCTTGATGGTG
>JAEEJI010000262.1 GCA_016281825.1 Muribaculaceae bacterium | reverse complement strand
TGCTCAGCGGCGAGGTTGCGGGCGGCACCCTCGACCGAGGTGGCACTGAGCCCCACCTTGAGCATCACCTGCTCGCCGGCACGGGTGTCGAAGTCAAAGCGGGCAAACACGCGCTGGGCATGAACCGAGTCACCGGTGACCTCTTGTCCGTCAGCGATGAGGTGCGCCCGGCGGAAAGGCCTTGAGAACACGGCGCGGAAGTAGACGGGATGCAGCAAAGCCCAACCCTTGCTCCACCGCATGCCCTCGATGGTCGAGTCGTTGACGACCCATACGCCGGCATCGGTGACGCGGTCCCAGCATCCGCCATTGACCAGGTCAAAGACGATGGCACTCTCCTGGCTGGCAGGGAAAGTGTAGCGGTGCAGCCCCGTGCGGGCCGTGGCGGTGAGTTCGACACCGATGTCATAGCGCAACAAGTGGGTGGCATAGTACCCAGGCCGCGCCACCTCGCGGCGGCGGTCGGCATAGCTCCAAAGGCCGCTATTGGGGGCATCTTCCGTGCCGCGGGCGTAGGTCACATTGCCCACCACGGGCATCACGGTGATGTCGTGGAGGTCGCCGATGCCAGTGCCGCTGAGGTGGGTGTGGGGAAAGCCAATCACGGTGGAGTCGCTGCGGTGGTAACCCGAACACCAGTCCCAGTCCTGCGGAATGCTAGACGGGCCGAGTTGGACGAAGCCGAACGGCACACTGGCCGAGACGGTCACGTGGCCATGTCCGCCCGACCCGATCAGTGGGTCAACATATTGCAACACATCGGCACTGCCGGTCAGTGCCATCGCAGCCGTCACGACTGCCATCATAATCTTCTTCAAAGACATAAGAACAAAAGAACAAAAAGTTTCGCGTGCTTCGCGGTTAACAACAAAAAAGATTCGCGTCACTTCGCGGTTATTATCGTTATTGTGTAGCAAATCTGAGCTTCCCCCTATTTAGGGGGGACTGAGGGGGGCTTCGGGACTGAGGGAGGCTTTGCTATTCATCTGGTAAACCAACGAGCAGCCGTTAGTCAATTGTTTGTAATCAAGGAAGTTGCTGTTCCATGGCTTGCCGTCAATGGTGAGCGACTGCACGTAGCAGCCGGTGCCGTTGGCCTGGAAACATACACGGTTGCCGCCCGGCAGGTGCAGTGTCACGTCGCGGAACAGTGGCGAGCCCAGCGCATATTGCCCCGAACCCGGGCACACTGGATAGAATCCTAATGCCGAAAACACATACCATGCCGAGGTCTGACCATTATCCTCATCGCCGCAGTAGCCGTCGGGCGTGGCATGATACAGCCGCCGCATCACCTCGTGCGCCCAGTACTGTGTCTTCCACGGCTGCCCAGCGTAGTCATACAGATAAATCATGTGCTGGATGGGTTGGTTGCCGTGGGCGTAGTTTCCCATATTCATCACCTGCATCTCGCGAATCTCGTGAATCACCGTGCCACCATAGTAACTGGCATCAAAGACCGGCGGCAGCGCGAAAACCGAGTCGAGCATCGCGCAGAAAGCCTCATCACCGCCCATCAGGTCGGCCAGGCCCTGTGGGTCATGAAACACGCTCCAAGTGTAGTGCCAGGCATTACCCTCGGTGAAGTCGCCGCCCCACTTGAAGGGGTTGAACGGCGACTGCCAGGTGCCATCGGCTTTGCGGCCACGCATCAGTCGCGTATCGGGGTCAAACAGGTTTCGATAATTCTGCGCATGGCGGTCGTAGAGGGCATACTCGCGGGCCGGCCGCCCCAATTTGCGTCCTATCTGCGCGATGCACCAGTCATCGTAAGCATATTCTAGCGTGCGGGCAGCACTTTCGTTGATACCTACATCGCACGGCACATAGCCCAAATTGTCATAGAATTCCCATCCCAGTCGGCCCGTCGACCGCACGGTCGGATGCACCGCGTGGGCACCATGCGTCACCGCCTCCCACAGCGTGGCGGCATCCTCAGCAGTCACAGGGATGTCGTTGACGATGGCGTCAGCAACTACCGCCGCCGAATTGTTACCCACCATGCAGTTGCGGTGCCCAGGGCTGGCCCACTCGGGCAAGAATCCGCTCTCGCGGTAGACGTTTGCCAAACCCTTGAGCATCAGTTCGCTCTCATCAGGATAGACGAGGTTCAGCAGGGGGAACAGACTGCGGAACGTATCCCAGAACCCTGTGTCGGTGAACAAATAGCCCGGCCTCACCTCGCCGTTGTAGGGACTGTAATGCTCCACCTGCCCCTGGGCGTCAAACTCGTAGAACGCTCGAGGAAATAGCAGGGCGCGGTACAGGCAGGAATAGAACGTGCGCAGATTGTCGGTGTTGTCGTCTTGCACCTCGATGCGTCCCAGCAGGTCGTTCCAGCGTTCGCGCCCGGCAGTCTTCACCTCCTCGAAGGTGCAGTCGCCCAACTCTCGGAGGTTGCGCTGCGCCTGCTCCAGACTGATGAACGAGGCAGCGATGCGGGCATGCACTTGACGCACCTCGTCACCGAAGCCCACAATAGCGCCGGCATGGTCCGATTGAGCGGAAAGTCGGTCAGCAACGATGTTGCCGTCACTCACTGTGGCACAATAGCTCAATGGCTGGTCAAACTCGATGACAAACCACAGGCGGAAGCCCTCAGGCACACCGCCACTGTTGCGTGTGGAATATCCCGTGACACGACGATGCGACGGGTTGATGCTCACTTGCGAACCCTTGTCAAACGGGTCAATCACCACATAGTGCCCTTCAGCTTGCGGAAAGGTGAACCGCATCATTGCGGCACGCTCGGTGGGGGTAATCTCGGCGGTTACAACGTGGTCAGCAAGGTAGACGCTGTAGTAATAGGGCCGGGCGTCCTCACCCTTGTGCGAGAACCAGCTGGCACGCTCGTCCTGGTCAAACCTCGGCTTTCCCGTGATGGGCATGATGGAGAGCTGGCCGTAGTCGTTAATCCACGGACTGGGCTGATGCGTCAGTTTGATGCCGCGCAGGTGATGGGCCGTGTAGGTATAGGTCCAGCCATCACCCATCTTGCCCGTCTGCGGAGTCCATGCGTTCATCCCCCACGGCAGTGCCACAGCAGGGTAGGTGTTGCCTGTCGACAGCTCATAGCTCGACATCGTCCCCATCAGCGGGTTCACATAATCCACCGGATCAGCTGCCGATGCACACAAGTTGGCAATGGCAAAAAGTATGGTGAATAGTTTATTATTCATCAAAGCTTTCCGAACTCTCGCTTATCTTAATCAGCCAGGAAGCGTGCTCGCGCAGGATGTAGTAGCGTTGACACTCATTGCCGCCCTGGCGGATGTAGAACTCCAAACTGTTGTTCCAAGTGTTGTGCATGATGGCCATGATTTCGGGCTCGCAGTACACGCCATAGTCTGCAACCATCCACACGTGCATCGGTTTGCCGTCCTCGGTGCGCTCGCCTTCAGGGGTAATCATCGCATAGTCATCAAAGGCCGACTCCAGTTCGCCCTCCTTGACCACGATGATGCTCGCCAGTGCATTGGTGTCATATTGTTCAAACACGACAAGCCACACGCTCATCTCGCCCATGGTTGCCAACCACTTGGTAGAGGTGACCCTGCGGTTATGGTAGCGTTTGTTGATTTGCTCCCAGACATAACTGTTCTCCGTGCGGCTCAAGGTAATCTCGGGCTCGCCATACAACCAGCGGCTGTACTGCAGCGGTGTGTGGGTATCCAGAAATTTGTGGTTGACCACAATGGCAGTAATCTGAGAATCGTTGTACCCGCGGAACATTTTTTTGATGATGGTGGGGTCAGTGAGCTTGTACTCATAGTGTGTGCCCGCCATGTCCTGCCAGGTGCGGTTGTACTTGATGGGATTGACGTGCGGCTTGAAAATCATGCGGTCGCGCGTGGTAGCGTCTTTCATTGGATGGTCACAGCAGGTGCGGAACAAGTTTTTCGTCTGGATGGGTGTCGCCCACATCGGGTGGTAGCGCACCGTCATGTCGTCGGGACTAATCCACTCGCCCATCTTGTAGATGGGTTGCCAGTCTATTCGGTCTTGCTTCACCGCCATGCCCATGTAGGTACCGATGACCTCGACACCACGGCTGGTGTGCTTATACACCAGCTGCATCGTCTCGTCACAGTCGCTCACACAGAGGCAGTCGTCTAGGATTGTGCCATCCACTTTCGCTTTCAAGGCGCAGAACTTCTCGGGTAGACGGCCTCGGTACATCTCACTGTACTCCTCCTGCATCTGTTGCAGGCAGTTGTAGTAAATACGGCCAATGTAGGCGGTCTCCTCATCAAAATAGAATTGGCCGTCAATGACCGACGCTTGTGCTTGCGCTAGCGCTCCCAGCACCAGCAACAAGAAAACCATCGTTTTTTTCATAATACAGAGTTTTGTTGTTTTATGTGGGCAAAGTTAGAAAATAATTGCCAAACTTGCAAGGAATCGCCTGCACAATGCAAAAAAAGTCGTAACTTTGCACCTGAAATCGTTAATTCGATTTAATTAAGAATTAAGAATTAAGAATTATGAATTATGAATTGAAGATACCTCTGGCTGGTATGACCCTGGAGGACATGTACAAAGTAGTCAAGGAACTGGGTATGCCCCTGTTCACTGCCAAGCAGCTGTGCCAATGGATTTATGAAAAGCGCGTCACCACCTTCGGCGAAATGATGAACATCTCCAAGGCCAACCGCGAGAAACTGGCCGAGCGTTACTGCGTGGGCCTTAGTTTCCCCTCCCAAGCGCAAAAGAGCCAGGACGGTACGGTCAAGTACCTCTTTGACGTGGGCGATGGTCAGGCCGTCGAGGCAGTCTATATTCCCGAGGAAGACCGCCACACCCTGTGCATCTCGTCGCAGAAGGGTTGCCGCATGAACTGCTACTTTTGCATGACCGGACGACAGGGATTCCATGGCAACCTCACCAGCAACCAAATCATCAACCAGGTACTCAGCGTGCCGCAGAGCCGCCAACTCACCAATGTCGTGTTCATGGGCATGGGCGAGCCACTCGACAACCTCGACGAGGTGATGCGCGTCATCGCCATTCTCACCGAGCCGTGGGGATTGGCGTGGAGTCCCAAGCGTGTCACCGTGAGCACTGTGGGCAAGAAGACCGAACTAAAAACGCTGGTCGAGAAAACCAGCGTCCATGTTGCCGTGAGTGTGCACACTGCCATCCACGAAGAGCGGCAGTCATTGATGCCCATCGAGAAAGTCTATCCCGTGGACGAGGTTCTGGAGATGCTAGGCAAGTATGACTTCGCGCACCAGCGGCGCCTATCGGTGGAGTACATCATGTGGCAGTGGTTCAACGATGACATCAAGCATGCTGAAGCCTTGCGTGAAATCATTCCCAACGAGCATGTGCGTGTCAACCTCATCCGTTATCACATGATTCCCGAGGTAGAGAAACTGCGCACCAGCAGCGACGACCGTATGACCGCTTTCCGCGACTACCTTAACTCTCATGGAGTAATCTGTACAATTCGCCGCAGCCGTGGCGAGGACATCCAGGCCGCTTGCGGCATGCTCGCCGGAAAGGTGAAAAGTTAGATTACAGATTACAGATTACAGATTACAGATTACAGATTACAGATTACAGATTACAGATTATAGATTACAGATTATTGATTACAGATTATTGATTGGCCTTAGTGGATTTGATTGATGATGTCAGCAACTTTATGAGTTCGACGCAATCCTCATTCAGGCTTTCGTAGACTTTTGGTTCCAGATACTCAGTTTCGCTCAATATCTCAAGCCAATATTTAGTTTCACATGCCTCTTTAAGCGCTATGTGCATTTTAGCTACAAAATCAGCACGACTTTGCCCATTCAAACCTTCGCTCAAGTTTGCTCCAATGCTTGTGCCACTGCGCAAGCATTGTTTGCTTATTACAAATTCTTTCTTTTCATTGCATAGCCACTGATACATACGAACAATTCGAACCGCAAACGCCCTCGCTTTATCATAAGTCACGCTCTTCCTCATATCTTTTATCTGTAATCTGTAATCTGTAATCTGTAATCTATAATCTACTTCACGCGGTCGGGGTGCTGGGCAATGAACGCTTTCCACGAGCCGCTGCCGTGGCTCTGGATGGGCTTCTGGCTCTCATAGAAGTGGCACAGTGCCGCTGCCAGTGCGTCGGTAGCGTCCAGCAGGTCGGGCATCTGCTCATCGCTCAGTTGCAGCGTGCGCTGCAGCATCATCGCCACCTGCTCCTTGCTCGCCGCTCCGTTGCCCGTAATCGCCATCTTGATTTTGCGTGGCTCATACTCGGTGATAGGCACCTCGTGGCTCAGTGCCGCAGCCATCGCCACGCCCTGCGCACGTCCCAACTTCAGCATCGACTGCACATTCTTTCCATAGAACGGAGCCTCTATCGCCATCTCGTCGGGCAGGTATTGGTCGACGAGCGTCTTCACCCGCTCATAGATGCGGTGCAGCCGCATGTAGTGGTCTTCCATGCGGTTCAGTTTGATGACTCCCATGACAATCAGGCTGGGCTGCTTGCCCTTGATGCCTAGTAGGCCGTAGCCCATCACATTCGTCCCGGGGTCGATGCCAATGATGATTTTATCCCATTGTGTGTTCATGATGTTTGAGTGTTTCGGGTAAAAGTGAACATGTGCCAATCTTTGTTGAAAAATATGTTCAATTCGATGCTCGTTGCCGTCGTGGGAACCTCGCTCGCCACAATCTCGTAGGTGCGGCCGTCAATCACCAAGAAGTAGGGACGGAACGGCACGTACTCTTTGAGCGAACCCAGCCAGTAGCGGCGTTGGCTCGTCGACGCACCCCAGTACTGCTCGATGTCGGTGCGGAACACCTTGCCATAGCCGTTGCCGCCAGGCACGCCAGGCTTGAGCAGGACAAGCGCGATGGGGGCACTGTCCATGGTCAGTAACGTGTCTGCAAGCGACGGGTCGCTGCTCACAAAGGGCGCGCAGGTGGCACCGTCCAGCAATGTGCCGGCGGTGTAGCGCTTGTAGATGGCGGGCGGCAGGAACTGCACGTTGTCTTTGTCGTAGTAGCAGCTATAGATGGTAAGATAGCTGCAGTGATAGGTGTCGTTGTCATACACGTCGGGCAAAATCCAACGGCTCGACACGGGGGCGTGGCGAGCCTCAAGGATGCACTGACGGGGAGCAGTAGCCATCTGTTGCTGCACCTGGTTGTCATAGGCGCGATAGACCCACATCTTGTGCAGGGTCACGCCACTGCCCGCGCAACAAGCCGTCAGGCACACCGCAGTCACTATGCGACGAACAGACACTGGCCAGCGTGACATCGTGGGCCAGAACGCCCGCAGGCAAACCACCACACTCACACTCACCAGCAACATATAGGGGCGCTCAATGACCATCCCTAGAAGCAAGGCGGAGCAGAAGGCGCCCAACAACAGACACAACTCAAAACGGCGCGCTACGGTGCGAAGACCACCCTGGCGGTGCCAGGCATGGAACACGACGGCAAGTGCCAATGTCGGAGCAACAAAGCGAAGCGACATATAACCCAGCGACAACACGCGGCGAGTCACCAACTGTAGCAAGCTCAGACTGGTGTTGACCGACGCGCCGCCCGACAGGCGATTCCACAGCGCAGGTGAGGACAAGATGATGGCGAACCCCACAGCATACCCCAACAAGACCCAGCGGCGGAAACCCGTGAACTCGCGACGGTTCAGCGCAAAATAGAGGAAGAGACTCAGCAACACGCCCAGCGATGTACTCTCGTTGAACGCACCGGCAATCAAACCAGCCAGCAGACCCAGCGCTGCTTGACCACTTCGCCGCAACCAAATGATAAGCCACAACGACAACGTGGCGGCCCACAGGTAGTTGAACGAACCGGCCATCCACAGCAGCGTCTCGCCAGGGTAGGGGAAGAAGAAGGCGATGCACACCAGCATCATCGACAGTGCCATCACACTGCGCCGACGGCCCACTGCCAGCGTAAAGATGCCCTCGATGAGCAACACGAACATCAGCGTGTTCAACACATTAAACACGGGTTTGCCTATCAGACTGGCGAACAACCGCTCGATGGCGTCGGCAAGGCGCCCGTTCGTGCTGTGATAGAAGGTGGGAATCGTCTGAATATAGTCACCCAGCGAGGTGCAGTGACGGGACAAGTCACCAGGCATCAACGCATAGACATACTCATCACCCTTGAGCGTGGTCAACCAGTTCATCGCCAGCACCACAAGAGCAACAAACACCAGCAGCAGGTAATATTTTTTTTCAGTTTTCAGCTTTCAGTTGCTTCTGCGAGATAAAACAATCTGCGAAATCTTGTGCAAGTGAGTGCAGAGCAGAACTTGTTCTAGCTCTGCCGAGCGCAGCCAAGATTATCTAAATCTGCGTGAGATTTCGCTCCCCCCTCTTCAGGGGGGGGCGACGAGGAAACTGACATTTCCCTAATCAAATACACTGGACGGTTCTTTGTCTCGTTGAAGATGCGGGCCAGATACTCGCCGATGATGCCCAACGACAACAGCTGCACGCCGCCCAAAAACAGCATCACGATAACCAGCGTCGGGAAACCCTGCACCGGGTCGCCACCGATGACGATGGTCTTGATCAGCACGTAGCACATATAGAAGAACGCCACCAGCGACACAATCAGGCCCATCACCGTCGAGATGCGCAACGGTGCCGTCGAGAACGACGTGATGCCGTCGACGGCGAGCGTGAGCAGACGCAGGAAGCCAAACGAACTGTTGCCCGTCGTGCGCTCTTGCTGCACATAGGTCACTTCGGCCTTCTTGTAGCCAATCCACACAAAAAGCCCCTTGGTGTAACGCTCGTGCTCACGCAGTTGCTTCAACGCGTTGACGCATTTGCGGTCCAGCAGGCGGAAGTCGCCCACGTTGCGCAACACGTCGTCACGCGTGAAACGCTGCAGCAGTTTGTAGAACAGAAGCGACATCTTGCGGCGCAGCCAAGGCTCGCCAGTGCGTGTCAAGCGGCGGGCATACACGTCTTCATAGCCTTCCTCCCACAACTTGAGCATCTGCGGGATGGTCTCGGGAGGTTGTTGCAGGTCGGCATCCATGATGATTACACAGTCGCCAGTGGCATAGTCCAGTCCGGCGAGCATCGCGCGCTCCTTGCCAAAGTTGCGCGACAGGTCGATATAGCACACCTGCGGGTCTTGGGCACGCAGCGCACGGATGGCATCGAGTGTGCCGTCACTGCTGCCATCGTTCACCAGCAGGAACTCCCAGGCATACTCAGGCAATTGCCCACGCAACTCGCTTAGACGCGTAAAGAGCAACGGCAACGATTGCTCCTCGTTATAGCAGGGGACAAGAATGGTTACTTTCTTCATAGGGGGCAAATTCTTTCAGCCTACAAAGATAGTTATTTTAATTGAGAATTGAAAATTGAGAATTGAAAATTGAGATTTTTCTCACGCAGATTTCGCAGATAACGCAGGATTTCTTTTAATTGAGAATTAAGAAAAATACCTGCGAGATAAACCTATCTGCACAATCTGCGTAATCTGCGTGAGGTTTAATTCAGAATTGAATATGCTGCTTTTTCCCCTGCCTAAAGCCCCGCGAAGCCACGTTGAAAAATATATTCGCGCAATTAGCGGTAAAAATCAAACAACAAATTAAACGAATGAAACAAATAGCTTCGCGTTTAAGCAAAGACACAAGAATAAAAGATAGAACATAAGTTAATTGTCCATGTTGTCCGTGTTGTCTTTTTTCGCGTTACTTCGCGGTTAAAAACCAAATAAGCTTCGCGTGGTTTCGCGATTATTATCGTTATTGTGTAGCAAATCAGAGCTTCCCCCTATTTAGGGGGGACTGAGGGGGGCGAGTGCAACTGGCAGCAACAGCGTCCCGCTGTTGCACGTCCCGCCCACCATGAGCCTGACAGTACGCAATGGCTGCGGCACCAGCCGTTGCCGCAGCGGAGCATTGACCTCGCCACTTACCCGCAGCCGTCCCACCACAAAGCCGTGACAACTGATGCCCCGCTCGCCCCTGACCTCCAGCGAGAACGTACCGCTGCCCATC
>JAEEJI010000261.1 GCA_016281825.1 Muribaculaceae bacterium | reverse complement strand
CGAAGCGCCGTTCGTCATATTGAAAGTGTAGTCATACGCCGGCGAGTTCCAACTGAAATTGGCCGTGGCACTGATTCCCGAGGGCAGCGTGAGGTCACTGAATATGTCGGTCCACATTTGCGCTGCAGCACGCGACGATGTGTTGATGAACAGGCCCGTGTTATTGATTGATGCAAAAGCCTGCTGACCGATGTTGAATGCTGTCTCTCCAGCAAGACTCAGAGTCAGTACGTTGCTGGGATGCCCTGAATTGAATATGAAGTTGTCGGCGAGATCCTCCACCGAACTGGGCAAAATGACATGCGTGAGTTTTGGGCAGTTCTTCACCGCGTAAGACCCAAAACCGAGACAACCATATTCCACAACCACATACCACATCGTCGACATGGCATTGATAGCACTCGAGGAGACGAAGGTGGGGTACCAATTTTCCCCCGACTTCACATAACCCGGCACATAGAGATGCTCACCCTGCAAGTCACTCTCCGTGAAATTTGACAAATAGGCCACCTGACCGTAAGTGGAAGTGCCTATACTCACATCATAAGCCTGTGCCGTCAGCGCATTGGCCAGCAGCATGGCCAGAAATAGATAAATAGTTTTTTTCATAACTAGTGACAATTGGATGAATTAAACATTTAATCAACTGCAAAGGTAATACTATTTTGCCGATTTTACAAATAGTTTTTCATAACGGCGGTGATTTATTTGAGAGAAAGGTAGTGCACCCCCCCAGTTGCACTTAAAAAAAGAGAAAAAATCCTTCTGTCTTTCTGTCTTTATAGTCTAATAGCATCAAAGCATGAGCCCCCAGTTGCACTTAAAAAGTTACTATCAGGCAGTTCTACTTAACTCTCTTTAACTAATTAAATACTTAACTCACTTGAGGCGGTGGCGCATGGTCAGCGAGGTGACCAGGGCGGTGAGCAAGCCGATGAGGGCGACCAGGCCGAAGGCTATGAGCACGTCGGTCCACTGGACGATGATGGGATAGGCGTGGGTGATGAGCGTGTCGGGCTCGACACCGAGGGTGAGCCAACCGAAGCGCTGCTGGCCGTAGCACAATGCCAGTCCCAGAGCGACGCCCAGCACAGCGCCCACCAAGGCGATGAGCCATCCCTCGATGACAAAGATTCGAGTGATTTGCTGGTCGGTGGCACCCAGGTTACGCAAGGTGGCGATGCTCTCGTCCTTCTCGATGATAAGCAGCGAGAGTGTGCTGATGACATTGAACGTGGCGATGAGCAGGATGAACGCCATGAGCAGGAACGCCATCCATTTCTCCACATTCACCAGCCGATAGGCCGCCGACTGTTGCATGAGGCGGTTCTTGATGGTATAAGATTCGCCCAGTTGCGCCGACAGTTGCCGCATAAAGGCCGCCTCGTCGGCACCGGGCTGCAGGGTCACCTCGATTTGGGTCGCCTGAGTGGGATAGTCAAACAGCCGCCGCGCCTTGTCGAGCGGCAGGAAAATCAGGTCGGCATCGTATGCATTCTGCTGCAGTTGGAACACTCCCGAGACAAATAGCGAGTCGGCAACAAATGCCCCCATCGGGTTCGCCATGTTCACCCGACCCTGCCGCTTAGGCGCATACAGGTTAAGCATGAGCAGGTAGCCCGGCCTGACGTGCAGCATCATCGCCGGCCCCACGCCCACCACAGCGTATGCGCTCACCTGGTCGTGCAGTCGCCAGTCACCGTCGACGATGAGTGTGTCCATGGCATTGAACTGGTTGTAGTTGTCAGGCACGCCCTTGAGGCGCACAGGCATCTGGTAGTCGGCGAACACCGCTAAGGCGTGGTCTTCGATAACGGGGATGGCACCTTTCACACCGGGCAACTGGGTCACCACCTGCAGGACACTGTCGGCCTGCTCGATGGCCTTGCCCTGTGTCGCCGTGATAGCAATTTGCGGGTCCAGCTCTGCGAGTTTGCCCATGATGAGCCCTCGGAATCCGTTGAACACACTGAGCACACAAATGAGGGCGGCCGTAGTGACCACCACACCCAGTGTCGAGATGATTGAGATGATGTTGACCGCATTGTGAGCCTTCTTCGACACCAGGTAGCGCAGCGCTATCTTGGTCAGAACGCTCACTTGCTCAGCAGTTCGTCGATGTGCTCGATGTAGTCGAGCGAATCGTCGATGTAGAACGTCAGTTCGGGCGTGCGGCGCAGCTGGTAGCGCAGGCGCTGCGCCAAGTCATAGCGGATGGCGGTCGCGTTGGCGTTGATGTTCGCCAACAGCTCAGGCCCCTGAGCACTGGGGAAGATGCTCAGATGCACACGCGCCACACTCAAATCAGGGGATACACGCACATGGCTCACACTGATGAGCACACCTGTTGTTTTTGCCGTCTCCAAGCGAAATATCTCGCTCAACTCTTTCTGAACCAGACGGTTGATTTTTTCTTGTCTTGTTGCTTGCAATTTCTATTAATTGAGAATTGGGAATTGAGAACCTTTAGCTCGAAAAATTTTGCGCTTGCGTGTCGGCGAAGCCGGGGCAAGCTATCAAGCAAACATTTTTCAATTGAGAATTATTCTTATTTCTAAAAATCGGGCAAAGTTAATGCTTTTCATCAAAATATTCACAAAATGAGCTTTAAAAAGTCAAGATTTAACTGAGGGTGGCTACCTTGCGGATGAGCGTCAGCCCGTCGCGCAGCGGCAAGATAACCTTCTCAACACGTGGGTCGGATGCCACTTGATCATTAAAGGCACGGATGCCGCGCGTCTGCGGGTCATGACTGGCAGGGTCTACAACCTTGCCGTCCCACAGGGTATTGTCGGCTATGATGAAACCGCCTGGCACTAGGTGCGCCATCGCCAAATTGTAATAGGTGATATAGTCGCGCTTATTGGCATCAATGTAGATGAGGTCAAATTGGCGGTTAAGGCTACTCAGAATCTCGACCGCGTCGCCGATGTGAAGTGTGATGCGACTCGCCACAGGCGATTGCGACAGGTGTTGGCGAATAAAGTCTTCGAGTTCGTCATCAATCTCGATGGTGTCGATGTGCGCCTCGTCACGCAGCAAGCCCTCTGCGAGGCACTGAGTGGCATAGCCGCTATAAGTGCCCAGTTCCAGCACATGCTGCGGGTTGATCATGCGCACCAGCATCTTGAGCAGACGGCCCTGCAGGTGTCCCGAACACATTCGGGGATAAAGCAACCGCACATGGGTGTCACGGTCCAACCGCCTCAGATGTTCTGGCTCGGCATCAATGTGACGCAAGATATATTCTTCTAGTTCTTCAGTCATCGGAAGGAGATACTGGGAAGCAGCGAAAAACTATTAACTATTAACTATAAACTCTATCGCTTGTCGGTAGCCGTCCAAGCCATGACCCATGATAGTGGTGGCGCATACGGCGGTGAGCATCGAGTGCTGGCGCCAAGGCTCACGCTGACTGAGGTCACTGATGTGTACCTCAACCACCGGTGCGGTGATGGCGGCAATGGCATCGGCGATGGCGACCGAGGTGTGGGTATATCCGCCTGCATTGAGCACGATGCCGTCAAAGGTGAAGCCGACCCGCTGCAGTTCATCGATGATGTCGCCCTCGTGATTACTCTGATAGAGAGTAAACTCCACACCATCATATTGTTGTACCAGCCGCTGCAAGTAGTCATCCAGACTCTGGGTGCCATAAATCTCCGGTTCACGGATGCCCACCAGATTCAGATTAGGTCCATTAATAATCGCAATTCTTTTCATGCCACAAAGATACAGATTTTTCGCAAATTACACCAACTTCCGTTGCACAATTGCAAAAGATTCAATACCTTTGCTGCCCGCAGTTTCCTATGTTGAAGAAGGGGAAACTAATAACTGATTACTGATTACTGACTACTGATATGGAACCGATGACATTGTGGCAATTTTATGCCGTCTTTGCTGTGATGTTTGTTGTGGGCGCGGCGTTGTGCTATGCCATGTTTTTGTTAAGCGCGCGCAATCCCCTATTGGGACACAAATCTGCCCCTTGGGCTGAGTACATACGTTATAAACTCATGATTGGTTTCCTCGTCCTGGCTGCCATTGTCAGCTATGGCATTTTTGAAGACATTTCCAACGCATTCACTCACGACTTGACCAATGTGGTGGTCGACACCACCTGGGATGTCGGTGAAAAGATTGTCAAGGGCGAGAACATCCAAGAAGACGTCAACGTGGGCGAGGGCATCAGGAATTCGTTCAGCGGGACCATTTGGGGAGAATATGACCCGTCGCAGAACACGACTCTCATCATGATGAGCGGCTTCTGGTTCTTCCTGTCATGGTGCGTCTATGTGGGAAATTTCGCCAAGTCGCCCTCCAGCTGGTGGCAGAAACTATGCAAAATCATTGGCTACCCATTTTTGACATTGGTCATTTTCTTCTTCCCGCTCAATGTGCACTACTTCAACCGCAGCGAATTGATGACTCCGCTGGTATTTCTCATTATCGCTGGCGTGTTCATCTTCGCCTCGCACGATTACACCCCCTTACCGCCCAAAATACCAGACCAGGTATAGCCTAGAAAATACTCTGTCGGGTATGGGTGGTGAGTAGCTCGAGAGTCTTCATCCCCATGACCGAGTTGCCCTTAGCATTGAGGCGCGGGCCCCACACCGCTACCGAATATTGGCCTGGGAACACGGCGGCGATACCGCCACCCACACCACTTTTACCGGGCAACCCCACAAGATAAGAAAACTCACCCGCCTCGTCATAGAAACCACAGGTCTGCATAATGGCGTTCATTCGCTTAACTTGCGACGAAGTCAGGGCAAAGCCCGCGTGGTCGAACGGCTCTCGGTGGTTAGCAAAGGCGAGGAATGCATGAGCTAACTGCTCACAGCTCATCTCGACCGAACATATCATGAAATAGAAACGCAGCACGCGGTCGATATCACCATGGATGTTGCCGTGATACTTCAGCAGGTTGGCAATGGCAGTGTTCAGGTATGCCACGCTATGCTCCGAGCGCGCAATCTCAAAGTTAAAATCGATGCTGGGGCAGCCGCTGAGTTGGCGCACCAAATTGATGAATGATGCCTCAGGGTTGCCCAACCGCTCGACCAACACATCGGCCATCACTAGGGCTCCTGAATTAAGGAATGGGTTGCGGGGCTTGCCATGCTCCAGCTCCAGTTGGATGAGCGAGTTGAACGCCGTTCCGCTAGGCTCCTTTCCCATGCGTAACCACAGATTATCGCCCTCTAGGCTCAAGGCCATCGCCAGGGCGAAAACCTTGGTGATACTCTGCAACGAGAACGGCACCTGCCAATCGCCCAAGGCATACTGCTCCCCCTTGAGGGTATTGATGCAGATGCCCCATTGGTCGGGATTGACTGCCGCCAACGCGGGGATATAGTCGGCCTGCTTGCCTTCTTTCTCCAGCGGAGTAATGTCGCGCCGGATGCTCTCCAGGATTTGTTGATAGTCCATCATGTAGGTCAGTTTTTTGTAGCTGCAAAATTACTGGTTTTTAGTGATATTTGATATCTTTGCTATGAAGAAAACACACATTCCCCCTATTGGGTGCCTGCATCATAGGCGCTGGACGAAGTCGGTGATGCTTTCGCGGGGTTGCAGGCCCAGCTTCTTACGCAGGCGGTAGCGGAAGGTCTCTACACTGCGTAGCGAGATGTTGAGCAGCGAAGCGATTTCTTTGCTCGACAAGCCCAACCGCAGGTAGGCGCAGAGTTTGCGCTCGTTCTTGTGCAGATCAGGGAACTTTGCCAACAGCTTCGCCATAAAGTTGTTATAGACCAGGTTGAAGTTTTCCTCAAACTTGTCCCAGTTGTCATCGTCATTCATGTTGTCGATGATGCTCTTGCGGATGGCCTTGACCTTCAGCGACAGTTTGGCTTTCGGGTCATCGCGCTTGACACTGTCGGCCAAGTCGGCAAGGCTGTCATCGAGTTGCTGCAGCATGTCGTTCTTGCGCATCAAGTTCATCGTGAAGTCGCCCAACTCGCTGGTCTTGTGCATCAGGTCGTGCTCAAGCTGCGTGGTGCGTGCTTCCATCACCTCTCGCTCTTGCTGCGCCTTCTCGATTTGGAACGCCATCTGCTGCTCTTTGAGTTGGCGGTTGCGCTCGTCCTCAATGCGCTGCACAGCACGTCGCTGTCGCTGTCCGATAGCGCGTACAATGTGCCACAACGCCAAGGAGAATAAGATACCATAAATTGAATAAGCCCACCAGGTCTCGTACCATGCCGGCAGCACGACCAATGTAAGCATCGCCTCGCTGGTCGACGCATCATATAGGTCATGGGAGCGCACATGCAGCAAATAGGTGCCCTTGGGCAGTTGCGTGTAGTCCTTACTTGATTCAGTGTCCTCAGCACCCCAAGCCTTGTCATAACCCTCAAGATAGCATTGATAGGTGACTAGACCGTCGCCATGATACTCAGGCAGAGCATACTCAACGCGTATCGAGTTGTGGTCCTTGGGAATCGTGAGTAACGCCTTATCGCCGTGGGTAGCGACGGTGAAACACGAGTCTACACCATTCAGGTCGGTCACACGGCGAATCACCACCTGATGGCGGGGTGGGGCAGCAGGCGGCATCTGCTGATTCACCAAATAGAACCCCTTGTTGGCATTGAAGATGGTGTGTAACGAGTCGGGAAAGCCCATATGTCCCAGCGACATCGCCACACGGCTGGCACCGCCCTGGTAGGTCGTACTGTCAACATCGTAGGTCCCCGATGGACGACGCTTGAGAAGCAACATGTTATCGCCCGTAAACACCCAAGCGTCATGCCACGGTGTCTCATGAATCATCGATGCTGTACCGTAGTGATTGACTAGGCGGTTCAGCCAGTCGACGTGCATCAGTTTACCGGTCGCTCGGTCATACCGCGAAAAGCCATCGACCGACGACACAAACACCGTGTCCTGCATCTTGCACACCAGGTTGCCACCCTCGACCAGCAGACCTTTGCCTTCCGTGAAATGTTCTTTTTTGACAACATTGGTTCCATCCTCGCTAAGCCACAAGTGGTAAATGCCTTTCTGCCAATGACCGGCCCAGATGGTGCCGTCGCTATCCTCCTCAAAGTTGGAGCAAGGCCAGTCAATACCTTCTACTCTACCCACATAACTTAACATCGTGCCCATGATGCGCAGGACGAAGAATCCGTTATAGTCACAGCCCAAAACCAGTCCAGGGTGATGCTTGAGCTCACGGAAGTCCCATGTTCCCTCGGGTCCCGCCACATGCGTAGTCATTGTCCCTTGAATTCTCATCACTCCCTGGTCGCAACCGCACAAAATGCCTGCCGAAGTCTTACGCAAGCACCACACTTGTCCAGTAATGGTATTGATAGGCTGCACATCGGGCGGGGTAGCCCCGGCAAACATGGGATAGGTTGTCACATAAAGTCCTTGATTGGTTGCCAGATAGAGGCGTCCGCCATCGACCAATGAAGCATAGCCCCGGCCTATGAGCAGATTCTCACCGAGCAACGAGAGGAACGGCAAGTCGCGAACCAGATAGGACACACCATAGTCCAACCCCATCCACACATTGCCCCATGAGTCAAAGCGCACCGACAGAACTGTGTTGTTCTGCAATCCCGTCGACAAGTTGGCATACTCACATCTTCCTGTCTTCGTGTCTTTTACCACCAAGCCGTTACGAATGGTTCCAAAGGCTAGGTATTGTCCATTGACTGCTGCGCAAAACACCTTGTTCTGTATCAAGAATGGGGTGATGTCGAGCACATAAGGTGTGATTGTCTGTCCGTCATAGCGATAGATGCCATGCTCGGCAGAGACTAACAAAAGACCGTCATCGGTAGGCAGCATTGCTCGCACCAACAAACCATTACCTGGCAACTCGCCAGGAAGGCGCTTCAACGCTGTGCCATCGAAGCTATAAAGGCCGTCGGCACAAAGCACAATCAGGCGGTCATGCTCGACAACCGATGTGGCAACCTCGGCGGGTGCAGCAACCACTTGTAATTGCGGCGCTCCATCGCGATAGATTGCCAGATGGTGCTTGGTTTGAAAGATGAAAGCATCGCCCAGGGCATGGATGTTCCACACATCGCCGATATCGCCGACACCTGATGGCCACTTGTCCATCAACGAAACATATCGTGGTGAGGCAAGCCGGTTAGACAAGTCATAATAGCCCAACTCGTTCGAACCGCCGGCATACACCCGTTGATGGTCTTGATCCAAGCAGATGGCGCGTAGGTCGGTATAACTCGCATTGGGCGTACACGACCATCTGTGACCATCAAAGCACATCAAACCACGCGAGTTGGCTAGATAGACGAATCCGTCATCACTTTGCATAATATTCCAGTTCTGTGTGCCGCCACCAGTGAGTTCGCTAGCGAAATTTCGCACTGTATTGAACTGCGCCTGCGCCATGCAGGACACAAAAATCAGTGTTGCCGATACGATCAATTGTAGAGGTTTCATGTCATATAATTGTTGAGGTTGCAAATTTAAGTAAAAATGTTGATATAAAGGAAGAAACGGCAAAAAATAATTCAAATAAGTGAGTTTTTGTCGTAGTGCCAGTCGCATTCTTGTAGTAGTAATTATTTTGACGCGTGCGTAGTTAGCAGTAATTTTGCACTAGCAAACGACCCTGCAGTGCAACACTCAGCGCGATGCGCATCATCACATCGAATTATAACTCACTAAATTCATGCAATATGAAAAGATTTTTACTCATTCCAATCCTACTGAGCATCGTTTTGCCAGCAACAACGTTGGCCGACGAAGCGCAGATGAAGCCCAGCCAGAAGCGAGGCTACTGCGACAATGGCCAGTTCTATAGCCAACAAGCCGTGGCAGCTTTGGCGCCAGGTGTGACCTGGACCTATAACTGGGCAGTAGACCCAACGCGGCAGCCCGATAACCTGGGTGGCGCAGACTGCGATATCAACTTTGCCCCCATGTGTTGGAATGGCAACTGGAATGGCACACAACTGACCAACTACCTTTCGAACAACAATGGCACACGCTATCTTTTGGGCTTCAACGAGCCGAACTTCTCGTCACAAGCCAACATGACGCCAGCCCAGGCAGCCCAGAAATGGCCAGAACTAGAAGAATACGCACAATTATATGGCACTGAGCTGGTCTCGCCGGCACTGAACTTCAGTGGAGAACGTGTTGGTGGTCGTGTATGGCAGCCCGTCGACTGGCTCGATGCCTTTATCCTTGAGTACAACAACCTGTATGGCAAGGACCCGCGCATGGACTACATCGCCCTGCATTGCTACATGGACTATGCCGCCGCGGTCGACTGGTATGTCAACAAGTACCTCTACGTTGACAACTACAACAACAATTATCCCAACTTGAAGCGT
>JAEEJI010000260.1 GCA_016281825.1 Muribaculaceae bacterium | reverse complement strand
TGCTTCCTGGCTCGGGGGCAGGGTATCGGCTACGTCGCCAGTTGCACAAGTCGGGCCACCACTCGCGACTGACGAAGCCCGCCTTCTTGTCGAAGAATTTGCCATAGACGCAATTGCCCTCGGTGATGACCGGGCCTTTCCATTTCCACAGGGGCCAGTCCCAACCGCCATCGCTATAGACGACATAGCGGCACTCGTCATCGACCATCTCCTCGGCCGAGAAGCCCCGCACGCCACCATCAAGCAGCGGCAAAAAGCCCAACTGCTCTATTACCTCCATCAGTCGGGGCGCACTGTCTATGGGTCTATCTAATTCATAATTCATAATGCATAATGCATAATGCATAATTGAGCCAATCTTTAGCTATCATGCACACCTTTGGCAACCTTTTCCGCTCCAAGAATGACGCAAAGTTACAAAAAAACAAGATAACTGCTGCAGAAATGGAGAAAGAGTTGTAAATTTGTGGAGTTTTATACTTTCTACATAACTACCAATAAAAAAGATGAAACAACGTTTTAGACAACGACTGATTGTGTTGCTGGCGATGGTGTCGCTGGTGACCACTGCGTTGGCACAATCTTACCGACAAGTCAATGACATTCCTTACACGACCAAGACCGACGCTTATGCTGTGGAGCGGCTGAAACTCGACATCTACTATCCCGAGTCGAAGACCGACTGCCCGGTGGTGGTGTGGTTTCATGGCGGCGGCTTGGAGGGCGGCGAGAAACAGATACCCGAACAGCTCAAGAGCAAAGGCTGGGTGGTGGTCGGTGTGAACTACCGCTTCTTGCAGCGTGTGACGGTCGACAAGATTATTGACGATTCCGCCGAGGCTGTGGCATGGGTGTTCAACAACATTGAGCGCTATGGCGGCGACCGTCGTAAGGTGGTGGTGACGGGGCATTCGGCAGGTGGTTATCTGGCGATGATGCTTTGCCTAGACAAGAAATGGCTTGCCGCCTATGGGGCCGATGCCGACTCGGTGATGCTCTATGCGCCATTCAGCGGCCAGGCGGTGACACACTTCAATGTGCGCAAGCGACAAGGCATCCCCGCGCTGCGAGCTACTATCGACGAGTACGCCCCACTCTACTGGGTACGTGGCGACTGCCCGCCGCTGCTGCTCATCTGCGGCGACCGCGAGTTGGAGCTTTTCGGGCGCTATGACGAGAACCAGTATCTGGCGCGAATGATGAAGTTGGCGGGACACCAGCATACCTGGCTTTACGAGATTGGGGGTCACGACCACAACTCGATGGCAGCTCCCGGGTTCCACATCCTGGAAACTCACATTAAGGAATTGGTAAAGCCATAACCTACTTTTCTTGTGGGTGTCAGTTTTTGTTTGTACTTTTGCACCTCGGAAAATACAACAAAAACAATAAACCATTAGAAATGAAGAAGATTTTATTTGCTGGTGCCATTTTGTTGGGTGCCATGGTGGTGTCTTGCCGCGGTAATGTGGCAGAACAGACCACAGTAGAGAATGGCCTAGAAGAAGGCTGGTATGAGAACGACTCGGCATTGAATGCCGACCTGGCTGCCGCCATCGAGGACGCCAAGGTTCTGGACACGACCAAGATTGTTCACGACCTGATGCCCATCCAGAAGGGCTATCCCGGCGAGGAATGGGAGACGTTTGATGGCCACGACATGGTGCTGGTGGTGACGCTTGTTGACTCAAGCCGCCTTCAGAAGTTCTTCGGCAAGGACGGTGTATACCGCATCGATCGTGAAATGGGTACCTGGGTGTCGCTGCCCGCCGACTGGGCAAAGCGCGCCAGCGAGTTTGAGGGCATGGACAGTGTCGCTGCCCACATGCGCCTGATCCAGATGTACGGCCTTGACCCGACCTGCGACTATGACATCATGGTGAGCTTCTATGCCGACCCGACGACGATGTTCCGCCCGGCACATGACCCGGATATCACCACGACGACTGTGGGACTGGAGTTCCCCAAGAATGTGGATGAGAATTTCAAGGTGGGTGAGACCAACTTCCGCGAGTGGTACCGCTACAGCGTGAGTGCCGCCTACGAGGACGACAGCCCCCTACCCTGGACACAGTTGGGTTACACCTACGACTGGCACAAGGGCGCCAACAAGCAAGGCGTGTCGGAGTACATCGTCAGCCACAACTCGCTCATCAAGGTCAAGAAGGCTGAGACTGCCTGGCAGTTCGTTCAGAATTTGAAGAAGTAATCCCGGGATTATTATTCTCGAATTCTCGAATTCTCGAATAACAACAAAGAACAGCCCTCGTGGAGGGCTGTTCTTTTGTATTATTTCTTCCAGAAGGAAGGCGTGCATAGTGCTAATAGCGCCATTATCTCGAGACGGCCAGCGAGCATGAGCAGCGACATAATCCACTTACCCGATGACGAGAGGAAGTCATATGAGCCCGTGATGCCCGTCACCCCCGCTCCCAGGCCATTGTTTGAGGTACAAGAGAATGACGAAAAGAATGCATCGACAATGGGGAATCCTTGAAAGACCAGCACAACACCTCCAACGACAATAAGCATCGTATAGATGGTTATGAACGCGACAATATC
>JAEEJI010000259.1 GCA_016281825.1 Muribaculaceae bacterium | reverse complement strand
TTGTGGTCGCCAAACTCGCGGTTAAAGCGCAACAGGGTGTTCAACACATGCTTGTCGCTGTTGTCCGACGTGTTCACCACCTTGTTGTGGCTCGACAGGGTCCACACCTCGTTCTGCATGCCGTTGCCACCCCAGAAGTTCCAACCACCGGCCTGACCGCCGTTGGTGCGAGTGAACCGGTTGACGTGTACATAACTGTAATCGGTCTCCCAGTCTAGACCCGGTATGAAGTGAACGGTGTAGCCGAGGTTGATGCGCATGTAGTTGTTCTGCTTCTTGTTGCGGTTGGCTTGCGAAATCTCGGTGATGGCGTTGTGCCAAGGGATGCCCTGGTAAGTGCCGTAGGGCATAATGGTAGGCCAACGATAAAGGTAGTACCACTCGTCATAGTAGCTCGACGGCCCGAAGTAATAGGGTGTCTCATACTTGTAGTGGGTGAACAACAGTCCCGAACGGATGTCAATGTATTTATTCAATTCAGTGCTGGTGTTGAACGCCACATTATAGCGGTTATACTTGTCGGTGTTCACCTTGATGACACCATCCTCGCCCAGATAGCCCAGACTCAGGTTGTAACTGGTGTTGCCGCTGCTGCCCGAGAACGACAGGTTGTGAATCTGCTGGAACGCGCTCTTGTCGACAAAGCGGCCCGGTGCATCAAACGAGCGGTAGAAGTACATCTTGCCGTCCTTGACATCAAAGTCTCGGCCCAGAACCATCTCGTCGCTTAAGTTATAGCCACCATAGACTCGTTCCCACTCTTTCATGCGCTCGATAGACTCAAGGTTCCACGTCAGGTAGCAAGAGTTGGTCTGCTCTGACAGGTTGGGGTTCTGACGCAGGCCTGCCGCCCAAGACATCTCGGCACCCTCGTAGGTCTTGACAATCTCGGGGGTCACCGTGGGGCCACGCCACGAGAAGTTGTTGCTGTAGTTGATGTGGAACTTGTCGCCTTTCTTGGCCTTCTTTGTGGTGATGAGGATGACACCGAAGGCAGCCTTCACACCATAGATGGACGATGAGGCGGCATCTTTCAGCACCGACACGCTCTCCACATCCTCGGGGTTGATGTTCTGAAGGCTGTTGCACTCCACGTTGTCCACGAGGATGAGGGGCTGAGACGAACCGTTAATCGAACCCAGAATACCACGAATCTTGATGGTGGCATCCTGACCCATCTCGCCAGTGAGCGAGCGCACGGTCAAACCTGGTGCTGCTCCCTGCAGACCGCGTGCCAGGTCGGCACTGGGTCGTGACGAGAGTTGCTCGGCACCATCGATGGCACTCACGGCGCCCGTCAAGTTGATTTTCTTCTGCTTGCCATAACCCACCACGACGATGTCGTCAAGCACCTGGGCATTCTCGGTGAGCACGATGTTGTGCGTGCCACCACTGCGAACGTCGAGCGTGCGTGAGTCATAGCCAATGTAACTGAATGTGAGCCTAGTGGGTTGTGTGAGCTTGATGGAATAGAATCCATCCATGTCGGTGGCTGTACCTTGCTTAGTTTGAGCCTGCACCGTCACACCCATCAAGGGCTCGCCGTTGACATCGGTCACCTTGCCGTTGACTGTGTAAGCAGTCTGCGCTAGTGCAGACTGCCACGCCAGCAATGCCAGCACAAGCAAGACCGATAGTCTCCATGCTTTACGATAGTTCTTGATCATAAGCTCTTAATGTTATTAGTGATAAATGTTAGTGGTCGAAAGGAGTATATGACTTGTCGCACAAATAGGCGGAATCAAGACATATTGTAAAAGACACCGCAAATTTACGAATAGTCTTTAATACACGCAAACATTTTCTAAAAAAATGTCACCAATCTATAAAAAACAACTTACAATAGTAGTATGTCAATGATTACGCAGTTATTGCGGTTTGTTTTTTTATGCCGTGTACTTTTTCAAAAAAAATGCGCAACGCAAGATTGCCAACAAAAAAACTGACAACTGATTACTGACAACTGAAAACTAATTACTACCTTTGCCCTCTCAAATCTTTCTGATGGTGAAACTGCCGTTGCGCAACATCTATGACTCGCGGCGCATCTGGAAGATGTGCCTCATGGTGGTGTCGGTCATGCTCGTGGCCGGCTTTATCTATATGTCGAACCGCATCGTGCGCGACCTTACGCAACAGGAACGCGACCGCATGGAAATCTGGGCGAACGCCACCAAGGAACTCGCCACCCTGGGCAACGAACAGACCGATGCGGATGGTAATGCCGTGCCCACGATGCAGACCGACGTGGACTTCCTGTTGAGCATCATCGAGGGGAACCACAACATTCCGGTGCTGCTGGTCGATGACCAGGGTGAGATTATGCTGCACCGCAACTTCCGACTGCCTGAACCCATCGACAGTCTGGCACCCTACGCCATCAGCGATGCGAACATGCTGTACCTGAAGAAGAAACTGGCGCGGCTGCAGAACTCAAGCAACAAGATTGAGATTAAGATTGATGACACGACCACGCAACACCTCTACTATGAGGACTCGACCACGCTGAGGCAGTTGGCGTGGTTCCCCTATATCCAGCTGGCGGTGATGCTGATCTTCCTCGCTGTGGCTTATTTCGCACTCATCAGTGTGAAGAAGGCGGAGCAGAACCGCGTGTGGGTGGGTCTGTCGAAGGAAACGGCGCACCAGCTGGGCACGCCCATCTCGTCGCTGATGGCATGGACGCAGATGCTTGAGTCGATGGGCACAGACCCTGGTGTGGTGGCCGATATGGACAAGGACGTGCGTCGCCTGAGCGTCATTGCCGACCGCTTCAGCAAGATTGGCTCCATGCCTGACAAGGAACTGGCTTTCATCAACGAGGCGGTGGAGCAGAGTCTGGCCTATATGCGCACGCGAATACCCAAGCGCGTGGAACTGACGCTGCACCTTGATGACTCGCAGAACTGTGGCATCATGCTGTGCCAGTCGCTATTTGAGTGGGTGATGGAGAACCTGACCAAGAATGCGGTCGACGCGATGGACGGCGAGGGCAAACTGGACATCACCGTGACCAGCGAGCCAGGGCAAGCACTGATTTTGGTGCAAGACACGGGCAAGGGCATCGCCCGCAAGAATTTCAAGAATGTGTTCAACCCCGGATTCACCACCAAGAAACGCGGATGGGGATTGGGACTGACACTGGTCAAGCGCATCATCGAGGAGTACCACGGCGGACGCATCTACGTCAAGGAGAGCGAACTGGGACGCGGAACCACCTTCGCCATCGAACTACCATCTTTTAATTGAGAATTGAAAATTGAGAATTGAAAATTCAAAACTTACCATGCTGGGTACGGGCAATGCCATGTGTACCCGTTGCTACAACACCTGCTTCTGGCTGGAGACACCGGGCGGGGGCATGATGGTGGATGCGGGTGGAGGCAATGGCATCTTCCGCCAGTTGCGCCGTGCAGGCATCGCCTTCGAACGGGTGCATCACCTCTTTCTCACCCACTGTCACACTGACCACATCATGGGGGTCATCTGGATGATTCGCAAAATCTCGCCGATGATACACAAGGGCAAGTTCCAAGGCACACTCACCATCTATTGCCACGACGAGGGAGCGCACGCCCTGCGTACGATGTGCAGCCTGATGATGCCCCGCAAAATCTACAGTGCGCTTGACGACACCATCATCCTGCGCGAGGTGACTCATGGCGAGAAGTTGACAGTCGATGATATGGAGGTTACCTGCTTCGACATCGGGTCGACCAAGACCAAGCAGTTCGGATTCAGTGCCTTATTGCCCGATGGTCAGCGCTTGACCTGCCTGGGCGATGAGCCTTATAGCGAAGTAACCGAGCCATGGGCGCGCGGCTGTGACTGGCTGCTCAGCGAGGCATTCTGCCTCTACAAGGATCGCGCGCAGTTCAACCCATACGAGAAACACCATAGCACCGCCCTCGATGCTGGCAAGGTGGCACAGGAACTGGGTGTGAAGCACCTCGTGCTCTACCACACCGAGGATGCCCATCTCACCACCCGCCGCCTCACCTATACCGCCGAGGCCGCCCAGCACTATACTGGCTCCATCTACGTCCCTGACGACATCGAGACAATCGGCCTCACCCCTCCAGGGGGAGAGGGGTAAGGCCCAATTCTCCATTCTCAATTCTCCATTAAAAGAAATTCTTAATTCTTAATTTTTTGTTGTAACTTTGCGGTTCAATTCTAGTCTAAAGGAAAAATGCGATTAAGCGAGTGTAATGTCAAGCTTGCTTGAACATTGCCGAGCGTGAGCATTTTATCTAAAAATGCGATTTAGCGAATGCCAAACGTGAGCATCTTATCTAAAAAATCATACGACAATGAAAAGACTGAAGACATATCTTTCCGCAGCCATTGTGATGATGGCGATGGCGTGGAGCGTGAATGGCTCGGCCCAGGTTTTGCGCGACGCCGACTACAACAGTGTGGGCCGCATCGCCGGCAACGGCTTGGTGCGCGACGCCAACCAGCGTAGTATAGGCTCGTTTGATGCCGACGGAACCGTGCGTGACAAGGCCGGTGTGGCGCGTGGACGCATCAACCGCTTGGAGATTTTCAATACCGAGGGTGTGCGCATCGGCTATATCAACACCGACGGCACTGTGCATGACGGCGAGAGCAATCTGCTGGGCACCATCAACTTGAGCGACGGCAAGGTGACCGACGCCAACCAGAAGGTGCTGGGCTTTGCCCGCGGCATTCGCGTCGACTGGATAGCCTGCTACTATTTCTTTGACTTCTTTAAGCCAACTAGATAATCTAGAGGCTCTAGACTAGATTATCTAGCTGCATGAAGAGGTTGACTCTACTCCTACTGGTTGTCTGCCTGATGGCGGGCAACCTTGTTGCGTCCGATAAGGTCAGCGATCGCGAGCTGCGCCGCATGGTGGCGCAGATGCTCATGGTAGGGTTTCGTGGCGACTCGGTGACCGACGACAGCGACGCAGCACGCTATGTGCGTGACCTGGGTGTGGGCGCGATTATTTTGTTTGATGTCGACCTCACGGGTGATGCCACCATCGGTTCGCGAAACATCACCAACAAGGCGCGTCTTCAGCGCATGACTGCCCAGTTGCAGCACTGGGGCGGCGGGCATCTGCTCATTGCGCTGGACCAGGAGGGAGGCCGCGTGCAGCGGCTGAAGCCGCAATATGGCTTCACTGCCATCCCATCGGCGGCACGCATTGGGCGCATGGCACGCGCCGACTCTACCCGTCACTATGCCCGCCTGATGGCGCAGGAGGTGGCACTGAGCGGCGTGAACATCAATCTCGCACCTGTGGTAGACATCCTCGACTTGCAGTGTCCGCCCTTGGGCGGAATTGACCGCTGCTACGCCTCTTCGCCCTCGGTAATCGCCTGGCATGCGGGCATGCTCATCGATGAGCACCACCGCCAGGGTGTTTTGTGTACCCTCAAGCACTTCCCTGGCCATGGCAGCGCACACGGCGACTCGCACTGGGGACTGGTCGACGTAACCGACACCTGGCAGCCGACCGAACTGCGCCCATACGAATTGCTCATCAAGCAAAACAAGGTGGACCTGGTCATGACCGCCCATATCTTCAACCACCAACTCGACTCGGTGTACCCCGCTACCCTATCGCACAAGATGCTCACCGGTGTGTTGCGCGAACAGTTGCACTACGACGGCGTAATCTTGAGCGACGACATGTACATGCAGGGCATCATCGACAACTACCAGATTGAACCGGCACTGGTGCTCGCCATCAATGCTGGTTGCGACATGCTGTGCGTGGGCAATAACATCAACACTGGCTTTGAGTCCGACCGCCCCTTCCGCCTGGTTGACATGATAGTGAATGCCGTCAAAGACGGCCGCATCCCGCTCAAGCGCATCCAAGAAGCCAACCGCCGCATCGCAAGACTTAAAAACAGATTATAGATAACAGATTATAGATTATAGTTGTTTCCGGCAATCTCGATTTTCCTAGTCATCCCAGATAAAAAATGAACAAACTGAACATCTACTGCAAGAACATCAACCAATATGTTCCCGTCACGGGTGGTGAGTCGTTGCTTGACATCTACCGCCGCATGGACCCCAAGCCGCACGAGTGCCCGATGCTGGCCCTCGTCAACAACAAGAGCGAGGACATGAGCTTCAGCATCTATCGCCCTAAGCAGGTTGAGTTTATCGGCACGGAGCACCCGTCGGTGCAACGTGCCTACATCCGTTCGCTGTGCATGGTCATGTACAAGGCAGTGAACGACCGGTACCCTGGCAAGCGCCTGCGCTTCATGCACAGTGTGAGCAACGGCTACTACTGCGTGCTCAAGCATGAGGAGGCACCCATCACCGAGGAGATGCTCGACCGCATCAAGTCGAAGATGGAGGAGATTATCGAGCACGATATCCCCTTTGTGGGCTATGAGCGGCTTACCAAGGACGTGGTCGAGATGTTCCGCCAACAAGGGCTCAACGACAAGGTGCGCCTGCTGAGCGACGTACACCAACTCTACACCAAGTACTACCAGTTGGGCGACATCATCGACAGTTTCTATGGCCCGCTGGTGCCCTCGACCGGTTATCTCAAGACTTTCGACCTGCGGCTCTATGAGGAAGGAATGCTCTTGCTCGGCCCCGACTGGAATGACTCCGAGAAGCCTGCACAGCCCACCTCGCAGCCCAAGATGTTCAAGGCGTTCACCGAATATATCCAGTTCAACGACATCATCGGTGTCGATGATGTGGGCTTCTTGAACAGTGTAATCAAAAACGGGCATCATGCCTCGTTGCTCATCAATGTAGCCGAGGCCCTGCACAACAAGAAGTTTGCCGAGATAGCCCACGACATCGCCCAGCGTTACCAACAGGGCGGCGCACGTGTGGTGCTCATCGCCGGACCATCGTCCAGCGGCAAGACCACCAGTAGCAAGCGCCTTGCCATCCAACTCGCGACCAACTATATCCGCCCCAAGGTCATCGAACTGGACAATTACTTCGTCAACCGCGACAGGACCCCCCGCGACGAGACGGGCGACTATGACTACGAGTCGCTCTATGCCCTCGACCTAGAACAGTTCAACCAAGACCTGGAGGACCTTATCGCTGGTAAGGAGGTGAAGATGCCTACTTATAACTTCACCACGGGCTCGCGCGAATACCGCGGCAACACCCTGCGGCTCGAAAAAAACAATGTCCTGCTCATTGAGGGCATTCACGGCTTGAACCCCGAACTGACGCAACACATTCCTGAGGAGCAGAAGTTCCGCCTATATGTGAGCGCGCTCACCACGCTCAACATTGACGACCACAACTGGATTCCCACTACCGACAATCGCTTGTTGCGCCGCATTGTTCGCGATGCCAAATACCGCGGAGCCACAGCACGCGACACCATCGCGCGTTGGGGCAGTGTGCGTCACGGCGAGCAGAAGTGGATTTTCCCCTATCAGGAGAATGCCGATGCCACGTTCAACTCGTCACTGCTGTTCGAGTTGGCGGTGATGAAGAATTTTGCCGAACCGGTGCTGAAACAGGTTCCCGCCGATTGTCCCGAATATGCCGAGGCGTGGCGTCTGCTTCGCTTCCTCAGCTACTTCGAGCCGCTGGAGGAGAAGGACATCCCAAGCACCAGCCTCCTGCGCGAGTTCCTCGGCGGCTCAAGCTTTCACTATTGATTTCCCGCACCAGCGGTTGAATGAATGCTATGGAAGAGAAAAAGAAACTTGCTGCGATTGTCGTGGTGGCCGAAGATGGTGCCATCGGGCGTGACGGGGGGCTGCTGTGCCACCTGCCCGCCGACCTGCGGCACTTCAAGGAATTGACGATGGGACATTCCATTGTTATGGGGCGGCGCACTTTCGAGTCGTTCCCCAAGGGCGCCCTACCCGGCCGCCAGAATATCGTCATCACCCGCAACAAGCACTATCACCCGCAGGGCGTGACGGTGGTGCACAGCATTGACGAAGCAATGCAAGCCGTCGAGATGCCCGGTGAGGTGTTCATTATCGGCGGGGCACAAATTTATGCCGCCACGTTCGACCAGGTGCAGACACTGCATCTGACGCGTCTGCACGCCACCTTCGAGGCCTCCGACGCATTCTTTCCCGACATTGACCCGACCCAGTGGGAAGAGCTTGACTGCGAGCAACACGAACCCGATGAGCGTAACCCCTACGCCTACGACTTCGTCACCCTACGCCGAAAGACATGAGCGACAACCTGTACACGACACATACCTTAGCCAATGGGTTGCGGATGGTGCATGTGCGCACCCATTCGCCCGTGGCATGGTGCGGCCTGGCGGTGAATGCCGGCAGCCGCGACGACGGTGAGGGCCAGTATGGCCTGGCCCACTTCGTCGAGCACACCATCTTCAAGGGCACGACGCACCGCCGCTCGTGGCACATTATCAACCGCATGGAAAGCATCGGCGGCGAACTGAACGCTTATACCACCAAGGAACATACGATGGTCTACTCGGTGTTCCCCGCCGAACACCTGGCACGCGCCGTTGAATTGCTTGCCGACCTGGTTTGTTGTTCGACTTTCCCTCACGACGAGATTGAGCGCGAGCGCGACGTGGTGCTCGAGGAGGCCGACAGTTACCGTGACACACCTGGCGATGCGGTTTATGACGATGTGGAGGACATCTTGTTTGCCGGCAGCGCACTGGGGCACAATATCCTGGGCGTGGAGGAGCATCTGCGCGGTCTGGGTTCGGAACATTGCATGAACTACCTCAAGTCGCTGTATGTGCCTGACAACATGGTGTTTTTTGTGGTGGGGAATATGGCTCCCGAGCGAGCTTTCAAGTTGGCCGAGCGGCACATGGGCGCGATGGACTGTCCGCTGCAACGCTTGCCACGCGAGGTGCCACCCATCAATGCGCCTAGCCGCCACACCGTTGACATGCACTTGCATCAGGCGCACACGGTGGTTGCCATGCGCCTGCCCAGCATGTACAGTGAAGAGCGGTTCGCCCTGTCGCTGCTCAACAACATTTTGGGCGGGCCAGGGATGAATTCACTACTCAACGTGCAACTGCGCGAGCGAAGGGGGTATGTCTACACGGTTGAGTCGACCATCAGCCTGATGAGCGACTGTGGCATGATACAAATCTATATGGGTTGCGACCCCAGCGACATCCGCTCGAGTCTGCGCGTGATTGACCGCGTGACGCACGACCTGGCCAGCGACTGCCTTGCAGAGCGCCGTCTGGATGCAGCCAAACGACAGTACTGCGGACAACTGCTGCTCGCCGCCGACAGCGCCGAATGGATGGCGATGAGTGCCGGCCGCAACATGCTGTGCCATGGCCAGGTAACCACACTCGACGAGATGGTAGAGTGCATCACCTCCGTCACTCCCGAGCAGGTGCGCCACGCCGCCGAACACATCACGCTCGAGAATGCTACAATTCTCACGATGCAGTAACCCTCCTCCCGAAACTTGAAAAAAGTAAAAAAGAATGAAGACGATACCTAGTATTTTATCCCTTGCAGTCTTGGTGGCAGTCTTGAATGGCTGCACGAGCAGTGATTTCACCATTCAGGGGCAGCTCGATGGTGTGGCCGAACGTATTGTGGTCATTGCCTATTGTGGCGACCAAGGTGTTGTCACCGATCGTGTGACACTTGAGGAAGGCAACTCATTCACCTATCGTGGCAACAGCGACCAGTACACGCTTGTGAGCCTATGGGATTTGCAGGGGCAACTCATCGCACAACTGGTGGCGCACAATGGCGACAAGATGTCGGTAAAAAGCGACGGTCTACAGTTGCCCACCACGCAGGTGAGCGGCAACGAGGTGACCGAACAATGGATGAAATTCCGCAAGGTCAACCATCAGGTCTATGACAGTCACAACACGACTGCCATCGACCGCCTCATCGAACAACAAATCAGCCAACATCCCGACCAACTGCTCTCCACAGTATTGCTGGTAGCCGATTATAGCCAACTCGATGGCGACAAGCGGATGCGGCAATTGTTGCAAGGCATCCATGCCGAAGCGCGTCCACAAAGGTTGGTTGCATCGTTAGAGTACCTGATGGAACGACATCAGGACATGCCCGAACGCGTCACGACGCTCACTCTCTATCGGCTGGGTAAGGGATTCGAGGATTTGAAGGCCAATGAGCAGGCAACAATACTCTTGTTCTGGTCGCGCAATGACGAGGCGAGGAAAGCCTGTGTCGAATCTATGCG
Organism: Muribaculaceae bacterium; assembly: GCA_016281825.1. GTDB lineage: Bacteria > Bacteroidota > Bacteroidia > Bacteroidales > Muribaculaceae > Sodaliphilus. The sequence goes on along the minus strand of JAEEJI010000259.1, from coordinate 3,662 downwards.
AGCCAAGTCAAAGCAATCAGGAGGCAAAATCCAACTGGCCGACATACTCGTTGACCCCGACACCACACAATGGAGCAAGACGGTCAGCAATGACTCAGCGACGTGGGCACACTGGTGGGCTCCTGGGGGCGTCATGGACCCGATGCTGGGTGGCATCCCCATTTCCCGTACTCCCCTGTTCATTGTCACCGACTCGACCGGACGCGTTACCCATTCGGGACAAAATCTACAATAATCCCACATCGTACAAGCAATGAATTTCACACCGCTTATCAAAGGACGCATGCGTAACCGTCTGCAGGATCAGACGCGATTCATAGACCATGCTGATGCCGTGCAACAGGGGGAATTGGTCAAACTCGTTGAGACCGCCGCACTCACAGCGTTTGGCAGGCGTTATGACTTCTCGACCGTGCGGACCTATCGCGACTTTGCCACGCGTGTACCGCTTCACCGCTACGAGGATCTGCGCCCAATGATCATGCGCATGGTCGATGGTGAGCAGGGCGTGTTATGGCCCGGGCGCGCTTGGAACTTCGCGCAGTCCAGTGGTACCAGCGACGGGCGGAGCAAGTTCATTCCTATCACTCCACAGGCCCTGAAGCACAACCACTATCAGGGCGCAAGCGATGTGGTAGCGCATTATCTGAACCTGAACCCACAGAGCCGCATCTTCTCGGGGAAAGGGTTCATCCTGGGTGGCTCGTTTGCAACCCAACTGAAGACCAAACCTGGCGTGCAGGTAGGTGACCTGAGCGCGACGCTCATCCAAAACATCAATCCGTTGGCCAATCTCTTCCGTGTACCCAACAAAGAGGTGGCACTCATGCCCGACTGGAACGAGAAACTGCCCGCACTCGTCAAGGCGAGCATCGGGCAGAACATCACCAACTTGAGTGGTGTGCCCTCGTGGTTTCTGACCGTGCTGCGGCGCGTGCTGGAACGCACAGGCAAGTCGTGCATCCACGAGGTGTGGCCCAATCTGGAGGTATTCTTCCATGGTGGCATCGCCTTCGCACCCTACCGCGAGCAATATGAGGCCATCTGTGACATGAGCCGTATGCACTTTCTCGACACCTACAACGCCAGCGAGGGGTTCTTTGCCGTGCAAACCGACTGGGATGACACGGCGATGATGCTTCTGCTCGACATCGGTGTTTTCTATGAGTTCTTGCCAATCGAGCAAACAGACAGCGACGAGCCCGATGTAGTTCCCATCTGGGAAGTGGAGCCCGGACGCACCTACGAACTCATCATCACCGCCTGCAATGGTCTGTGGCGCTACCGCATTGGCGATACCGTCACCGTCACGCAGTGCAACCCCGTGAAAATCAAGATTGCCGGCCGCACCAAGAGTTTCATCAACGCCTTTGGCGAGGAGGTGATGGTACACAACACCGACCAGGCCATCACGCGTGCTTCGCAGGAAACAGGTGCGCAAGTGCTCAACTACACGGTTGCGCCCGTTTATGCCAACGACCGCCAGAGCGGGCACCACCAGTGGCTGGTGGAGTTTGCCGTCGAGCCTGCCGACCGCCGGCAGTTCATTACGTTGGTCGATCAGTACTTGCAAGATGCCAACAGCGACTACCAGGCCAAGCGTTCTGGGAGTATCTTTCTCATGCCGCCCACGATGGTGGTGGCTCCACAAGGATTGTTTGACCGCTGGCTGGCTTCCACGGGCAAACTTGGTGGCCAACGCAAGATACCTCGGTTAAGCAACGACCGCACGCTCATCGAAGCCATGCTGGCGCTGATGTGAAGACACTAGTCCCTCTTTCTCCCGTTACCCTAAAGAGGGTGATTTTCACAATTTTACAACCCAAACAAGCACAAAGAATGTTAAAAAATGTAATTTTTGTCGGTTTTCATTTTTTGATAGTTCACTGTTCAAGAATGCGCTTGGCCTTGTATTCGTGGGAGTTGAACAAAGGTTTGCCGCAAAAAGTGTTAAAGAATGCAAATGTTTAAAGGTGTTTCACAAGGTTGCACGCTATGCTGATTATCAGTACCTTTGCACCATGAAATTTTTGAACAGCATTACAAACCACGTCTCTTTGACGAAATCGACAGTTTTTTTCACTTTATTAATATTGTCAAGCTTTGCGTTCTCGATGAGTGCGCAGGAGCTTGTTGCACGCAAGCACGGCACAGTGCGTGAGCAGATGGAGCAGTCTTCGCTGCGCCAGAACCAACGCAGTGTGGTGAGCGATTTACTCGATTACGCATTCAAGTTCCGCGGTGTTCCCTACCGTCACGGAGCCATGTCACCACGCGCTTTTGACTGCTCGGGCTTTACCAGTTATGTCTTTAAGCAGTTCGGCATCACCCTGGATCGCCGCAGCAGCGCACAGATTTATGACGGCCGTCGCGTGTCGCGCGAAGACCTGCAACCTGGCGACCTGGTGTTCTTCACCGGACGCGCCATCGGTAGCCGCATTGGACATGTGGGCATCGTTACCGAGGTCGACAAGAACGGACAAGGTGGATTTAAGTTTATCCACGCCGCTGTCCACTCGGGTATCACCGAGAGCCACTCGAGCGAGGCATATTACCGCCCCCGCTATCGTGGCGCCTGCCGAGTAATAGAGTAGTATTTTTCATAACGGATTGTACATTCCCCGCCCCCGCTGGCGGGGTTTGTTTTAATCGAGTAGTAATGGGAGTTAAAAAATGACCTATATTGACGACCATATCGACCAACTGGATCTCGCGGCAGCGCTAGCGGCTGTCGATGACAAGCGGCGTGAATATGCCCTGCGTTACAAGCACGAGCGGTCGCAGCGCCAATGTCTTGCAGCCTTCCTGCTGCTGCAACGGGCACTCAGGCAGGAATATGGCATCACCGGCGAACTAAAGATGACCTATGGACCACACGGCAAACCCATGCTTGTCGACTATCCCGATATCCACTTCAACCTGAGTCATTGCCGCGATGCTGTGGCATGCATCGTGGGTGGCCAACCCGTGGGTATCGATGTCGAGTGCATTGATCGCTACCGTCCCTTGTTGCTCGACTACACCATGAATGAGCATGAGCGTGCCCATATCGCTGCCTCGCCCGAACCCGCTACCGCATTCATTCGCCTATGGACCATGAAGGAGGCTTTGCTCAAACTCACTGGTCAGGGCATTACCGATGACCTCCACACCGTCCTCGAGAATGCCGAAGCTTACCGCTTCGACACCATCATCCACCCCACCTACATCTGCACCACCTGCAGGGCTAAATAAAAATTGTATCTCTAAATGCTAAGTGCTAAATGCCATAGGTTGAATTCGATTACTGGGTGCTGGCTTAGATATATTGTCCACTTTGACCATTGGGTTATTGTGGTAATGACACTCCTGCTCACCGAGCGCCTCAAGAAAGAAATAGCGCAATAACGACGAGCCCAAATTAGTCTATAATTATAGTAGGGATGTGCCTTGTGGCGCATCTCTACTTAAACTATAAACCAATAGCATCTAGTTATATTACCCCTGAATCATTTACAACATAGCCCCAGCACCGAAGTAGCTGCTGCGGTCGAGGTTGCGGTAGCCGATGGCTTCCATGATGTGGTGGTGCTGGACGCGGGGGCTCTGCTCGAGGTCGGCGATGGTGCGGGCGACCTTGAGGATGCGGTCATAGGCACGGGCACTCATGTTCATGCGCTCCA
>JAEEJI010000258.1 GCA_016281825.1 Muribaculaceae bacterium | reverse complement strand
TACAGGTCGGCTTGCTGCACAGTCTCAGGCAGGCTATAGCGGATCTGCGTGTCGGCGTTGAACGGGTTGGGGACGTTCTGGTAAAGCGTTGGCTTGAGCAGTCCGTCCAAAATCTCATCGGTGCCGGTAGTCTGCCTTGGCGCATGAGCGGGAGCGTTCTGTTGCTCCTCGCCCTTGACCTCGGCCAGCTCGGTGCGCAGCTCCTGGATGGCGTTGACCAGCAGGGGAATCACGGCGATGTAGTCCACCGACTTGATGCCGTCTTTGTCGGTGTGCACCAGTTCGGGCAACACTTCCTCGACTTCCTGCGCCAGGAAGCCGTAGTGGGTAGAGCGGTCGTTGCGGTTGGCGTAAATCTTGTCTGATTCGGTCTTGTAACGGGCGATACTGCCGGTGGTGTCCATCGCGGCGAGCTCGTTGAGCGTCGCATCGTCCTGAACGGGTCTTTGGGTCGCCTTGTACTGATAACTGACCCCATTCAGCGCCGACACGACAGACAGTGCGTCGTCAATGTGCTCGACATTCTCTTTCAGACGCTCGTCGCTGGTGAGATACACGCCGTTACTGCGCACGGGACATTTGATGTTCAACACTTCGTCATCCAGAGGGTAGAAGTAGAGCAGTGTGTCTTGGCCTGTGGTGTTGTATGTGGCGCAGAGGCCATCCCTTCCGTGCAGCCACAACTGGTCTGTGTTGCTGGTGCCCGCCTCGCCCAACACGACGTTGTACATGCCCTGCCAAAACTGGTCACCAAAAGAAAGACGGGCTTTCTCGCCGGCATACCCATATCCGTAAATCTTCAACATGGTGGTCGTGTCTCGAATATCCTGAAACACGTCACCCAACTCGTAATCATTGTTTCCCAACATGGTGAATCCGTGCTGGCGGACCCGCAATTGGGCGAACACATTAGTTGCGATAAGCAAGCAGACAGTTGCCAATATGAAATGTTTTGTTTTCATTGTCGTTTTGTTTAAAAATTAATAAATGATTTGAGTTAGCATTCAAGATTACTTGTTTAAGAAAGCCGCGGGGGGCGGTGGACAGGTCTGGTATCATGAAGTTGTCGGGGCGCGTCCACGTGCCCCCGCGGCAAGAGGGGGCATTCTACTCCATGCTGCCGGCAGCGGTGGCTTCGAACGAGCCCCAATAGAGGTCACCGCCGTCGGTCTCGAGGTACAGGTTGACATTGACCACATCGGGCGAGATGTAGACACTGGTCAACGGCGTGGTCACGTAATAGTCCAATGTGTTGTACATCGACTCGACGGACAGCGTGTAGGGCTCGAACCCCGTCGCCGGGAACTCGATGGTCACCATGCGGGTGCTAGAGTAATACCACCCCTCAGGTTCAATGTCAACTAGTCTTGGTTGATGCGCAGAACCACCAAAGATGATGCGGTCTCTGTTTGGGTCTCCATTGGGACTTCCGACCGATTGTCCGTAGACAGGCAATAGCGTAAAAAGCGCTAACGCTAAAAGAAGTAATTCTTTTGCTTTCATAATTAGAAGAATGATTAGTTGTCACCGAAATTATTTTCGGTAGTGCAAAGGTAGGACTACTAAAAACAAGCTTCCAAATAATTGATGTTGCTATTTTTAGTGGCTTAATTAACTGATAATCAGCTATGCGTTAAGACTTTTTGTTGCTTTCTTAACAACTGAAGTCTCGGATTAGTTTTTTTTAACGGGTTGTAACTTGAGTAATAAGAATAATAGGAGATGCTTTCAAGTCATTGAAAATCAACAAGCTAATTGTTTTGTCATTATGAGTCTGTAGAAATTTCATTATTGGACAATCTGAATAATTGCTGCCTTTCGTCCCATGACTTTTTCTGCGATACTTGTCTTTTTGTGCGAAATGGTGAATCTGGAAGTGTATCCAAGATATGCTCCAATGACTTTATTCGGAAAACTTAGGAAATGCATGCACGCCACTACAATCTCCTCTTCTGTCAGCGGTGTGACAGCTTTTCCTATGTTGCTCAAGAATTTTGGATACAAGGCGTCAACAAGCATTTGCAATCTCAGGCAATACTCTCTGTCAAAATAATCATGCATCATACTCATGACTTGCAACGAAGATTTTGTGCTGGATTTGATTGCTTTCGTGTGTACAATGGCCTGTTTCTTTATCTCATCAACCAATGTCCCGATACGCGCTATTGTGGCTGGACCAAACTCTACTGTACTATTGGCTATGGGTGATTGGCCGATACTCGCGATCGTCTCCCTTAGCTGTTTGAGTTCCTCATCGGCCTTTTGTAATAGAATCTGTTTATCTTCCATTTGCCTTGACAATTCTTTGTTGACCTCATTGAGGATTTGGTTCGCGCTTGCCAAATCAACATTGGCATTAATCAATTCCTCGTTGGTTCGTCTATGTTCTGTAATCTCTTGCTGTCTTCTGTCTAATTCAGAGGACATTTCCTCCATTTGAAGCAACAAATCCTTGTTCTTGTTGTCAAGGCTTTGGTTGGTCTGCTTCTGTTTTGTGATTTCTACCTCTTTTCTGTATAATTCAGCTTGTTTCTTTCGGCGGGTAAAGATGTTGGCTGCAAACGACAAGAGCAGCAAACCAGCCAGCGCAAATACAAACCAGAGTACTTTCTTCTGCTTCTTTTTATGATGGGATACCATTTTTGAAGACTCGTAATCATGTGTTGCTTGATCAAGTTGCTGGATTGATCTATTGGTCACGATGGTATCTGCCATGTTACCTACAAACAAATGCAGTTCTTGAGCCACTTGGTCATCATGACTGGATGCTGCAATCACTGATTGGGTGGTGAGAAACATCACACTGTCCTGTTTGTCAGCGGGAGGTGTGGACATCATTAGATAATAACTGCTGGAGTCAGCAGCACCTATATAAGCGAAAGCCTGCGCTAACAATTGGTGACAATGAAAATACACCTGCCTGTCTTGTGTGTTGGCGATAGCCTCTTCAGCCAATTCAATGCACGGTCTATAATCGTGTTTGACAAAATAAATGTCTGCTAAAATCTTGGAACAATAATCAAATTCTTGTCTATCAGACGACAGGCATAGTTGCATTGCTCTTTCTCCAAATATTTTAGCACTATCGATATCAATAGTTATATATAGACTGGCTATTGCATTGAGCACCTGAAGAGTTAGTTTATCGTCTTTGGGCGTTTCAAAAGAATCAAGTGCTAAGCGATACAAGCTGATGGCACGCTCAAAGTCAAACTGGTCATGATAAAGCCAAGCCTGACGCATCAGGGCATAGCCGTGATAGTATTTGTTGCCAATCTGAATGGCTAGATCCTCTGCGAATTTGTAACAGTACATGGCACTGTCAATCTGGGTGAGTTCTTCGAACACGCAACCTTTATAAAGGATGGAGCGGGTCTGCTTCTCCAGGTCGTGGCCATCGGCGTACTGGCTGGCGGCAAGGTTGATGGTGTCGAGGCTATAGACGGGGATATAGGCCTTGTATTTGGCTTGGGTGGTGAGCAGGGCGTGGTAGGCGCGGTTATCGGGGTCGCGCAGCGAGTCGGCGGGATAGTCCTGCAGCAGTGCTGCGGCACTGTCGGGATCGACGGCGATGAGCGAGTCCAGCTCCACCAGCCGCGGCGACACGGCGGCTTGTTGGCGACATCCAGCCAGCAGGAGCAACAGTGTCAATGCTATAGCACTCAATGGTTTCATCAATTACAGAATTAAAATATATTGCAAAGATACATGAAGCCGTGGAGAACCGCAAATAAAACTCAAATATTAACACAAATGAAAGAGGTGAGTGAAAACTTTTTTAGTCGAGGCGGGCGGTGGCTAGGGTGAAGAGGGAGACGGTGGTGCCGGGGATGGTGAGCAGGGCGCGGGCACAGGCCTCGAGGGTGGCACCGGTGGTGACGACGTCATCGACCAACAAAGTATGGGTGTTTTCGAGGGTGAGCGTTTTTTTGTCGTTGAGGGTGTAGGTGTGCTGGACGTTGAGCCAACGGTCGGTGGCACCGCGGCGGGTCTGCGAGCCATGGGCACGGGTGGATTTCAATGCCTGTACGACGGGGACTCCGAGGGCCTCTGCCAGTCCGCGCGCCAGGTAGTCGCTCTGGTTGTAGCCTCGTTCGGCGCGTTTGCTGGGGTGCAGCGGCACAGGGACGATGGCACCGATGCCGTCAAAGAACCCGCTGGCACGCATTTCTTGCGCGGCACGGCTGGTGAGCCACTGCCCCATCTGCGGGCGGTTGCGGTACTTGATGTCAAAGAGGATTTGGGCGTAGGGGCTGGTCTTCTGGTAATAGAAATAGCCAGTGGCTCGTTCAATGGGCACCTTACCGGCAAAGAGTTGTTCCATGGCATTGAATTCGACATCCTCGAGGTGAGTGCGCGGCAGTGCCACCAGACAGGCACGGCAGATGTACCGCTCGTCGGCATGCAGGGGGTTGCCACACACCGGACAGGTGCGGGGCATCAGCGCATCGGCCAACGCACGGCCCCACTCAGTCAGTTTGCTCATCGTCGGGGATGTTCATGGTTCGGCACACCTCGTCGACACAGCGATAGCACAGGTCGGCCTCAAAGCCGCGCGAGGCGGCGAAGCGCAGCAGCGCGGCGCGTGCCAGTCGTGGCTCGCGGCCCGTCAATGTACGCGCCTTGCCTTGCAACAAGTGCATGAGGGTGTCGCGCGATGCCTCTGTATCAAGTTCCTCGTCGAGCGCCTGCAAGATGACGCTCGACGAGACTTGTTTCTGTCGCAGGGCATGGGCAATCTTCACGCGTCCCCAGCCGTTGAAGCGCGCCTTGTCGCGTACGAAGGCATGGGCGTAGCGCTCCTCGTTCAGGAAGTTGTTGTCCTTGAGGCGCTGGATGATACGGTCGGCCTCGGCGGGGTCGATGCCCCACCGCTGCAACTTGTTGCGGAGGTCACTCTCGGCCTGCTCACCACGACTGCACAACGCCGCCAATCGAGCCAACGCTTGTTCGGGGGTTATTTGAGTGCTTTTTGCCACCACTTGCGGACTTTCTTGTCCTTGAGCGCATTGACTTGCTCTTTAACCCACCCGGCAAACTGCTCGTCCCCATCAAGGAGCGACTTGAAGTCTAGATAGAGTTGTGTGCCGTTGTTCGCCTTGAGCCAATTGAGCCACAACGATGCATCACGGTACATCATGATTTGCTCCCAATGCTTGAAAGCATTGAGCATCCGCCCTTTGGTAACCGGTGGCAAACCATCCTGCATCCCGGTCACACGGTCGTTGAGTTCGGTCAGCCACGCGTCGTTCTGGAGACAGACAGGTTGGGTGAAGAAATCGATGATAGCCATTCCGGGTCCTCCCAACATACTGGGATTGTTGTTTTCGGTGACACGGGGTCGCGTCTCCTCAAAGCTACGGCCAGGGATACTGGCATTAGGCTGCTCGATGTGCTTGATTTGGTAAGTTACTGGCTCCTCTGCTGGAACGATGTGCCCATCGTTGTCAAAGACATAGTGACGGGTCACCGCACCTTCTTCGCTAAGTTGAGGTCCACCGTTCTGTCCCATCCCCGCCTCATATTGGCGCTTGACATCAAACTTCTCCCCCAGCCGGATGACAGATGCCGTTCCAGCATGGAAGCCATAACCCATATCACGGGGCATGAAGTCCCTGCCGTCGCAATAAACCATGTCCTGTTGATGAAATGCCAACATACCGTCAATGATGCCTGGCTCTTGCTTGTAAGTGACCACATAGGTCTCATCGGCACGATGGTCCTGCTTGTCATAGGTCACATCGAGTTGAGCGCAGACAAAGATCTTATCACCCATTGGAATACCCTTGACTTCACGGATTTTCACAGTTGCGCGGTCGAGCATTTCGGGCGTGGCGAGAACCACACCCTGCAAGAACAACGCTTTCTCATTGCCCTCAAGCGTCTTGCCCTTTTCAAGCATTTCGATGCCATTGACGCGGCATACACCGGGCTTAGCTGGCGCCACCATTGCCACGATGATGACCAGCAAACATAGGATTGTCAATTTTTTCATAACATATTGTTTTTATGAGCCCCCCTCAGTCCCCCCTAAAGAGGGGGAGGCTCGGATTCTAGTTATCAGTTGTCAGCTATCAGTTGTCAGTTTTCAGTGATCAGTTTTCAGGTCCTGATAGCGAGCGCAAGTGAGCCCTCAAAGCGAGCGCAGGTGAGCCCTCAAAGCGAGCGCAAGTGAGCCCTCAAAGCGAACGCAAGTGAGCCCTTAAAGCGAACGCAGGTGAGCCCTGACTACTCATAGGGGAGCATGGTAAGGAGCTGACCGAATTTCTTGGCACCTTCCTCGAGCTGTTTGCCTACCATGGCGCGCAAGAAGAAGGGCAGGTCAAGTTGCAACGAGGCCACACTGTCGGTTTCGGTGTCGCTGACTGGAGTGAGTTCAATCATCATATTGAACTTCACAGGTGCTTGTGCCGCGGTGAAGACGATGCGGTTGGGTGCCTGGCTCTGCTCTGGGTCGATCGCCAACTTGAGTGGTCCCATGGGCGAGTCGATACTGATACTGTCGGGGCCAAAGACCACCTTGTCGATGTTGGCACGTGCCTCCTCGGGCAAGCGGTCCTTGTTTGCCTCGATTTGCTCTTGGAAAACCGAGGGGTTACTCAGTTTGCCGAACACTGTCTCTATGTTGTGGTTGATGCGCTGGGCATCGCTTTTGTAAGTTTCCATTTAATTATTTAGGCTTTAGACTTTAGACCTTAGACTTTAGACTTTAGACCTTCGTTTTTCGTGCTTCTGATAACTAACTTCTTGTATTTGTTAAAATTGCTAAGGTCTAACGACTAAAGTCTAATGTCTAAAATGCATTGTGCATTAGTCAATGATGGGGTTGGGGGCCCAATTGGCGGGATCTTCGCGCCACTGTTTGAGGGTCTCGACATCGCTGGGTTTGATATAGTTTGCCTTGACGGCAGCATCGACCATGGCACTGTAGTTGCTGATGGTGAGCAGTTCGATGCCGGCTTTCTTGAACGCCTCAGCGGCCTGCGGAAACTCGTAGGTGAAGATGGCGACCATGCCGATGACCTCGGCCCCGGCATCCCGCACAGCCTGCGCCGCCTTGAGGCTGCTCTTTCCCGTTGACACCAAGTCCTCGACGATGACAACCTTCTGTCCAGGCTTGATGTTTCCCTCGATGAGGTTCTCCAGGCCATGATCCTTGGGGGTAGATCGTATGTAAACAAAGGGCAACGACAACGTGTCGGCAACGAGGACACCCTGGGCGATGGCACCAGTTGCCACGCCGGCAATCACCTCGACCTCGGGGAAATTCTCGGCGATGAGTCGGGATAGCTCCACCTTGATGAAGTTGCGCGCATCAGGATAGGACAACGTCTTGCGGTTGTCGGTATAGATGGGTGAGTTCCATCCCGAAGCCCAAACGAACGGGATGCTTGGCTGCAACTTGATGGCGCTGATTTTCAGCAGTTTTTCGGCTAATAATTGATCTAAATTTTTCATGTTGTTCCTTGTTTCAGTTCTGAGATTGCAAAGGTACGATTTTTAATTAAGAATTAAGAATTAAGAATTAAGAATTTTTGGGATGACACGATTTTTTGTGTCTATTCAGCGATTCACGTTCTGTATTTGATAAATGAACAATTCGGTCTAGCGTCAATGGGTATTGTATTAGTCGCGTGTAGGCGCGACCAATGATGCGAGTCGAACTCTGTAGGGACGGCACAGGTGTCCGTCTCTACCTTCATTGGTATATCTTAAAGGGGATACTGTCGTTACAGAATCGCTGAACAGTTACGATTTTTTCTTGATAAAAATAATTCGCTAATTCGAAAATTCGTGACCTTGAAAAAAACTAGAACAGAATCATTCGGTAATTCGAAAATTCGTGACCTAGAAAAAAACTAGAACAGAATCATTCGGTAATTCGAAAATTCGTGACCTTGAAAAAAACTAGAACAGAATCATTCGGTAATTCGAAAATTCGTGACCTTGAAAAAAACTAGAACAGAATGATTCGAAAATTCGAAAATTCGTGATACCTTTGTAGCCATGGAATACCAAATGAAGATATCTAGTCTGCAAAACGAGCGGTTGAAACGGATGGTTGCGCTGGGACAGAAATCATCGCTTCGACGCAGCGAGGGTGTGATAGTCGTCGAGGGCCGTCGCGAGTTAGAGCACTGCATCCATGCCGGCCACGAGGTGGTGGCGACGTACCACTGCCCTACTCTGCTCGACAGCATCCCCACCTGCGACTGCCCTTGCTACGAGGTGACGCGCGAAGTGTACGAGAAGATGGCGTACCGCGGCAGCACCGAGGGCGTCATTGCCGAGGTGCGTCCCCGCACGCTCACACTCAACGACCTTCATCTGCCCGAGCATCCGCTGATTATCGTGCTCGAGAGTGTGGAGAAGCCTGGCAACCTGGGCGCGGTGTTGCGCAGTGCCGACGCCGCACAAGCCGATGCCGTGGTGGTGTGCGACCCATTGACCGACCTGTACAACCCCAACATCATCCGCAGTTCAATTGGTGCCATCTTCACCGTGCCATGCGTGGCATGCAGCTCCGATGAATGCATCACCTTCCTGAAAGCCAACAACATCCAAATACTCACAGCACAATTGCAGGACTCGTTGCCCTACTATGACACCGACATGCGTTGTGGCACCGCCATCGTCATGGGTACGGAGTCGACCGGGCTGACGCAGCCATGGCGCGAGGCGGCTGACCGCCACATCCGCATCCCGATGAACGGCATGCTCGACTCGCTCAACGTGTCGGTCAGTGCTGCCATCCTGTTGTTCGAGGCAGTCCGCCAGCGCCAGTCTTAAGGCATAAGGGGTTTAATTGGAGAGGACGAAGTATTTTCAATTGTTTTGTACCTTTGCGGGCATGAACCGAGAGATATTGCGCATCGCGCTGCCAGCGATTGTTGCTAACATAACGATACCCTTGCTGGGGCTGCTGGACACCGCCATCGCAGGCCATCTGGGCGATGCCACCATGATTGGTGCCATCGCCGTGGGGTCGATGTTGTTCAACTTCATCTACTGGAACTTCGGGTTCCTGCGCATGGGTACATCAGGCATGACTGCACAGGCCTACGGGCGCAAAGACATGAGCGAGTCGGCACGACTCTTGCAGCAGTCATCGGCGTTGGCACTAGCCATCGCATTGGCTATCATCGTGTTGCAATGGCCCTTGCAGTGGCTGGGTTTCACAGTCATTGGACCCTCGGAAGACGTCCTGCGGCTGGCGCGCACTTATTTCTACATTGTGGTGTGGGGTGCGCCTCCCACGTTGATGATGATGAGCATCAAGGGGTGGCTCTTAGGCATGCAGGACAGCAAGGGTGCCATGTACGTCAGCATTTGGGTGAATGTGGCGAACATCGTGGCAAGCCTGATGGCGGTGTATGTCCTGCGCATGGGATTTGTGGGCATCGCTGTGGGTACACTGCTGGCGCAGTGGTTAGGACTGGCCTACTCGCTGTGGCTTGTCAGGCGCAAGTTTGGGCAAGTGACGGCACTCATCGACTGGCGCAGGCTGCAATTGCGGGGAACACGCCACTTTTTCTCGGTGAATACCGACATTTTCTTGCGTAGCACGTTGCTGATGCTCGCCAACCTGTTCCTGGTGTCGGTTGGAGCGCGAAGCGGAGACCTTATATTGGCTGCCAACTCGCTGATTCATCAACTCAATGGATTATTTGCCTACTTTGTCGATGGCATCGCTTTTGCCGGCGAGGCACTCGTCGGCAAGTATGTCGGTCGCCGTGATGTGGCGCAGTTGCGCCTGTGCGTGCGGCGGTTGTTCTTATGGGCCGCTGCACTGACGGCGGTTTTCACCGTTCTCTACGCTTTTCCCCAGCTTATCTTTGCCGTACTCACTGATGATGTTGTAGTGCGTGAGGTGGCCATGCAATACCGGTGGTGGTGTGCGCTTCTGCCCGTTTGCGGCATGGCGGCGTTTGTGTGGGACGGGGTGTTCATCGGAATGACCTATAGTCGCGGCATGCTGTGGGCGGTGGCGGTCGCTGACGTGTTTTTTGTGGGACTCTACTTCCTATTGCCCGCCGCGATGGGCAACCATCGGCTGTGGCTGGCATTCGTCATCTACCTCGCCATGCGAGGTGTGGTGCAGACAATCCTGTACCGACGAAAGCATTTGCTTCTGGCCGCCCCATAAAACAAAAGCCGTCTCATGTGAAGTGACCCCAAAAAGTTGGACGGGTTAAATATTATTGTCTAAGAGAAAGAGTT
>JAEEJI010000257.1 GCA_016281825.1 Muribaculaceae bacterium | reverse complement strand
TTCAGGACGTTCCTTGAGAATAAAGTTCAACGATCCACCCACTCCGCGGTCGCTATAACGTATGCCAGGATTATCACTATACTCAACACGCAAAATCTGGTCAGGATGGATAGCCTGAATGTCGCGAAGCTCCTTGGGAATACCATTGATTTTATAAACAATCTCCTGCCCATTGACGCTCAAGTTCTTGAATGCCATATCAATTTCAAGTCCAGGCAGTTGCAAGCCCTGCAGCACATCAACTGCATCCGTGCTACGGGCAAGCAGGTTAGAGTCAGGAATCACGACATATCGGTCAACCTTCTGGACAAATCGCGAGCCCTCGACAACGGTTTCCTTCAGCACTTTGTTGTCGGGTCGCAAAACGATTTTTCCCATATTTCGGATGTGTGTTCGACGATAAACAGTGCCATACCCCACGAATGAGAAACGTGCTATCACTTCGGTCTCGTCACAAGGGATGACAAACCGCCCCACCTCGTTGGCGACACCGCCGCCCACCATGCTAGAGTCGGTTACTGAGAGTAAAGCCACATTAGCAAAAGAAAGCGGTTGTCCGGCCTCGTCCAACACAAGTCCTCGCAACTTGGCATTCGCTTTCTGAACACACTCGACATACACGACGCTGTCTCGCTCGGTAACACGCATAGGATAGAAACCGACGACCCTGCGAACCGCTTCGGGGAGAGTGAGATTCCGGACCGTCGTGGTGACAGTAAAATCCTCCAACTCATTATAAACAAAACTGATTTTGTAATCATTAGACAACTTGTTTAGTTCTATCAGTGATTTGCTTAACGACTTGTTGTTGAACGAGCAAGTGACTCGTTGTTGGGAACTCGCTGTGAAGATAGTGCACAGCGAGGCAATGATCAAGATAAGTTGTTTCATGGCTTTATTCGATTGTCAGAGTATGATCATTAACAGTAATGTTTACTTTCTCGAAAGTGTTCAGTTGGTCCACAACCTGCTCAATAGATAGGGCAGGATTCCACTCGTAGTAAAGGCGTAATTGACCGGCTTCGTCGTTCATCACCTGCACACGCATACCATAGTGTTCTGCCAACACCCCAACCAGCAAATCAAGTGATGTGTTTTCAAATGTTCTAGGTTGCGCAATAGACGTTTGCACTTGCATTGTGTCCTGCTTATTTTCAGTTGTTTTAGTCGTGGTGTCATCACTCACTATGCTTTCGGTGGCTTTCTGCTCTGACCATGTTTCTTGTTTCATGTGCTGAATGGTCGCATAGGCAAGTCCGCTCATAAGCACCACAGCCAGCATTGCAGCAACTTTCCACCATTTTCTTTGACTTCGGCGATAACGGCTATGCAGCATGGAGAAGCGATTCCACTCGGCCTCAACATTAGTTTCTAACTTAGGCTCAATACTGTGCATCACCTGTATGGCAGTATCATACAAGGCGCGGCACTCGTCATCGGCTAAGATTTGCTCCAGTTGCTTGTCAGTGAAGGATTCGGGGCGGTCAATGAGTCTCGCCACCAATTCCTCCCTATCTGTATTCAGGATGTTGTCGTTCATTGTTGTTTTGGATTTAATGTTTCACGAAGGATGCGTAAGGCTTTTCCTATACGCTTGTCCACAGCCTTGATGCTAATGCCCAGACACTGGGCAACTTCTCGGTGAGTCTTTTTGTCGAGATAACACATCTTGAAGATGGTGCGCGTATAATCGTCCAGTTGTGTCTCTATCGCCTGTTCAATCAGCTGCACTCTGTCCTCGCGATCGATGTCGGTGGCAAAAAGAGACAACTCAATGGGATACAGACGCGCCACACGTTCACGCAATTGCAGTCGAGCGATGCGTTTAAGGCAACTATTGCGCACACAGACTGCCAAGTATTGCCGAGCGGTGTTGGGGTGAAGTTCGCGACCTTGCTCCCACACCGCGGCAAACGCCTCGCTCACCACATCACGGCTCTCCTCGGGATCGTGCAGTATGCCATTGGCCATGACCAGCAGGTAGCCATAATGTTTGCGGAATATGTCTTCAAAATGAGTCATCTACTTAAAATATCCACAACATCTCCATTTTACCCCCACAAAAGTAACATTTTTTCATTTGGCGTCCGCCACTTTGGGCAAAAATCACTAGAAATGGTGATTGGGTGGATGCTGGGAATGTTGTAATTTTGCAGGCATGAAATGGAAATGGCTGGTGATTGCTTTGGTATGGTCAAGTGCCATGGCGCAATCGCCTGACTATCAAATAGACACGCTACAACTTGATGACATCGAGGTGACTGCCATCAAGCAATCGGGGGCATCGGTGCAGGGGGCATCGGTGACACTCTTGTCACGCCGCCAAGTGGAGCAAAACTACGTGCTGGGGAGCAAAACCATGGCAGAAATGGTGCCCAACCTGTTCATCCCCGACTATGGCAGCCGCATGACCTCGACCATCTATGTGCGTGGCATCGGCGCGCGCATCGACCAGCCCACTATGGGTCTGAACATTGACAATGTGCCAGTGCTGTGCAAGGAGAATTATGACTTTGACTTGCTGGATATCAGCCGTATGGAGATGTTGCGTGGTCCACAAAGCATCCTCTATGGTCGCAATACAATGGGCGGTGTAATGAACATATACACGTTGTCACCGCTGAACTATCAAGGTACCCGCCTGCTTGCTGAGTACGGGTCGCACAACGCCTGGAAGGCTGGGGCGAGCCACTATCACAAGTTCGGCAACCAATTTGGCCTATCCGCCTCGGCTTATTACACCTCGACCGATGGCTCGCACCGTAATATGTACAACCAGCAGTTCACCGACTGGGAGCATCAGGGCAGCGGCCGAGTGAAGCTGGAGTGGCTTCCTGGTGCTGACTGGCATGTGAGCAATACATTGTCATTGTCGATAAGCCGCCAGGGTGGCTATCCCTACGAGTATACCGCCACTGGGCAGATCGCTTATAACGATACCTGTTTCTATCGCCGCACAGCAGTCATGGACGGTCTGACGATACAGAAACGCAATGCCCACTACACGCTGTCGAGCATCACTAGTTATCAGTATATTGATGACAACATGACGCTTGATCAGGATTTTACTCCCCTGCCCTACTTCACGCTGACGCAAGCGCGTCAGGAGCATGCTGTGACCGAGGATCTGGTTGCGCGTAGCCATACTGGCAGTGCTTATCAGTGGACATTGGGCGCATTTGGCTATTACCGCCACATGAACATGCAGGCCCCTGTAACCTTCAAGGACACCGGCATCGCCGAACTAATTGAAGGTCACCGAAACGAGGCGTTGCCCAACTATCCCATCCGTTGGGACGAACGTTCGTTCGTGCTGGGCAGTGAATTCACCATGCCCACCTGGGGCGCGGCACTCTACCATCAGTCAAGTTACCGCTGGAAGCTATGGACATTTGTCGCAGGCCTTCGCTTGGACTATGAACACGCCACTTTGCGCTATTACAGCCATACCAAGACGGGGTTCAGCACCATTAAGCAAGCCGACGGCAGCATATTTGCCCATGACGACATTGATATCGACGACCGCGGTACGCTCAAGAAAGACTTCGTGCAATTATTGCCCAAATTTATCGTTACCTATGACATGAGTAACAATGCCAGCCTCACCCTGACCGTATCGAAAGGGTCAAAGGCCGGTGGGTTCAATACGCAGATGTTCAGCGACGTGCTGCAACAGCGGTTGATGGGCATGATGGGCATCGGCGCGAGCTATGATGTAGACCAGATTGTGGGCTATCGTCCCGAGAAGGCGTGGAACTACGAGTTGGGATTGCATTGGGATGCTTGCGACGGCCGCCTGACTACCGACGCCAGTGTGTTCTATCTGGACTGTCACGACCGCCAATTGACCATCTTCCCCGATGGCACTACCACGGGTCGCGTGATGACCAATGCCTGCAAGACACGGAGTGTGGGTGGCGAGTTGTCGATTCACGCCCTGCTTTGGAGTGGTGGTGATCTGCTCGTGAGCTATGGCTTCACCGACGCGCGATTTGTCGAGTACAACGACGGCAAATCAGACTACCGTGACCGCCACGTGCCCTACTCTCCCCGCCACACCTTGTATGCGCAGGCATTACACACCTTCACGCTTCATGGTGGCGAATGGGCACAACAGTTGACGCTCGACGCTCATGTGCGTGGTGTGGGCGAGATTTACTGGAACGAGGCGAACACGTTGCGGCAACCGTTTTATGCCCAACTGGGCGCCAGTGTGACGCTCGCTGGCAAGCACTACTCGCTGCAGCTGTGGGGTCGCAATCTGACCGACACTCGATTCAGCACGTTCTACTTTGTGTCTATCGGGCATGAATTCTTACAGCGCGGCCAAGGCCGGACAATGGGAGCAACATTACGAATAAACATCTAAATATCAATAAATAAAGAAAATGAAAAAGATTTTGACCTTGATGGCTCTTGCAGCCATGACATTGGGAATCGTCTCGTGTGGCGATGACAATCCCATCACGGAAGACCATTTGAGTTTTGGAGTTCGGGATTTGATTTCCAAGACAGTGAGTGGCAACACTTTTTTTGACTACACCAACAGCAAACTGCGTTTTGACCTCAACTATCTTGCCGACACCGCCTGTCTGCATGTGCTTGACACCAAGTTCAATCAACGCATGCCTGTGACCGTCTCTTTCAGTTTGAGCGGCATGAACGTCGATTACTCATCCCGTGACCGTTTCACACTAACTGGTACCGGTTATGACCCCATGGAGAGTATGGGCTACAAGGTGAATAATGTTCGTTGCAATGTTAACGCATCGTTGAATATGTACTATCTTGCCTACGATGTCGTGAGCAGCAATGGCACCTCGAAAGTCTATGTGTACCCGCAGACCATCCTCTCGGTCCTGGAAGATGATAATCTGTACTATACCGACGCAACTGAACTTTTCTTCACCTTCAAATGCGGCCTGAACAACGAGAACAACTATGAGGGCAATGTGTTAATGAGCAATGTTCAGTTCAGTATTGGTGAGCGCACATCGCCCAAGATGACCATCCGCATCCCCTATGATGATCATGTGACTATCACTGGCACTACGACAGGCTATGTGGTCACTGGTACCGGCATCACAGGAAAATATCTGCAAGGCGGCACTGAGATTCCGTTTGAACAGAGCACGATTGACAACCTGGAAATTGTGGTCGACGTAGTGAACAAGCAGTACAGCATCTCGTTTGATTGCATGGGCGGTTCATTTGAAGACACCGGAAAGCTGTATCTCTAATTAGTAGTTAAAAGGAGTCTTATAGTTGACATCCTTGTCCCTATAGAGTGCGATGGTCATTGTGATTATCGCACTTTTTGTTATTTTCGATTAAATATCTTTAAAAACGGCTCAATATTTGTTATAAAACTTGAGAAGGTGCGTTTATTAGGATAAAATGGCTTACATTTGCACATTAAATATAATTAAGAGCGAATTATGAAGAAGATTCTATATCTGCTAGCAGCAGTTGTTGCTTTGACGGTAGTCAGTTGTGGCGAGGATGACCCCGTGATTCCCCGTGACCGCGACATCGAGTTCAACACGTTTGAGCTGTTCCATATCGGCGGCACGACACCCACGACATCGCTTCAGTCCTGCGATATTACCATCCACCGCAAGAACTCAACTGCCGACTTCACCATCAAGGTTGCTCCGAACGGCACCGTCCAGACCTTTGCGCTGACGGGCGTGGCGTTGACCTATGACGAAGACAAGAACATCTATACTGCCCGTACCACTACCACCAGCAACCCTCGTGTGACCAACTTTGTGGCGCTTCTCGATTGCAACGACTACATTGCCGAGATGAGTTTTCTGCTTGACGGCACGACGCAAGTGACCGGCACTAGCAACCAGTTGTTCTACAACCCTGTCAGTACGGCCATGACCTTCAGCGACGGCACTAGCGGAACCCATCCTTACGGCAGTTACCTGTTCACCCTTCATCCCGATGGCAACACGGTTGACCTGAACATCGGTGACCTGGTGCAATTGCAAGACACCTTAAGGTACGCTACCATCCAACTCGAAGGTTTGCCTATGACGGTCACCACAACTGGCTACCACATTGCCAGCAACGAGTTTGTGACCGAGAAAGGACAATACTATCGTTATGATCCCAAGACAGGCTCAGACAAGACTGCGCTTGGCGACAGTCTGT
>JAEEJI010000256.1 GCA_016281825.1 Muribaculaceae bacterium | reverse complement strand
GGTGCTGATGGCGTGGATTGTGCCGCCGCTCATCTTCGGGTGGCTCACCAAGAACGAGGGCAAGGTGCGTCGCTCGCCCGTGACCATCGAGCAGGCGATACGCACGGGTTACAGTGCCGTGGTCTATATCACCGAACTGGCCTATGGCAGTGTGCTGGGACTGATATTCAAGTGCTTGCCACGCAGCGAGAAACGCGAGGCGTTCATGCGCCGTGTGGTCTGCGGATCGATGCGAGCCAACATTGGGCATATCTGGGGTGTGCACTACAACATCCACAACGAGCACGACGAGAAGTTCGAGAAGGGAAGCATCATCATTGCCAACCACCAGTCGATTCTTGACCCCATCTATATGCTCGCCATCAACCCGAACATCTTGATGATGATCAGCGGCAAGGTGTGGCGCAATCCCATCGCGCATCCCCTGTTCAAGTTGGCGGGTTTCCTCTGTCTTGACAAGCCCGTTGACGAACTCAAGGCCGATGTGTCGCAAGCCATCGAGCGGGGCTACAGCGTGGTCCTCTTCCCCGAGGGCGAGCGTTCGGTTGAGCGTATCCAGCGCTTCCACAAGGGCGCTTTCGTGCTGGCACAAGAGACAGGTGCCGACATCCTGCCGGTCTATATGCACGGACTGGGACATGTCATGCCCAAGGACAGTGCCTTTGCCTCGCGCGGACAGATTGACATCTTTGTCGGCGAGCGTGTCCCGGCAAGCCAGTTGTCTGAGATGGGCGATACCTATCAGGGCATCGCGCACAACTTCTGCGCCATGTTCAAGGAGCGCATGAAGCAGATGAAACAAGACATCGAGACCACGCACTACTTCCATCACTACATCATCGACAAGTACACCTACAAGGGTGCCGACATCGAGCGCGAGACACGCCGCTTGCTCAAGCGCTATGATGACTTCAGCCAGTGGATTGACAGTTATCAGCCGCAGGGCAGCGACAACACTGTCACCATCCTCAGTGCCGGTCGTGGCCAGTTCTCGCTGCTCTTTGCCCTGGTGCATCCCGATGTGGAGGTCTACTCCTATGCCGATGACCCCGATGATGTGGCGCTCGCCACTTGTTGCGAGCCGTTGCCCAGCAATCTGCACATCGCCCTCACTGTCCACCGCACGGCAACCCACATGGGCGACATCATTGACTTGGCAGAGATTCTGAAATAGGGCTCCATCTCATAAGATACGTCGCGTTTTTTGTGACGGAATTTGGTAGGTTTGCAAAAAATATGTAGTTTTGCGCGTCCTTAAGCGGCACCGATTCGCAGTGTGGCAGCGAAAGGACTAGGCGAAAAGGCGTTTACTCAACCACTTGGCCCAAGAATACTCATGGAGTGAGTGAGGGGGTATTGGCTTCCACGACCTTTTCTTGCTTTATGTCAATGGCTTCAGGAAGTCGAGCCATCTTATTTTATTATTCGTCATGAAGAAAGTTTTTGTAGTTCTTTTTGCAATGTTGCTGAGTATGCCCGCATTCAATGCTTTGGCACTGGGCGACGACGGACAGTTGGATCGTGGTTTCCGCGGATTTGTCAATGTGACCACCAATTTTGGTGTCGGTGATTACTCAAAGGACAACTACCAACTGCAGTGTGGTTTCACGGGTGGCTATCAGATTAACTCGCGCCTGTTTGTGGGTGGTGGCGTTGATCCGACATTGAGTTTGTATGCTTATGATGATTCTCATGGTGATAGTTCTGTGGATGCATCTTTCTTGCTCCCAATTTTCTCGGCCATTCGCTTTGATGTGCTAGACAAGAAAGTCACTCCTTTTGTTGAAGGGCGTGTTGGCTATTATGTCAACACCGATGGTGTTTCAGAATCTAGCGGTGATGTCTATGTGTATGGTGGCACAGGTGTACGTCTGAGTCGTGCAAGCCTCTCATTGGGTTATACCTACTATGGCAGAGGTGACTATAAGGGAGTCAACTGCATTGGCCTGAAGTTCGCGTTCGAATTCTGATTTTTGATAGATTCTCTTCATAGGGGGGAAGGCATGAAGTTCAGTGCCTTCCCCTTATTTTCGGTAAAACAAGATAGTGGAAAAGCCAAATCACTTGTTTTTTGCCCAAAAATTTGAGCGGTTGGCAGAATTGTCGTATCTTTGCACGTTTATTGACAACAAACAAGAATAAGATGAAAAAGTTTATTATCGCCCTTGTGGCACTGATCATGTGTGGCTTTCTGCCGGCACAGGCCGACCAGGTGAAAGTGACGATGAAGAGCGGCACTGTCATTACTGGCGAACTGGTTGAGTTGGATGCCCTTGACCATGTCACCGTCACTGTGGCGGGCATTGAGACGATTATCCCCATGAGCGAGGTCGCATCGGTTGACCGGCTCGGAGAGGATGAGGAATACACCATGCCGACAAAGAAGTCGCGTCTGGGCTCGAAACTAGTCTCTGGCGAGTATGAGGTCACCGATAATGCCCAATACCCCGACTCGTTCGTCATCAAGATTGAGGGACAGGAAATTACGATGTTGCTGGTGCGTGGTGGCACATTCACCATGGGCTATGACGGCCGACACAGTTGGAACATGCAGACCGAACCGTTGCATCGCGTCAAACTGTCGTCGTTCTACATCAGCCGCCAGCTCGTCAACCGCGGCGTTGCCAATGCCATGCTCGACGAGAAGGCACCAAAACGACCAAACATGACTTGGCGTAGTACCAATTGGGACAAGGCCAACGAGGTGGTTGAGGGCATTGCCGAGGACTTGAGAAAGCCTTACCGACTTCCCACTGAGGCCGAATGGGAGTATGCCGCCCTGCAGCCTGAACTGCGCAGCATTTACCCCCGTAAAATGCTGGAATGGTGCTCGGACTATCTTGCTGAATATGAATCGACCCAGCAGGTCGACCCTAAAGGACCCAACAACGGCCGACTACATGTGTTGCGTTCCTACACCTTGGGACGCAACCTGTGGCAACGCAACTTTGCTACGGTCAAGAACCTTTTCGACCTCATCAATGTCAGTGAGGTCAGTCAAGCCCTAGACGAGGGCGGAGCTATACGACTGGTGCTCCCCGCCAGCAAGGCAAAGAAATAATTAACAATTATGTATGAAGTTATGAAACGTTATTTGATAGGATTGATGATGGTGGTGATGGTGGTGATGACCGCAGCCGCCGACAACCCGTTGCGTGTGAAGTCGGGTTCGCTGAAGCCCTTGAAAGATGCTGGGCAGACCATCAGTTGTACCTTTGACTTCACGAAGACCAATGCCAACCAGAAGCCGCTCAACGAGTACCTTGCCGATGACTACGGCAGTTCAAGGCGGGATTTTGACTCAGAAGTGCCCACGATGGTGCAGTGGTTCACTGAGCGATGGGATGACGACATCAAGAAGGGTCCGAAGTATACCAAAAACGCTGACGCGCCTTTCCACATGGTCGTTGAAGTGAGAACGCTGCAGTTGGGCAGTCGAAACGGTCTGGGGGCGTCGTCGTTCAGTGGCTACGTCAATTTCTACCGAAAAGGCGAGGCCGAACCCTTTGCCGTGGTTGAAGTCTTGAAGCAACAAGGCACTCAGTTTGGAACGCCGTTGCCTGGCTATCTGGGCCTAAACCAGGCATTTAGTGACTTGGCCGAATTTCTGTGCAAATTAATTAAACGTGCTAAATAGTTTTTATTATTCATCTTTAAACTCAACTCATTATGAAGAAGTTACTATTTGCTGTGCTGTTGGTTTTCACAGCACTGACCACCTGGGGTGATGCCAAGGTGAAGAGCGGATCAATGTTCCCCCTGAAGGACGCTAACGTGCGTGTACTCGTTAAGTGGGACTACAAGAACATGCTCATCGAGGACAAGAAGCCTGCTGACTTCCTGCGCGAGAAGGGCGCTGACTGGGAGCGTGACTATCCCGCGGAGGTTGCTGCTGGCGAGTCGGCATTTGCCGCCATGTTCAACAAGAAGGACAAGAAGTATGCTCTGATTACCGACGACGCTTCGGCAGCGCAGTACGAGATGGTGATTCACGTTGCCAAGTTCCATTATGGCAGCACTGCAGCCGGCATCATCTTCGGCTCTTTTGCCCGTGGCGCTCACATTGAGGGAACGGTGGATATCGTTGACCGCTCTACCAAGAGCACCATCGCAACCATCAACTTTGAGTGCGCTGGTGACATGTCGTACAGCAATGAGCAGCGCCGTGTGCTCGCTTGCGAGGACTTGGCCAAGGATCTTGCCAAGTTGGTATCAAAGGCAAAGAACAAATAGTAAAAGGTTTAGGGTTAAGAGCATAGGGTTTAGGGATTAGGGTTTTTAACCCCCTAACCCCTAAACTCTAACCCTTAAACCCTGTTTTAAGAGACACTGATGAATCTGTCACCGGCTTTACTGAAGCAATATACCCGTGAGCAGTTGTCGGCCCGTGAGGCGCAGCGGCTTGCCGAGTTCATCGCGTGGGGACCTGTCGTGTTCCAGGCATCGCGACTGATGGTCAAGTGGGGCATCCTCGAGATGCTGGGTGCCGCCACCGATGGCCTTACACGCCAGGAAATCTGCGAGAAGACAGGTCTGAGCGACTATGCTGTCAAGTGCCTCACCGAGGCATCGCTCTCGATAGGCACCATCCTCGTCAACCCCGAGACCGACCGCTTCACCCTCTCGAAGACGGGCTGGTTTCTGCTCAATGACCCCGCCACGCGCGTCAACATCGACTTTAACCACGACGTGAACTACGAGGGCATGTTCCGCCTCGAGGAGTCTTTGCTCAATGGCAAGCCCGAGGGTCTGCGTCACTTCGGCTCGTGGCCCACGGTCTACGAGGGTCTGTCGAGTTTGCCCGAGCACGTGCAGCGCAGTTGGTTCGGCTTTGACCACTTCTATAGCGACTCTTCGTTTCCCGAGGCGCTCGAGGTCATCTTCGACCAGCACCATGTGCGCTCGCTCTATGACGTGGGCGGCAACACTGGCAAGTGGGCGCTGCAATGTGTTGCGCATGACCCAGAGGTGCAGGTGACCATCCTCGACCTGCCGCAGCAAATCGAGATGATGCGCGCCAATGTCGCCGGCCATCCTGGCGCTGACCGCATCGCTGGTTACGGCATCAACCTGCTAGACCCGCAAGCACAGTTCCCGCGCCGCGAGGGAGGCCTTGATGCCATCTGGATGAGCCAGTTCCTGGATTGCTTCAGTATGGATGAGATTGTCGCCATCTTGCGTCGTGCAGCGGCCGTGATGGGTCCAGAGACACGCGTCTACATCATGGAGACGTTGTGGGACCGCCAGCGCTTTGAGCCCGCCACCTTGTGCCTGACGATGACGAGCCTTTACTTCACCGCCATTGCCAACGGCAACAGCAAGATGTATAACACTGCCGATTTGGAACACTGCATCCAACAAGCCGGAATGGAGATAGAGACCATTCATGACCACCTGGGACAAGGTCACAGCATCGTGGTCTGCAAAACCCTTAACCTCTAATTTAGATAATGACAAGACAAGAAATTGAAGAGAAAGTAAGAGATTTCCTCATCGAGGACCTGGAGATTGACGAAGAACGCATTGCTGATGATGCCCGTCTGAAAGAGGATATGGGCATTGACAGTCTGGACTTTGTCGACATTGTCGTGATTGTCGAACGTAACTTTGGCTTCAAGATCAAACCCGAGGACATGACCAAGGTCAAGACCTTGCGCGATTTCTGCGACTTTATCGAAAACAAGATGCAGTTGTGACATGGCGCAGAAAGCGTGGGTAGGGACGACATACGGCGCCGGATGGCTGCATCGCGCGCTCATCATTTTGCTAAAGGTGGTGGACGTGCGACTGATTTATGCCTTTGCCGCCGTGTTTGTCGTGCCAGTGTGCCTGGTGCTTAACGCCAGCCGCGGCATTGCCTATCGCTACTTTCGCCAGCGCCATGGTTATTCTCCGCTGAAGTCTGCTTGGAAGACCTACGTCAATCATTGCGTCTTTGCCACTGTGGTCATCGACCGCTTTGCCATGTATGCAGGCAAACGGTTCCCGGTCGAGCTCGAGGGCTATGACAACTTCCAGCGTCTAGCAGCCAGTGAGCACGCTTTTGTCCAGCTCAGTGCCCATGTAGGCAACTATGAGTTGGCGGGATATTCGCTCGTTTCTGACCGCAAGCCCTTCAATGCTCTGGTGTTCTTCGGCGAAAAGGAGTCGGTTATGCAAGGACGCAACCAGCTCTTCGGTAACAACCGCATCCAGATGATCCCCGTCAAGGACGACATGAGCCATCTGTTTGAGATGAACCGTGTGCTGCAAGAAGGCGAAATCCTGAGTATGCCCGCCGACCGTTTCTTTGGCTCCTCACGTGCTATCACGCTACCGTTCTTGGGGCAGGAGGCGCGCTTCCCTCAAGGCCCATTCTCGGTTGCCACGGCACGAGGAGTCGATGTACTCGCAGTGAATGTGATGAAGGTTGCCCTCAAACGCTACCACATCTACATCACCCCGCTGAACTACGACAAGCAGGCTCGCCGCAACGAGCAAATTGACCAACTGGCAAAAGCTTATGTTGCTGAACTCGAACGCGTCATGCGACTGCATCCCACGCAATGGTACAACTATTATGAATTTTGGATAAATTAGGCAGCGTCTCGGCAAACTCAAGCAAGGTTGGATAACAAAGGCTGCGGTTCAGCAATGCTCAAGCTAGCTTGGCATTGCGCTCACCTTGCACTTTGCTTGGTTTGCTCTCGACTTGCACAAATTTTGGCAATCATGATTGACCCGCATCATCCTACCGAACAAGAAGCACGCGCCATCGATGTGCACGAACTGTTGCCGCAGCAAGTGCCATTCGTGATGGTGTCGCAGTTGGTGCATTTCGACATGGTACGCACCATCACCGAGCTGCACGTCAGCGGTGACAATATCTTCGTCGAGGATGGACGATTGTCGGCCACTGGACTGGTCGAACACATCGCGCAGACTTGTGCCGCACGCATCGGCTATATCAACAAGTACATCTTGCTCAAGGGCATACAGATAGGTGTCATCGGGGCCATTCGTGACCTGACCATTCATCGCTTGCCCCTTGTGGATGAGACGGTCACCACCACGCTCGATGTGTTGCAGGACATCTTCGGGATGACGCTCATCCAGGCTATGGTCACCATGGGTGACGAGACCCTTGCCACCACCCAGATGAAAATTGCCGTCAAGGAATAGTTACTAACAAACTGGGAGAATAAATTGTGCATTGTGCATTGTGCATTTTGCATTGACAAAAATGGAACTGAAAGCATCAAAACTGATTGAAGTGCGCTTCAACGAGGTCGACTCGATGGGCATCGTCTGGCATGGTTCTTATCCCATCTACTATGAGGACGCCCGCGAGGCATTTGGCGAGAAATATGGCCTGGGCTACCACACCTTCTTCGACAACGACTGCCCGGCACCGCTGGTCGAACTTGACATGCAGTACAAGCGGGTCATCCGCTATGGCATGACCATTCGTGTCGACATCATCTATCGTCCCACCGACAGCGCCAAAATCGTGTTTGACTACGAGATACACGACCCCGCCGACAACTCGCTGCTTGCCACCGCACACTCGGTGCAGGTGTTCTTTGACATGAACTACGAGTTGCTGTGGGACAATCCCAAGTTCTACAGCGAGTGGAAAGCCCGTTGGCACCAGGTCGCAGAAGACTGACAACTTAATCATGCATCGTGCATTGTAAACAATGACTTATTGCATCGGTGACAATATCATATCGCCTCTGGGCGAGACCACTGAACTGAACTACCAGGCCGTGCTGGCTGGCAGGTCGGCTCTCAGCCCTTATCAGTCCCATTGGCTACTGCCCGAGCCCTTCACCGCCTCGCTGTTCACTGCCGAGCAGTGGGAGGCTTTGATGATCGAGGGGATGACGCGCTTCGAGTCGCTCGTGGCGCGGTCGGCACAGCAAGCCATTAACGAAGCCCACATCGACGTGGCATCGCCACGGACGGTGCTCATCCTGGGAACCACCAAGGCCAATATTGACCGGTTGCAATATGGGCAGCCCGTACCCGAGGATGTTCATCCTGGAGCTGCGGCGCACCGCGTGGCCCGCTGGCTGGGCTTTACCACCACGCCGTTGGTGGCTTGCAACGCCTGCATTTCGGGTGTTGCTGCGATCGCTTTGGCGCATCGCCTGCTCGAGGCAGACTACTATGATGTCGCGGTAGTCGTGGGTGCCGATGTGCAGAATCGCTTCACTGTGTCGGGCTTCCAGTCGCTCAAGGCGGTCTCTCAGGAGCCTTGCCGACCCTTTGACCTTGAACGACTGGGATTGAACTTGGGCGAGGCGGCAGCAACCATCGTGTTGCAGCGCGAACGACCCTCACAGCCTGATGCTGTGGCTATTGAGGCATGTGCCGTGCGCAACGACGCTTTCCATGTGAGTTCTCCCTCCAAGAACGGCGAGGGCGCTTACCGTGCTCTCCATGCAATTCATGCCACTGAGGCGAGTGAGCGCTTGGCGTTTATCAATGCCCACGGAACGGCGACCATGTTCAACGACCAGATGGAGTCGGTCGCCATCCAACGGGCAGAACTGAACCATGTGCCCGTCAATGGGCTCAAGGGTTACTATGGCCACACCATGGGCGCTGCGGGTGTGCTTGAGACGGTTATCTCTGTTCAGGCGCTGAAGCATCATATCGTCTTGGGTACACGTGGCTTCAGTGAGCGTGGTGTCTCGGGCAAGATTCAGCTTTCGGCCGAGCACCTCAGCGATGACGACCACAAGCCTGCCTTCGTGAAGATGATTTCAGGCTTTGGCGGAGGCAATGCCGCCTTGCTGGTGGGTAGTCCCCCTAACCCCCTAAAGGGGGAATGTTTGTTTGCTCCCCCTTTAGGGGGCTGGGGGGACAACGGGGCTTGTGGGGACAGGACTCACTGGGTGGTAATTGTTAATAATGAGGTCATAATAGATGGCATTCGCCTAGACACCACCGAGACGGGCGCAGCGCTGCTCACCGAAATCTATAAAAACGAGGTGGGCGACTATCCCAAGTTTTTCAAGATGGACTCCTTGGCACGGCTGGCATTTATCGCTACCGAGTTGTTGCTCAAGGCCGAAGGGCGTGAGCGCTTTGTAGACTGCGATGACCGCGCCGTGGTGCTCTTCAACCGCACCTCGTCGATAACTGCCGACCGCGACTATGTGGCGAGCATTGATGGCGACGAGGGATTTTATCCCAGTCCGTCGGTGTTTGTCTATACCTTGCCCAACCTCTCGGTGGGCGAGATTGCCATGCGCAATAATTATCATGGCGAGACCTCTTTCTATATCTTGCCTGAGCGGGATGAGAAGCTCATCAAAATTGTCCAACAGGCCTCAATGCTCGACCCATCAACAAAGAGCATGATTACCGGCTGGATAGACTATCCCAATGATGACCACTTTGTGGCTGAACTATATATCTTGGAGCGTGGACAGCAATAGCATGGAGCAGAGCGGCGATGGGATAGGGCAGAAACGGCTGATGCACGAGCGAGGCATTTGTGTGGTCATACCGACTTACAACAATGGCGGAACCATAAGGCAGGTTGTGCGCGACACACTCGAGCAGTGCGACGATGTAATCGTGGTCAACGACGGATCGACCGATGCCACCACCAATATCCTGCACAGCATCGACCGAATCACGCTGGTCGAGTATGCCCAGAACCGCGGCAAGGGGCATGCGCTCAAATGCGGGTTTAGGCGGGCGATGAAAATGGGTTTCTGCTATGCCATCACCCTAGATGCCGACGGCCAGCATTATGCCGATGACATCCCAGTCTTTGTGCGGATAAACCAGGAGCATCCGGGCGCACTCATCGTGGGACAGCGTGATCTCGAAGGTGTGCAACGCTCGGCGGGAAGCGAGTTTGCCAACAAGTTCTCAAATTTCTGGTTCTATGTCCAAACGGGGCAGCGGCTCCTGGACACGCAGACGGGCTATCGCCTCTATCCGTTAAGGCGTCTCAAAGGGCTCTCATGGATTACCTCGCGCTATGAGGCCGAACTTGCGCTGATGGTGTTTGCTTCGTGGCACGGCGTGCAGTTGGTGTCCACACCCATTCGGGTCTATTATCCCCCGCAAGACCAGCGGGTGAGTCACTTCAGGCCCGGCAAGGACTTCTTGCGCATCACCGTGCTCAACACGGTATTGTGCTTCTTGACAGTGATTTATGCTTGGCCCATGCGCTTGGGTAGATGGGTGGCGAAGTTTTTCAAACGATGAAACAGATTCTTGTCTGTCTAATATATGGCCTATGGCTTATCGCTAGCTGTACTCCCCCCTCTTTAGGGGGGGGTGGAGGGGGCCTACAGGTGGTCAACATCTGGGAGGACGAGCCGAGCCACAAACGTGTCGAGTTGACGCCCTACACCGTACCGGGAGTGGGTCATATCGCCGTCATCGTTTGCCCGGGAGGAAGTTACTTCTGGCATGATATTGAGGTCGAGGGGCATGAGGTGGCGCGTTGGCTGCAACGGAATGGCATCGCCGCATTCGTGTTGAAGTATCGCGTGGCAGGGGTGCCCGCCTTCATCACGCATTATCGATTGTTGTGGCGCGGCAACCGATACCCAGACCCGCAGGATGACCTGCTGCAGGCATTGCGTTATGTGCGCACTCATGCCGAGACCTATGGCATCAACCCCGATTCGCTTGGAGCGATGGGCTTCTCGGCAGGAGGACATTTGGTGATGTCGGCGGCCGAATTGTTCCCCCAGGCTGAGCGGCCAGCGTTTGTGGCACCCATCTATCCGGTGGTGACCATGACCGATGTCTGTGTGCACAAGCGGTCGCGGCGCGCTCTGTTGGGCGATTCGCGCACGGGTGACAAGGCGTTGTGCGACAGTCTCTCGCTCGAGCGTCATGTGCCGACTGACTGCCCACCAGTGTTTCTGGTTAACTGCCTTGATGACCCTGTCGTACACTGGCGCAACTCGGTCCTGCTCGACTCGGCACTCACCGCCCAACACGTGCCGCACACCTACCTGCAGTACCGTACCGGCGGTCATGGCTTCGGCGCCAGCGAAACGAAAGGCTCCCCCGAGTGCCGACAATGGAAAGAACAGTTTCTGAACTGGCTCTGTTCCTCGCAAGGCTGCGAAAAGATAATAGATTACAGATGATAGATGATAGATAATAGATAATAGATTTATGCTTCGCGTGCTTGAATAATTGATTCGCTTGTTTCGCGTTATAATACTACCAGCGCGAAGCGCGGTCTTAATTCTCAATTCTCCATTCTCAATTAAAAAGACTATGTTTGACGACATCCGACCTTACAACGACAGTGAAATCCCCGCAGCTATGCATCGCATCGCGCACAGCGACGTCTTCCCGTTGCTGGCCTCCTTTGTCTATCCTGACGTGCCCTTGGAGGAGGTCAGGAAGCGAGTGGAGAATTTCAAAACTACACACGAGTTTCAGTTCGATACCATGTATAAGGTCAATGAGCAGATTATCGCACGCACCATTACCGAGTTCACTTGCTCAGGCATCGAGCGGCTCAAGCCCGATGAGGCATACCTGTATATCTCCAACCACCGGGACATCATGCTTGACTCCAGCCTGATGCAGTACTATTTGGCAGGCAATGGCTTTGAGACCACCGAAATCACCTTCGGTGCCAACTTGATGATGCACCCTGTGGT
>JAEEJI010000027.1 GCA_016281825.1 Muribaculaceae bacterium | reverse complement strand
TGGCGACAACATCTCGGTGAACCTTGACGACGATGGCAACGGATACATCTTCATGCTCCGCCAAGATGGTACTAGCCCTGTGCGCATGAAGGTCACTGGCTGGACACAACTTAGCGAGCCCACGCCGATTGAGTTGCCGACCTCAGGTCCGTATTATGCCTCGGTCAACGAGGTCTATGGAAGTCCAGGTGAGTATGTCTTCACCAGCATCCAGGCTCCAATCTTCTTGGTTGACAAGGATGGCAACCAGATTGGTACTTCAATTTCAGCCGACATCGTTCCGTTGCGTTGCACTGATGCCCGCGTGGTAGTCTATGACAACGAGCGCTACCTGATCTGCACCAGTGCACGTTGGGGCAGCTGGTCGGGCGACAAGGTTGCCACGATGTATGTCTACAGTCTGGCCGATGGTATTAACACGGCCCAGGCCTTCGACAAGCTGAATAATGCCGAGGACCCGTCGCCACTGTTTGAACTCGAACTGGGTGGCGCCTTCGGTTCAGCCCCGGCTGCAAGCACGGGTTGGGGTGTCGTCAATGGCGAATTTGCAGTGATGGGTGCCGCTACCAAGGCTGGCTTCATCCTCGTTACTTTCCCCGAGCGGGAATAGAAAGAACTTATCTATTTGAACTCCCCCTCAATTCTCCCACCCCGGAGGTTGAGGGGTTCCAAAGAATTCCAAAACTCAAAAAACCACTTTATATTAACTTTTTAATTTTTTATCTCATGAAACTGAAGTACTTATTTCTTTCGTTAGTGGCTTGCTTGGCACTCGGTGCCACAGCGCAGGAAGCCAACGTCTATGCCAGTGGCTTGAAGGCTACACAAATGGACGGCAACCAGTATGAAATCTCGTTCGTGCTCAACGCACCGGCTACGGTCGTGCTGAATGTGGGCGACAAGACCTTTGACCTGGGCGAATGCGTCAAGGGTGAAAACACCAAAGAAGTGACCATTGAAGGTGTCGAAGGCGAGAATCTTGGATGGAGCCTTACCGCCACAGGTGCTGAGGGTGCTACTGATCCCGTCAAGATTGGCAATCAAGCGTTCACTAACACTCGCGGTATCGCGGTCGACAACAACATGGAGAGCCCCTTCTTTGGCAGCATCTATGTCTGCGAGACCAAATCGGCCGATGAGACGGGTGTGATGCGTTTCAATGCCGCTTTTGAGGGTGATGGAACCGTCTATGGTGGCAATGCCGGCTTTACTTCGTCAGCAGCTAGTCCCCAGCGCGTGTTTGTTGCTAAGGATGCGCTCTATCTTGCTGACTGGAGTGATGCACACTCTAATGTCTTCAAAGCTGATCCCAATGACTTGACTAAGGCTTTTGTGCCCATCTTTGGCGGCACGATGGGTAGTGGCGGTATTCACTTGACCGATGACGGCACCCAAATCGCAGGTTCTGTCGTGTCGTGCTGGGTTAAGGGTGAGGGTGAAAACTCGGTTCTCTATACCTTCGATGAGGACTATGGTAACGGTAATGTATTGTTGCAATACAACATTGGTTTAGCCGAGACTCCCTGGGCTGCAGCCCCGACTGCAGAGATTTTCAATGACCCCACCAATCTTATGGCCAACGGCAACACCAACATCATTCCCGACGAGACTGGCTGGTGGATGTCGCAGTACCGTTATAGTGAGACCGCAGCCAATCCCGCACTGATTCACGTTACTAACGAAGGAGAAGTTGACTTCAACAGTGCTACTGCTGGCGCGAATGGTGGTGCGCTGGTCGGAAATTCGATGGACGGTGGCCTTGCTATGAGTGCTGATGGCACGATGATGGCAATCGCAGCCAATACCGCAATCAAGGTCTTTGACATCGTTGCAACACGTGGTGACGTGGCACTCACACCGAAGTATGAGTTCACACACGGATTGTCCAATACTCGTGTCTGGAGCTTGGCTTTTGATGCAGCCAACAACCTGTACGCCGCTGCCGACCAAGGTGCTGGTCTTGCTTACTTCGCTTTGCCTAAAGACAATGTTTTCACCACTGAGGCACCTGCTGCCGAGGCTATCACCGTCGAGAGTCCAACAGGCGTGAAGAGCATCGATGCCAAAACCGTTGCTAAGGTTGAGTATGTCAACTTGGCCGGCCAGCGCAGCAGCACTCCGTTCCAGGGCGTGAACATCGTTGTCACTAGCTACACTGATGGCACCACCCAGAGCACGAAAGTCATTAAGTAATCGTGGGTTCGGCTGGATTTTAAAATCCAGCCGAACTATTAACTATTAACTGATAACGAATTAATACAATGAAACATTTCTTATTAGCAATAGCCGCTTGCCTAGCACTGGGCGCCACGGCGCAAGAGGCCAATGTCTACGCTAGCGGCCTGAAGGCCACAAAAGTGGATGGCAACAAGTATGAAATCTCGTTCGTCCTCAACGCCCCGGCAACGGCTGTAGACCTGCTGATTGGTGACCAAACCTTCAATCTAGGCGCAGGCGTGAAGGGAGTCAACAATGTCGAAGTGACACTTGAAGGCGTTACAGGTGAGAACCTGGCCTGGAGCCTGAAGGCCACTGGCGAGCCCAACACCAGCGATGTACCCATCAAGGTGGAGGACAATACCACCAACGAGAATCTGGACTTCGCTTACGCTCGTTGCGTCGCCATTGATAACGATGTGGAGAGCCCCTACTTCGGCCGTATCTATGTCACCGAGAGCGGGCACACCTCTACGGGTCGCACTTCGAATGGACTGTATGTCTACAATGCCGCATTTGAGGACTTCACAGAGCAGGGCAATGAGCCATATACTGGCAATGCCGGATTTGAGGCATCTTCGGCCAGCCCGCAGCGCGTGTTCATCGCCAAGGACGCACTCTATCTGTGCGACTGGAGCGATAGCCATCCGGGCGTGTGGAAAGCTGACCCCGCTGACCTGACCAAGGACTTCACCCCCATCTTTGGTGGTGAGAACTACAATGGCACTGGTCTGTTGGTGAACCGCGATGGTGGTGACAGTATCGCCATCGCCGGCTCTATCGTTTCGATTTGGGTTGAAGGCGAGGGCGAGAACACCGTGCTTTACACCTTCGATGAGGACTATGTGGGCCCCGCAGGATTCACCAAGACCCTGTTGCAATACAACATCGGCAACGCCGAGAATCCTTGGGTGCAGGCACCGTCGGCAGTGGTGTTTGACAACGCCGAACATCTGGAACAAAACGGATCGACCAACATCATTCCCGATGCTACCGGCTGGTGGATTTCGCAGTACCGCTGGTTAGAAGCTGCAGAATTGCCTGCATTGATTCACTATAACACTTCAACCAATGCTGTTGACTTCAATAGCGCTACTGCTGACCCCG
Organism: Muribaculaceae bacterium; assembly: GCA_016281825.1. Lineage (GTDB taxonomy): Bacteria > Bacteroidota > Bacteroidia > Bacteroidales > Muribaculaceae > Sodaliphilus. The sequence goes on along the minus strand of JAEEJI010000027.1, from coordinate 2,229 downwards.
ACGGCGTGATGGTTGGCAACTCTCAGATTGGTGGTCTCGCCATTAATGAGGAGGGAACTCTCTTGGCCATCGCAAATAACGACGGCATCAAGGTGTTTGAGATGGGTGAGACAAGTGATGGCGCACCGCTGCTGACACCAAAGTATCAATTCTTGCATGGTATGGCTAACAACCGCGTGTGGTGCTTGGCGTTTGACGTGGCTGGCAACCTATATCAGGCTAACGACCAGAGCGCTGGACTGGCTATCTTTGCCATGCCTACCGATGACAATAGCTACACCACTCCCGCTCCCGCTGACCAGGCCATCACTGTCGCTGGTGTGACACCGGGCGTGCAAGGTGACGTGACCGGTGACGACCAGGTCGATATCGCTGATGTCAACGCCATCATTAATATCATGCTCCAGAAGAATCCGGCCAGCGATTATCCTGGCGATGCCGATGTGAGCGGCGATGGTAATATTGACATCGCTGATGTCAATGCCGTGATTAACATCATGCTCGGCAAGTAATTGCATACAATAGTAGCCTAGGATCTCTAGACTTTCTGGAGGCTCTAGACTATTTAGAATAACAATAGCATCAATGAAATTCAAAGCACTATTATTGACGTTGACCTTGGTGTCGGGAGTGGCGATGGCACAAACCATCACCACAGGTCCGATGACACGGGTCATGACCGATAAAGCGGCATTCTATCCGCAACTGACACAGGATGGCACTACCGTGCTGGTCACTGAACAGAACTATACAGGTCTGACAAGCATCGACTTGACCACTGGTAAAGCGCAAGTGCTCTCGACCGCACCGCGTGCCGGACGTAATGCTGTTTCTAGCCCCGTGCGCACAAACCAGAACTTACAGATTGAGTTGACGCTCAACGGCCAGACAACCATCCTCACACCCAATGGCGCTGACCAACGCTACCTGTGGCCGCAGCTCTCGCCCAACGGCACAAAGTTGGTCTACGGCGTATCTGGTGTTGGCACCTATGTCATGGACCTGGCAACCCAGGCAACGACCTTTGTAGGCAAGATGCGCGCCGCACGCTGGTTCAATGACCAGTGGCTGGTGGCGATGCAGGATCAGGACGATGGTTACGAGGTCACTGCTAGTGTCCTCGTGATGACTAACCTTGACGGCTCGGTGCAGCAAAAGCTCACTGACGATAGCCTGAAGGCGATGTACCCCAGTGCACAGGCAGGACGCGTGGCGTTCAACACCGCTGAGGGCGAGGTTTATGTGATGACAGTCAGTATTAACCAGTAAAACTTGTGACATCATGAAAAAGTTTTTATTACTATGCTTCGCCGTATGTGCGATGATGTCGCAGGCTGGCGACCTGACAGGCAAAAGAATCTATGTGAACCCGGGCCATGGTGGATATGACCTGGCCAATGACCGCAATGTCGTCACCATTCCCTTCGCCCAAGGCGATACGCTCGGCTTCTATGAGTCGACATGTAACCTGGTCAAGGGCCTGGAGCTGCGCCGACTGCTGCAGGAGGCCAACGCCACGGTGATGATTTCTCGTACGCTCAATCGTGACCAGGATGACAAGGTGCTCAGCGAGATTGCTGAGGAAGCGAATGCCTTTAATGCCGACGCGTTCATCTCGGTGCACAGCAATGCGCTGGGGGCGAATGGCGGCACGAATTACCTGCTCAACCTGTACAAGGGCAATGAGAATGCCGAAGCTGGCGTGCCTTGGAATCCAGTCAGTAAGGACATGGCGATGAAGGCTTGGCCATTCCTCTATGAGAACAACCTGACTGTATGGACTGCTGGAAGCCTCAGCAACCCTATTGTGCGTGACGACTATCACTTCCTGGGCTACTATCTGGGTGTGATGCGTCCGCTCACCGTGCCGGGTTTCCTGGTCGAAGGCTCGTTCCACGACTACAAGCCCGAAACTCACCGTCTGCTCAATAAGGACTATGCCCGAATAACCGCGGTGAACCTGTATCGATTCTTCCTCGACTACTTCGGTGCCGACGCGCCGCAGGTGGGCGGGATCATGGGCGCAATCAAGGACAGCCAACGCGTGAGTAATTACCCGCGGTTTGCCAATGCGTGCAAGAACACGCACGACCAGTACATTCCCATCAGCGGCGCCAGGGCGACGCTGCTCGATGCCAACGGCAATGAGTTGAATAGCTACACCTGCGATAACTTCTACAATGGCGTGTATGTGTTCCGCGACCTGGCACCGGGCAACTACAAGGTGCG